>JASFKL010000129.1:0-10357 GCA_050118655.1 Gammaproteobacteria bacterium | reverse complement strand
TATGTAAGCAACTCCAAAAAAGAATCGTACCGAATCGCAGATCTTCCCAAAAAGTTGCGAGGATTCTCCCGGAGCGATCTTCGGCCGCAATCGAGGAGTTGTTGAGATGCTTTGCTCCCTTCGAGGGGGACAGGACAGCTGTCGGTCGTGACGGCTACAGCAGGAAAAGTCCGGCGACAGCTGGACTGTCCCGAGCTTCCCAGATCCCGGAGTCCCGCTGACGGCGAGCGTCGGGGATTCGGAGATTCCGGCGACCCGACGCATCGGAAGCCGCTGCGCGGCTTGCGGGCGTGACGATTCCCGGGATCATTCCCGCGCAAGCCGCGGCCCGGCGGGAATCCTGTAACCGGGGGAGCTTAGGGAGATCCCCGCTTGCGCGGGGACGACCGGTTAAGAAATTCGCGTAAGTCTCTGCGCGAAAGTTCTTAACGGGTCAATTGATCCAGCATCGACTGGTTGTATTCCTGTTTCAGCGTGGCGATGATCTTGTCGAGATCCGGGATCACGCGCGCCAGTTCCTCGTCGTCGACGCGGGTAATCAGGAATTCGCCGAGACCCTCGTCGCCGCCCGAAATCATGCTGTCGGCCTCGGCCAGGTAGGCGCGCGGAATATCCTGGATGTGGATTCCGAGATAGGGTAGCTCGGGATCCTTCTCCGGGTTGTAAATGATCGCGATCCGCGCACGCGGGCGCACCTCGGCGGTATCCACGCCGCACATTTGCTCCACCGCGACGACCGGGATATAAACCCCGCGCCACAGCACCACGCCCGCAAACCAGTCGCTGGTACCGGTGAGCTCGCGCGGGGCCGAATAACCGATGATTTCGGCGACCGCCGAATTGGGCAACAGCAGGTTCAGCGATTTCAGCGGTAACAGCATGCAGCGCACCGATGTCGACTGGTCGTTCATCCTCGCTTACCTGGCCAATGCGCTTTGAATGTTCTCGATCAATTCTTCCTCCTGGTATGGCTTGCCCATGTAATTGGCAACGCCGATTTCCAGTGCCCGGTCGCGGTGCTTTTCGCCGGTACGAGAGGTAATCATGATGATCGGAATGGAAGAAAAATTGGCTTCGTTTTGCATATGCGCCGCGAGTTCGAAACCATCCATGCGCGGCATTTCGATGTCGAGCAACATCACGTCCGGATGAACATCCTGTAACTGTGCCAACGCGTCGACCCCGTCCTTGGCGGTGATCACCTTGTAATTATGGCGTTCGAGCAGCTTGCTCGCCACGCGCCGCATGGTAATCGAATCGTCCACCACCATCACCGTGTCGCGGGTCTTCGGCGAACTCGCTCTCTCCGGCTGGTAGACGATCTTGACCGCGTTGGCCACGCTTTGCCGCACCAGCCCGTTGACGTCGAGGATCAGCACCACGCTGCCGTCCGCGAGGATACTGGCGCCGGCCAGGCCCTTGACCTGGCTCAATTGCTTGCCGAGGTTCTTGACCACGATTTCGCGGTTGCCGAGCACTTCGTCGACATGCAGCGCAACCCGTATGTCGCCTGCCCGGCTCAGGATAACGGGTTGCTTTTGCTCGTCGGGCGCCGGCTGGAAAGGAATATCCTGGCCCACCAGTTTAGACAGGCTGTGCAGGGCGAACTGCTGGCCCGCGTACTCGAGTTCGGGCGCTTCCTCGCGGTAGTACTCGAGCAGCCGCGCGGTATCGAGTCGCGTGATACCCTCGATGTTGATCAACGGGATGGCATAGGTTTCGTCGCCGGTCCTGACCAGGATGGCCTGGTTGATCGACAAGGTAAACGGCAGCCGCGCGATAAACGTAGTGCCGGCGGGATTGGTTTCGATTTGCAGCGTACCGCCGAGCTGCTTGATTTCGATATCGACCACGTCCATGCCGACCCCGCGGCCGGACAGCTGGGTGACGTGCTCGGCGGTGCTGAATCCCGGCTCGAGGATGTACTGCACGAGGTCGGCGTCGCTGACGGGCTGGCTCTTGTCGAGCAGTCCGAGCTTGATCGCGCGGCTGCGGACTTTCTCGATATCGACGCCGGCGCCGTCGTCGCTGACCTTGATCACCACCTCTGAGCCGTCGCGGGTAATATCGATGCCGATTCTACCGGCCTCGGGCTTGCCCTTCTTGACCCGCTCCACCGGCGTTTCGATGCCGTGCGACAGGGCGTTGCGGATAATATGCTCGAGCGGCGCGACCATGCGGTCGAGCACCTTGTTGTCGACTTCGTTTTCCTCGCCGGTAATCACCAGTTCGGCCTTCTTGCCCAGCTCCTGGCTGCTCTGCCTGACCAGCCGGCGCAGGCGGGACAGCAGGCCCGAAAAACGCACCATCCGGCTTTTGATCAGGCCATCCTGCAAATCGGTATTGACCCGCGACTGCTGCAACAGCAGGGTCTCCGAATCCTTGACCTGGTCGCCGAGCATGACCTGCAGGCTGGAGAGGTCGTTGACCGATTCGCTGAGCGAGCGCGACAGTTCCTGGATCAGCGTGTAGCGATCCATTTCCAGCGGGTCGAAATCGGAGCGCGAGGCCTCGGCGCGATGACTGAAATGAATTTGCGCATCGGTTTCGGCCTCGAGGCTGCGCAGCTGGGACTTGAGGCGCGATATGGTTTGCCCGAGTTCGCCGAGGTAAGACCCGAGACCGGCGACCTGCTGCTCCATGCGGGCGCGGTAAATGCTGACCTCGCCCGCCGAGCTGACGAGATTGTCGAGCAGGTCGGCGCGCACCTTGATGACGTCCTGGGACTGCCTCTCCGGACCCGTCAGGGGTTCTTCGGGCAGGTTTTCGCTGACGATATTGATATCTTCACGGTCGACCTCGGTCGATTCCTCGACGCTATCCTCGTAGCCGCGTTCGTCTTCGTCGAGCCGCAGGTTACGCAGCATGTCCACCATCGCCGCGGAATCGCTCATATTCTGGCCCTGCCGCGCCTCGATGACTTGCCGGTGCAGAAGGTCGAAACTGTCTTTCAGCAGTTCTATCAGTTCGTCGCTCTTTTCGACGCGACCGTCGATGACCGCGATGAACATGGATTCCAGTTCGTGCGAGAGATCGCTGATCTCCGACAGTTCGGCCATCCGCGCGCCGCCCTTGAGCGTGTGCAGGTAGCGCTGCAGCTCCATTACCGCGGCATACTCCTGGGCGGCCTTGTCGTCGCCCGACTGGGCGGCCCACTCGTGCAGCGTGTTATCGCTCATCTCGAGCAATTCATTGGCTTCGTCGACGAATATTTCCAGCAACTCGTCGTCCTGGCCGCCGGCGACCGCTTCGCTCATCATCGTCAGGGTATCGACGAAGCCGCCGCTGGTCCCGGGCTCGTCTTCCGGCAGTTCGACCGTGTGCTCCCGGAAATCGGCGGCCAGCGCCTGGAAGCTGGTCTTCAGATCCGCGGGAATCGGCGGGAGCTGGCGGGCTTCGACCAGTTCGGCGGTCATCGACTGGATCGCGTGCTGTCCCTGCCGGTAGAGGGATACGATTTCCATGTCGAGCGCGAGTTTCTGGCCGATCGCTTCCTTGAGGGGACGCTCCATCAGGTCGGCGAGTTCGCCGATGGTCGAAATATCCGCGGTGCGCGAAGCGCCGTGAATGGTGTGCAGGGCTCGATATATTTCCTCGCTGGGAATCAGCTCCTGGATTTTTTCCGCGCGGTCAAGGGCGGAACTTACTATGCCGAGGTGCTGTTCGACCTCTTGCTGGTATATGATCAGCAGTTCCGGATCGAACGACAGGCCGGTTGGTTCTTGCGGCTCTTTCTCCGCGGACAGGCTGGCTCCTGCCTCTCTTCCAGGCAGGAGCCCCGTTTTGGTTTCTACGAAAGGGTCGGGTGGGGTCTCCTGTTCGGCGTCCGGCCCGTCGACCGGCTGGTTTTCCGCGTACACGGCCGACTCGTCGGCGGATGTTTCGCCGTCATCGGGCGATTCCGTCGGCATGACGGTTTCGTCCCACCCGGATTCCTCCTCCGGCGTCTGCATGACGATTTCGTCCGAATCGGGCTCCTCCTCCGGCGTCTGCATGACGATTTCGTCCGAATCGGGCTCCTCGTCCGGCGTCTGCATGACGATTTCGTCCGAATCGGGCTCCTCCTCCGGCGTCTGCATGACGATTTCGTCCGAATCGGGCTCCTCGTCCAGCGTCTGCATGACGATTTCGTCCGAATCGGGCTCCTCCTCCGGCGTCTGCATGACGATTTCGTCCGAATCGGGCTCCTCCTCCGGCGTCTGCATGACGATTTCGTCCGAATCGGGCTCCTCGTCCAGCGTCTGCAAGACGATTTCGTCGGACTCGGGTTCCTCCTCCGGCGTCTGCATGACGATTTCGTCGGACCCGGGTTCCTCCTCCGGCGTCTGCATGACGATTTCATCGGACCCGGGTTCCTCCTCCGGCGTCTGCATGACGATTTCGTCGGTCTCGGGCTCCTCCTCCAGCGTCTGCATGACGATTTCGTCGGACCCGGGCTCCTCCTCCGGCGTCTGCATGACGATTTCGTCGGACTCGGGCTCCTCGTTAAGCGTCTGCATGACGATTTCGTCCGAATCGGGTTCCTCGTCCATGGTTTCCATGGCGACAGCTTCCGCCCCGGCATCCTCGGCCGGCGCTTCACCGCCGCCGGATTGGGGCGAATCGAACCCGCTCGGCGGCGAACCGAAGGCTATCCGGTCCGCCGAGGCGTCATGATCGTCGGCGAAATCTTCAGCGACGAAATCCTCACCGACCGTTTCCACGGTGATTTGCTGGCGATCGTCCGCTTGCAGCGATTCGGATTCGATCTCATCGGGCAGTTCCGGCTCCGGCTCCTCGGGCTCTTCGTCTGCCGATTCCGCCATCACCGGCGCGTAATCGATGGCCTGGGTGTACTGGGTCGGGGCATCGGCAAAAGAAACCTCGGTTTCGCCGAATTCGACCTCGGCATCTGCCTCTTCGCGGGCTTCTTCGGTCGGCGCTTCGGACGGATCCATCAACTGGGTGCTCTCGAGATCTTCGCCCGCGTCCATCAGCTGCGTGTCTTCGAAACCATCCTGTTTCGCGGCCTGCGCGACGGCCTTTTCGGTCGCATCCTGCGATTTGCGGATAAGTTCCTGGGGAACGACCTGCGTGGTCGAGATGCCGAAGGGTTGCGGACCCTCGTCGTCATCGCCGTCCTGCTCGCGGTTCATTTGCACGGCCTGCATCATCTGCGTGTGCTCGACCAGTAACTGCTCGGCTTTGAACTCCGCCAACGCGCGCGCAAGGCCTCTCAGGTAAGCGATTCTGGCCCTGGGCTTCTCGCCGGTCGTTAATTCGTTGATGAGTTCGGGCAGAGCCTTGCCTGCCTTGCCCACGGCCTCGATAACCTTCTCGTCCGGGGCGATGGTCTTGTCGATGACCCGGTTCAGCAGCTGCTCGTAGTCCCAGGCGAATTCGCCTATCTTGATCGCCCCGACGAGCCGTCCGCTGCCCTTGATGGTGTGGAAAGCGCGGCGGATGTTCTTGTAGGCATTCTCGTCTTCGGGGTGAAGCGCCCAGTCTTTTTGCATGCGCGCGATATTCTGCGCCTCTTCCTGCGCTTCCTCGAGATATATCTCGAGAATTTCGGGATCGCTGCCCGGTTTGAGGACTTCGAGATCTTCCTCGACCGGCTCGACTTCGAGCATCTCTTCGGGGGAAATCGCCGGTTTTTCCCCGGCCGGGGAAACCGGGGTCTTCGCGGTCTCGCCCGGCTTCTCCGACGCCTTGCGCTGCGGTTGATCCTTGAGCGCGTGGATTTCCTCGATCTGCATTACCGAGGTATCGAGCGCCACCGGCATCGCCATGGTAACCGTACCCGCCTCGGGTACCGGTTTCGCCGCCTCCGGCTGCTCGGCCCCGGGCGGTGCTTCAGCCGCGGGCTCCGGCCTGCCTGCATCCTCGTCCCTGCTTTCGGCCAAGCCGGCTTCGACTTCAGCCTCGGCTTCGATCCCGGCATCTTCGCTTCCGTCCCCGGAATTCTCGTCGTCGACCAGCACCAGCAGCTGGGTTTCGTCACCCTCCTGCTTGAGGTGCACATTGGCCAGCAACTCCTTGAGCTGGATATCCGCCAGGTCGAGGATACTCTCGGCATCGCTGCGGTGTTCGCCGAGCGCCTCGAGATAGTATTCGAGGCTGACCACGACCTGCGACAGCGCATCGAGGCGGCTCGACTCCATGAACTCGACGATATCGTAGCCCCTCAGGTAGGTCAGCAGGCCGTCGACCACGGCGACCGCGCGCGGCTGATCGAGCAATTGCATCGCCCCGCGCGCCTCTTCCATCATCGCGATACTGTAATCGATATTTTCGCTGTGGCTCGAATCCTTGATGAACTCGATGATCGCATTCTTGGTTTTCTGGATATTGTCGAGACCCGCGGTGACCACCGCGGTCAACACGCTGTCGAGTTCGTAGTCCCGCGATACGCCCGAGCTCGAAGCCGATTCATCGGAGGGGCCTGCCGGGTGACGTTTCGGCATCTGGTCGAGGGCCTGCTCGATCTGTATCAACTCGGCGGCCATGGACAGCAGTTGCTCTTCTTCCGCCGCCTTGTTGCCGTCGAGAATATCCTTGACGACCTCGATCTGCGCCTCGACCAGCTGACGCTGCGAGCCCAGGCCGATCATCGCCAGGGTATCGGAGATCACGTGCATCTCCTGCGGCAAATCCTTGAGCGCGCTGACCCGCGACAGATCGCCGTTGACATAGACTTCGAGCGTCGCCTTGACCGACTCGATATCCGCCTTCATCGCCTCGGCGACGGTTTTCATCAGCGCCTGGTTGGGCCCCGCGATATTGTTCAGCAATTCGCTGCGCGCCGATTCCGAGGGCAGGAACTGTTCGAGTCGGTAAGCGGTTTTTATCGCCTGCGTCTTGGGACCGTCGCATTCGGGCTGCGCGATGTAATAGAGAAAATTCTTGATCAGCTCGATCGGCTGCCGGCGCAGCAGGCCGCGTTCACCGATAATCAGGATGACCCGAAACAGGGCATCGACCTTGCCGAGCAGGTTCTTGATCGAAACTCCGAGTTCGAGCTGCTGGCGGGAGACCGACTCGATCAGCGCGCCGATTATCCACCAGATGCGCGCAACCTGTTCCGAAAACGAGCGCTCCTCGAGGGTCTGGCAGATTTTTTCGAGCTTCTTGAGGCTCTCTTCGACCGACTGTTCCTTGATGATATTGACCAGCGCCAACTGGTAAACCGGGCGCAGCTTTTTGGCGATCATCTTCGAGGCCTGGTTCTGCTTCTCGTCGATATCCTCGATCTCGGCGCCCTTTTGATGCATCGACAGATCGGGCAGGAAAAGCAGCTTTTCAGAGAACAGGTCCTGGTTTCTGACCGAGCGAATATCGTTCAGCAGGGGCAGGATCGCGATCGGGATATCGCGGTGTCCCGACTGGATGTGTTCGAGGTAATCCGGCAACTGCAGGACCGCTCGCAACAGGACTTCCAGCGCCTGTTCGCCTTTTTCCTTGCGATTTTCGCCGATGAAATCGGTCAGCGCCACCATTTCCTCGGTGAGCATCGCGGCGCCGTACTTTTCGATCATCATCAGCACGCCGTGGATGACGCCGAGCCGTTCCTTGACGCGCTGCAGGAGTTCGTCGTTCTCGGCTTCGATGTAGCGCTTGAGATCGACCTCGATCTCGGACAAGTTGTCGTCGATAGACTTCTTGACCCAGCCCAGCGCGCTGTGGGTGATCGAGGTTTCGCGTTGACTCATCGCCTGGCTCATTCAGCGGCTTCCGGTTCGACGCCCAGCGCCGCCAGGTCGTTCGAGGTCTGCGACAAGCTTTGCGCCGAGCCCACGCCGGGCAGCTTGAAGCCGGCGACCGATTTCTGCATTTCCTTGACCATGTCCGACAGCTCGCCGATCGCCTGGGAGGCCATGGTCGAACCCTCGGAGGTCTTGGCGGTGATCTGCTGGATGACATCCATGGTCTCGGTGATGCGCACGCTGTCCTGGGCCTGGTCGCGGGTCGCGTCGGAAATTTCGAGGATGCGCTGCGCGAGGTTCATCGACACCTGCTCGATCCGATCGAGCGCGCCGCCGGCGTTCTCGGTCAGCCGGGCACCCTTGACCACGTTTGCGGTACTCTGCTCCATCGACACCGTGGCCTCGTTGGTATCGGCCTGGATCGTCTTCACCAGCGCTTCGATCTGCTTGGTCGCGTCGCCGGTTCGTTCAGCAAGCCTTTGCACCTCGTCGGCGACCACCGCGAAACCGCGGCCCGCCTCGCCGGCCATCGAGGCCTGGATCGCGGCATTCAGCGCGAGGATGTTGGTCTGGTCGGAAATCTCGGTAATCAGGTTGACGATGTCGCCGATTTCCTGCGAGGACTCGCCGAGGCGCTTGATTCGCTTGGAAGTCTCCTGGATCTGCTCCCTGATGGTTTCCATGCCCTCGATCGTCTGGCGCACGGTTTCGCCACCCTTGTGTGCGATGCTGACCGATTTTCTCGCCACCTCGGCAGAGTCGGCGGCGCGCTCCGAAACCTTGGACATGGATTTCGAAATCTCGGTTACCGCGTCGCTCGCGGAGGTAATCTGGCGCGCCTGGGCGTCACTGGCCTCGGCCAGTTCGCCGGTCATGTTCTGCGTCTTGCGCACCGCCGTGCGGACCTGGTTCGCGGTCTTGTTGATGGTTCCGACGAGATCGCGCAAGGCATCGATCGAGTAGTTCACCGAGTCGGCGATCGCACCGGTGATATCCTCGGTGACCGTGGTATGAGTCGACAGGTCGCCGTCGGCGAGATTGGTCATCTCGTCGAGCAAGCGCAGAATTGCCCGCTGGTTACGCTCGTTCTGTTCCTGAGATTCCTGCAGGCTTTGCTGCGCTTCGCGCGAAATAACCACGATCAGCAGGATCAGCAACACCACGGCCAGCGCGCCGAGGCCGTAACCCGCGTAGTCGAGGATTTCGCCGGCGGCGTCGCTGCCATCGATCGCCCGAATCAGATCGCCGGAAGACGTCAGCACTACCGGACCGAGTTCGTTGATGCGCAGCGCGGCTTCGTGGACCTTGAAGATCTGCGCCGAGTTATCGAGAATTTCACGTACGTTCTTGCGCACCACCGAGTAGAGATCGGCGAATTGCAGCAGGTAGCCGACCACCGACGCATTGGTGAATTTGCTGACCCCGAGCTCGGCATTGCCTTCCAGCATCGCCAGCAGCAGTCTTTCGACCTGGGCCGAATCCGCGGCAAAATTATCGGCGGCCGCCATCACCATCTTGCCGTCGTTGAGAATCTGGTTCAGGCTGTTCTCGATACTGCGAATCAGGATCACCTGGCGAGCGGCGACGGCGATATTGGTGCGCGGCGCCTGTGCCTTGACCAATTCGTTCACCACCTGGTTGGAAAGCGTCATCAGCTCCGGCAGCGATTCGTTGATCTGGGTAACGTAATCGCTGACCGTGCCGATCGAGGCCTTGGCCGCGACCACGGTGGCGATATCCTTGTCGTAGTCGTTCCACAGGGTTCTGAGGCCCGAGAAGGACCGGGAAAACTGCTGCGGCAACGGGGGCAGGCTTTGCGCCGGATCACCCTTGTTGTATTTGTTCAGGTTGGCGAGAAACCGGTTCTGATTTTCGGCGAGCTTGTCGAAGGCCTCGCTCTTGCCGGACGAGGCTTCCAGCGCGTTGACCGCGATCTGCTGGGAAATAACCTGCAGTTCCGAGGCGATGGTAATATAGAGTTTGTTCCTGCGTGCCTGCTCGCTCTGAAAGACCAGGATCGCCACCATTGCCAGCACCGACAGGGTCAGCAAGCCGCCGACCGCGGCCGTCTTCTTGTTGACGCCGCTTCCGGATTTGCCGCTCGCCGGGGCGGAGGCCCTGGACCGGCCGGGTAACAGATTCTTCAGTTTGTCTGGAAATGCCATGGGCTTCTCGATTCTCGGCCTTTAAACGACGCGCAGGAAATGCTCGGCTCGAGCCAGTTTCTCGACACTGAATACATTCCAGCGGCGTACCTGGTCGACGAATATACCGGCCAGGTATTCAGTCATGGAGCCCGCCTCCTGCTCGACGTCCTGTTTCAATTCCTCGGGCTTAAAGCGCCGTAAACCGTGCACCTCGTCGACCAGCAAACCCGCGACGACACCGAGTTTGTTGATGATCAATATCCGGGTTTGCTTGCCGAAGGCGGTCTGCTCGCCGTATAGAAATTCCTTCATATCGAGTATCGGCATCAGGTTGCCGCGGATATTGGCGAGACCCTTCACCCAGTGAATTACACCCGGCACCCGGATCATCTCGGGAGGCGGCAGGATTTCGCTGACATCGTCCATCTTCGCGATCAGCGGAATTCCGTTGATCGAAAAGCCGATACCGAGCCAGTCGTCGATAACGCCGCTGGCCACGGGCAGGCCGCTGGAATTGGTTCGACA
>JASFKL010000128.1:0-10371 GCA_050118655.1 Gammaproteobacteria bacterium | reverse complement strand
GGCGATCGCGTGCAGAACTTCTGGAACCTGGTGAACGGAGCCATCCTGTGCGACGTCGCGGTCGAGCGCCAGGTCGAGATCACCGGTCCGGACGCCGCGCGGTTCACCCAGTATCTCACCCCCCGGGATCTGTCGACCTGCGAGGTCGGACAGTGCAAGTACGTGCTGATTACCGACCAGTTCGGCGGCATCATCAACGATCCGATCCTGCTCAAGCTCGGAGAAAACCACTTCTGGCTGTCGATCGCGGACAGCGACGTGCTGCTCTGGGCGAGAGGGCTGGCGGTGAATTCGGGCATGGATGTGAATATCGACGAGCCGGACGTCTCGCCGCTGCAACTCCAGGGTCCGAAATCGCGCGACATCCTGCGCGCCGCTTTCGGCGACGCGCCGACCGAGCTGAAATACTATCGGTTCATGGAGCACGACTGGAACGGCGTACCGCTGGTCATTTCGCGCACCGGCTGGTCGAGCGAGCTGGGCTACGAGATCTACCTGCGCGACGGGTCGAAGGGCGCCGATCTCTGGGAGCACCTGATGAAGGTCGGCCAGCCCCTGGGACTGCATCCGGGCCACACCTCCGGCATCCGCCGCATCGAAGCCGGCATGCTGTCCTACCAGGCGGACATGAACCTGGAGAACAACCCGTTCGAGCTCGGCATGGACCGCCTGGTCAACCTGGACATGGAAGCGGATTTCGTCAGCAAGGCGGCCCTCGCGCGGATCAAGCAAGAGGGCGTCTCGCGGCTCTTCGTCGGTCTCGAAATCGAAGGCAAGCCGTTCGTCGGCGCCAACGAGGAATACTGGCCGCTCACCATCGATGGCCGGAGAATCGGCACCGTCACTTCGGGGATTTATTCGCCGCGCCTCGAAAAAAACATCGCCCTGGCGATGGTGGCGCGCGAGTACGCGGAGATCGGTACACGCATGACCGTCAACATGGTGGGCGAGACGCGCGACTGCGAGGTGGTTCCGAAACCGTTCTACGATCCTAACAAGTCGCTCGCTTCGAGCTCATAGGGTGATTGCCGCGGGCGCCGCCGATATTGCGTCGGCGGTTGCCGATGATGATTTTTACCAACACGTTTTTGAAATTTGGCGAGGTTCGAAGTTAATGTCGGAGTACGAAGCGAAACTGAGCTGGTCACTGGGCGCCGGCGAACTGGCGTTCGGAAAATACAGCACCAATCATCGGATGACCTTTTCCGGCGGGTTGTCGGCAACCCTGACCGCGGCGCCCGAATACGGCGGCGATTCTCGCTACGTGAATCCCGAGCAAGCCCTCGCCGCGGCGCTGAGTTCCTGCCACATGATGACCTTTATCGCACTCGCCGCCAAGGCCAGGTGGAAGCTCAGGAAATACCAGGATCGAGCGGTCGCCCTGCTGGGAAAAACCGACGATGGCCGGACCAGGGTCAGCGAGATCGTGCTGCATCCGGTGACCGAGTTCGAGCCGGGGCATGAAATCGAGCCCGGAAAGCTAAGCGAAATGCACGAGCGGGCCCACCGCTATTGTTTCGTCGCCAACGCGATCAGTTGCGAAATGCGTGTCGAACTGTGAGCAGGGTTCGAGATTAATCGCGAAACCGTTCAATCGGCAAAGAAAAAGCCCCTTCTCAAGGGGCCGAGGATTGGTGCCGGCACCACGAATCGAACGCGGGACCTACTGATTACAAGTCAGTTGCTCTACCAACTGAGCTACGCCGGCTTTATGTTATTGCAACGACCGAACCGGCCGTCCCGCGGAACTCTTTACGGCCCCTTTCGAGGCTGCGAATGGTATTGCGTTTACTTCAAGTTGGCAAGCACCGGGTCGGGATCTGGCTGATGCCGTCGCCGGCCTCGGCCTCGCCGAGCAGCTTCTGGACTTGCTCTTCGCTGGATTGCTCGCCGTAGAGCCAGTAGATGGTGCGCTCGCGGTAGCGTGCCTCGGTGCGGACATCGAAGCCGAGTTTTTCTACCCGATTCTTGAGCCGGTCGGCATTGCGCTTGAGTCCGAATACGCCGAGCGAAAGCACGTTATCCTCGCCCGGCTTGTCGACGATGATGTGATCGGTAATGCCTTTTTTGATCAGCTGGTTGGCGGTCTTGACCGCTTCCTGGCGGCTCGGGTGACCGCCGATATAGACCATCACGCCGAGGTACTGCTTTTCGAGGCTCGACTTGATCTCGGTGTCGACCCGCTTGCTGCTGTAGCGGCCGCTCAATTCGATCGCCCGCGCCTTGTCGGTAATCGGGCCGATGGTGTAGCAGACCCGCTTGTCGCTGTTGTCCTCGGTTACCAGTCGGGCGCGTTCGCTGGCGAGTTCCTTCTCGACCCGGGCGACGGCCTCGGCGATCGCGTCGGTCTCGTCCTCGTCCCTGGCGACGACCTCCGCCTCGCTGACGATCTCGGTGTTCGCGTCGGTCAGCAATTGCAGTTCCTGCGCCACCGGGATCTTGCGCTGTTTGCCGAACATCTGTTCGTAGGGCATCAGCCACTGGAACACCGCGAAGGCGATGTTGAGCACCAGCAGCAAGACGAAGAAAACCTTCATTCGCCGGCCAGCCGGGCAAGGCCCAGGAACACCAGTCCGGGAACGATGCGCGCCGGCCGTTCGAGTGCGTTCTGAACCCGGGCGGCGTCCCCGCCGGTGAGTATGATGGTCGCCCCGGATTCGAGGCGAGGTAACCAGTCGGACACGAGTTCTCGCAGTCGTTGAATGGAATCCAGCGGGTAGTCTATCTGAATCGCGGCCTCGGTTGAACTGCCCGGCCCGGCATTCTCGGCGATGCGCGGATCGTCGAAATCGATGTGGCCGAATATCTGCCGGAAGCGTTCGCGGGAAGTATTGATGCCGGGCAGTATCGCGCCGCCGAGGTGCCGCCCGTCGGCGCGCAGCAGGTCGAGGGTAATCGCGCTGCCGGCGTCGATGACCAGGCAGTCGCCGTCGACCAGCGATGCCGCGCCGAGCAAGGCGAGCCAGCGATCGACGCCGAGACGGCCGGGTTCCTCGTAGGCGTTGACCACGCCGCAGCGCTCGCGCTCCGAGACACAGCGCGTGACCGCGTTGCCGAAGCGCGCGTCGAGACAGGCGTCGAGCGGCCGCTGCCGGGACGCGTCGAGCACCGAGGCCAGCACGCAGCGTTTCGCGGGCAGTCCGTCCAGCCAGCCGCCGAGGCGAGCGCACCAGTCGCCGCTGTAGCCTGTCGCGAAGCTCGCCAGCAGGCGGCCGTCGGCGCGGTATTGCGCCTTCGCCGAACTGTTGCCGCAATCGAGCAGGATCATGGCTCCGCGGATCTCAGGGAAATTTCGGCCGCCGAGAAGCATAGCAGCCCGTCGCCGGTTTCGAGTTGCAGCTGGCCGTCCGCGCCGATGCCCCGATCGATGCCGAAAATACGCCGCTCGCCGTCGATCACTTCGACCCGCTTGTCGTGATAGGCATCGTAGTTCGCGAATTCGGTTGCGAGACCGTCGGAGCCGGCATCGAATGCCCGCAACTCGGGCAGCAGTTCGTCGAGCGCGGCGATCAGCAGGCCGCCGCGCTCGACCGGCCGGAGCGACGCGTCGGCGAGGCTGGCGGCGGGCTGGCCGATCGCGTCGAGATCGGTGTCGTCGAGCGCGAGGTTGAGGCCGAATCCGATGGCGAAAAAGTACAGGCCGTCATCGTGCGGCTGCGACTCCACCAGGATGCCGCCGAGTTTGCCGCCGGCGACGAGCAGGTCGTTGGGCCACTTGAGCTTTACCTCGGCGCCGGATACCGCGCGCAGGGCGCGGCACAGGGCGACCGCGGTAACGATGCCGAGCAGGGCCAGGCGATTGGCCGGCATGGCCTTGAACAGGCCCAGCGAGCAGTAGACGTTGGCCCCGGGCGGCGAGTGCCACGGGCGGCCGCGGCGGCCGCGCCCGGCAGTCTGGGTGTCGCAGACCGCGACCGCCTCGCGCCGTTCGCGCCGGTAATGCCCGATCACGTCGGCATTGGTCGAGGCGGTGGATTGCCGGTAAATCCAGTCGAGACCGTGGTTTTCCACGACGCGGCGCAGGGCCGCCTCGTCGAACCGCGCCGCGCACATCAGAGGCGCAGCCAGGCCCGGCAGGTATCGGTCACCGGGTCACCGACAGCGAGCAGGTAAGTATTTTCCTCGGCCGCCTGCAGCTCGATTTCGAGGCAATGCAATTCGTCGCGCCGGAAGGCATGCACCTGCCAGACGTCGCCGGGTTTCGCGCGTCCGAGCCGCTCCTCGATTTTCGCGATATCGAGCTTCAGGCCGTCGACCGCGACCAGCTGGTCGCCGGCCGCGAGTCCCGCGCTCTGCGCGGCGCCGCCCTCGCGCACGCGCTGTACCGTGACCGCGCCCTCGCCGGCCTGCAGTATCGCGCCGAGATCGGCCGCCGGCGGTTGCTTGTCGGCCGGCTTGCCGCCCTTGTCCTTCGCGCCCGCCTGCGCGCGCATCGCGACCTCGATTCCCGCCTCTTCGAGCAGCCGCGGCAGCGGCAGGTCGCCGGTGCCGTAAATCATCCCTTCGAGGAAATCGCCGAGATCCTCGCCGCAGAACTCGCTGACGAGCCGTTGAATACGATCCGCCGCGATGCCCTCGCCGGTTTCGAGAAAATCCCGCCACAGGCGGCGCATGACGTCGTCGAGACTCTTTTCACCGCCGGTCGCGAGGCGCATCCTGAGATCGATACAGGCGGCGATCAGGCTGCCCTTGGCATAGTAGCTGACGATCGCGTTGGCGGCGTTTTCGTCCTGCTTGTAGAACTTGGTCCAGGTATTGAAACTCGATTCCGCGGCCGACTGGCGCAGGCGGCCCGGGCCGCGCCGCACGCGGGTCATGGTTTGCGCGAGCAGCTCGAGGTAGGACGGCGCGTCGATCAGGCCCGCGCGCCTGAGCGCGAGATCGTCGTAATACGAGGTAATGCCTTCGAAGGCCCACAGCAGGTCGGTATAGACTTCCTGCTGCAGGTCGCAGGGGCGGTAGGCCTCGGGCTTGATGCGCTTGACGTTCCAGGTATGAAAGTACTCGTGGCTGCAGAGCCCGAGGAAATCGCGGTAATCGTCGCCGACGCCCTCGTCACCGGGAAGCGGCAGGCTCGCGCGGCTCGCCACCAGGCTGGTGCTGGCGCGGTGCTCGAGGCCGCCGTAGCCGTCGCCGACGACCATCACCTGGAACTGGTAATAATCCATCGGCGCCGGTTCGCCGAAGAAACGGATATGGTGCTCGCAAATCGCCTTCAGGTCGGCGGCGAGGCGCTCCGGGTCGCAGTCGAAGCGTCCCGCGAGCACGATATCGTGGGGCACGCCGCAAGCCTCGAAAGGGATTACCGTGAACGCGCCCATCTCGACCGGGTGGTCGATCAGCTCGTCGTAATCGGCCGCCTCGTACAGCCCGAAGCCGAAGGGCTCGGCCTGCTTGCGCTTCATCGAGGTCGCCAGGCGCCAGTCGGCATAGCGCGAATCCGCGGGCTTTTCGATCATCACCTCGCAGGGCTCCTGCGACAGCCCCGGCGCTTCGAGGAACAGGCTGCTGCCGTTGTAATAGCCGCGCGTATGGTCGAGGTAGGCCGTGCGCACCGACAGGTCCTTCGCGTAGACGAGATATTCGACGCCGAGTTCGCCGTCGCAGGGCGCCGCGCGCCAGTTCGACTTGTCCAGCTGTTCGAGTGCGATCTCCGTGCCATCGCAGGTCGCGCGCAGGTCGAGCAGGTTGCGCGCGAAATCACGGATCATGTAGCTGCCCGGGATCCAGTTGGGCAGGCGCAGCGCCTGTCCCGCGGGATCGGGATTCTCGATGCGCATCGACACCGCGAAGTAGTGGCTGGCGGGAACGGGGCAACTAACCTGGTATTTGATCATCTGGGAATTGTTACGCAAAAACCGAGGGCGAAGTGTATCATTGGCGGCTCAGCTAAATCGAATAAACCCGTTTATGATCGACACCCTGCAACACCTGCGACGCCAGTCGACGCCCGCCAAGGCGCTGGCCGAGCCCGCGCCGGACGACAAGCAGTTGCGGCAAATACTCAGGACCGCGCTGACCGCGCCCGACCACGGCCGCCTGCATCCCTACCGCTTCATCAGTATTCGCGGCGATGCGCGTTACCGGCTGTCGGAAGTTTTCGGCGCCGCGACGCTGAAGCGCGATCCCGATGTCGATCCCGCCTACCTGAAAAAGCAGAAAGACAAGCCGCTGCGCTCGCCGCTGATCGTGGTGGTGGTCGCGCAATTGACCGAAAGCCCCAAGATTCCGGAAATCGAGCAAATTCTGTCGGCCGGCGCGGCCGCGCACAACGTGCTGCTGGCCGCCAACGCGCTCGGATTCGGCTCTATCTGGCTGACCGGCGACAATGCCTACGACCCGTACGTTCAGGGAGAGCTCGGCCTCGAAGACAACGAGCGCATCGTCGGCTTCATCTATATCGGCACGCCGACGATCGATCTGCCGCCGCGACCGATTCCGGAAGTATCCACCCACCACAGCACCTGGGAATAATTATCGCTCGCCGTCGCCCGGCCCCCGAGCCGGGATCCATTCCAGGGAAACGAAATACGATGCCCCGCAAGAGGCGGTTTCACAGTTCGATGCGTTCCTCTTCGTCGGGGTGGCCGTAAGCGCAGAGAAACCCGCCGACGAACTCGATCGCCGGGTCGAAGGGATCGCCCGGACCGACCGCGGCCTCGACCTCGGCGCGGTAATCCTCGGCGCTGTCCTTCGGCTTGTAGCCGAGGTGCGCGACCTTGTGATTGGAAAAGAACGCCTCGCGGTTATCGGAGATACCGTATACCACGGTATGACCGATGCGCTCGGAGACCAGGCAGCGCTCGACCAGTTGCACCAGGTCGTCGAACGACAGCCAGGTGGCGAGGTGGCGGCGATCGGCCGGTTTCGGAAAGCAGGAGTTGATGCGCAGGCAGGCCGACTCGATGCCGAACTTGTTGAAATAGAGCTTCGCGAGGTCTTCGACGAAGCACTTGGAGACGCCGTAGAGCGTATCGGGGTTGTGCGGCGTGTCGGTATCCGCGCCGACCTCGCGGCGTTCGTAGCCGACCGCGTGGATCGAGCTCGCGTAGACGATGCGCCCGACGCCGTGCCGGCGCGCCGCCTCGTAGACGTTGTAGCCGCCCTTGATGGAACTCTCGAGGATTTCCGCCCAGGGACGCTCGACCGGGGCCGCACCGAAATGGACGATCGCATCGCAGCCCTCGACGACTTTCATGATCGCGTCGAAATCCCCCAGCTCGGCCTGCATGACTTCCTCGTGGTCTCCCGCGGGCGCCATCTCGCCGCGGTCGGTGAGCCTCAGGGTCGAGGCCAGCGGCGCCAGCCCGCGGCGCAGTTCGCGCCCCAGGTTCCCCGCGGCGCCGGTGATTAAAAGTCGATTGAATCGTGGCATGTCTGGCCTCCCGGTAGAAAAATCAGCGGCCATTGTAACCCATTCGTAAACAGAATCAGGGTAACCGGGTATCCTGCCCCCCTGGTCCGGGCACGGTAAATGAATTCAGCTTTGCTATAGTATCGGTTAGAATTCCGCGATTCCTTTCGATATCGAACTCTCCATGAACGAACCCAGCGCCGGCCTGAGCGGCGGCACCAACTTTATCCGCGACATCATCGATGCCGATCTCGCGTCCGGCAAGATTTCCCGGGTCGTCACGCGCTTTCCGCCCGAGCCCAACGGCTACCTGCACATCGGTCACGCCAAGTCGATCTGCCTCAATTTCGGTATCGCGCGCGATTACGGCGGCGACTGCAACCTGCGCTTCGACGATACCAACCCCGAGAAGGAAAACGTCGAATACGTCAACTCGATCCGGCGCGACGTCGAGTGGCTCGGCTTCCACTGGCACAGCAACCCGTTCGCGTCGGATTACTTCGCGCAATTGTACGCTTACGCGCTCGA
This sequence comes from Gammaproteobacteria bacterium, assembly GCA_050118655.1. Taxonomy (GTDB): domain Bacteria; phylum Pseudomonadota; class Gammaproteobacteria. The sequence goes on along the minus strand of JASFKL010000128.1, from coordinate 2,489 downwards.
CCTGATCCGCCAGGGCAAGGCATACGTCGACAGCCAGAAGGCCGACGAAATCCGTAGCAACCGCGGCACGCTCAAGGAGCCGGGCGTCGACAGCCCCTACCGCGATCGCAGCGTCGAAGAAAACCTGGAGATGTTCGAGGCGATGAAAAACGGCGAGTACGGCGACGGCGAGCACGTGCTGCGCGCGAAGATCGACATGGGCTCGCCGAATATCAACATGCGCGACCCGGTGCTCTACCGCATCCGCCACGCCCATCATCACAATACCGGCGACGAATGGTGCATCTACCCGCTCTACGATTTCACCCACGGCCTGTCCGACGCCATCGAGGGCGTCACTCATTCACTGTGCACGCTGGAGTTCGAGGATCATCGCCCGCTCTACGACTGGATACTGGACAACCTCGAAACCCCGTCGCGGCCGGTTCAGATCGAGTTCGCGCGCCTGCAGCTCGAGTATTCCCTGACCAGCAAGCGCAAGCTCAACCAGCTGGTCAGCGAGGGTCTCGTCGACGGCTGGGACGACCCGCGCATGCTGACCATATCGGGCATGCGCCGGCGCGGTTTCACGCCGGAATCGATCGTCAATTTCTGCGACATGATCGGCGTAACCAAAAAGGACAGCACCATCGAGATGGGCGTGCTGGAAACCGCGCTGCGCGACGATCTGAACGCGCGCGCGGTGCGGCGCATGGCGGTGATCGATCCGCTCAAGGTGATCATCGACAATTACCCCGAGGACGAGGAAGAATTATTCAGCGGCGCCAATCACCCGCAAAAGCCCGAGTACGGCAGCCGCGAAGTACCGTTTTCGCGCGAAATCTACATCGAGCGCGACGACTTCATGGAGGACGCGCCGGCCAAATTCTTCCGCCTCAGCCCGGGGCGCGAGGTCCGCCTGCGATTCGCCTACTACATTACCTGTAAAGAGGTGATCAAAAACGACAGCGGCGAAATCGAGGCCCTGATCTGCAGCTACGACCCCGAGAGCCGCGGCGGCAGCAGCCCGGACGGGCGCAAGGTCAAGGGCACGATACACTGGGTCAGCGCCCGGCACGCGGTGGATGCGACGGTCAATCTGTACGACCGGCTGTTCGATTCTCCGAACCCGGGCGCGGCGGCCGATTTTCACAGCGCGCTGAACCCCGGATCGAAAATCGTCATGCCCGGCGCCAAGCTCGAACCGGCCGTCGAACTCGCCGGTAACAGTCTCCCGTACCAGTTCGAGCGCCTCGGGTATTTCATCACCGATTACGACTCGACTGCGGACAGGCCGCTCTTCAACCGCACCATGACCCTGCGCGACAGCTGGGCGAAGATCGAACAAGCCCGCTGACTTGACCAGGCCGATCGTACAACGCTGGCTCGAATTGCTGTCGCTGCTGCCACTGCGCGGACAGTACCGGCTGGCCGGCCTGTTCAGCCTGGTGCTGCGGAATACGCCGAACCAGATCTCCCGCCAGGCCCGTGAAAATATCGAACTCTGCTTCGCCGGCCTCGAGCCCGCCGAACGGCGGCGGCTGTACCGGAAATCGATGGATCACACCTGCTACGCGCTGACCGAGCTGGCTGCCGTCTGGTGCTGGCCCGTGGAACGCGTGCTGGCGACGATTACCTCGCTCGATATCTGCGACGAATTCAACCGCAGCAACCGGGCCAGGATCATCCTCGCGCCGCACCTCGGCAGCTGGGAAACGCTCGCGGTCTGGCTGGGACGGCATTGCGAGGCGATCATGCTCTACAAGCGGCGCAAGCGGAAACACCGGGCGACCGACCGGTTCGTCCTCGAGGCGCGCTCGCGCAGCGGCGGTACGCTGGTGCCGACCAGGAAAAGCGGCCTGCGCCAGTTGTTGATCGGTCTGAAACAGGGCAGGAGCCTGATGATTCTGCCCGACCAGAGACCCGGCGGCGGCAAGGCCAGTATCCCGTCGACGTTTTTCGGCTTCAACGCGCCGACCACGACGCTGGTGCAGGATCTGTGCACCCGGATCGACTGCGACGTGTTCATCGCCAGCGCCTGCCGCAGCGATCCGCCGGGAGAATTCGGTCTTCGGATCAGGACGCTGGAACACGCCCGCCTGGCCGCCGACGAGAGCAGCAGCGCGCAGTACATGAACGACCAGATCGAGGCGCTGGTCCGGCTGCAGCCGGCCCAGTACCAATGGGGTTACCGTCGTTTTCACGCCAGCGCTTACGCGACCCTCCGGTAAGGAAACACCGATGCTCTCGACCCTGATCTCCGCCTACGATCGCCTGGTTCTGAAACAACCGCTGGTAACCCTGGTGGCGCTGATCGTGGTGATCGCCTATTTCATGTTCTACATCCCCGAGTTCGAACTCGATGCGTCGGCCGATTCGCTGGTGCTGGAGAACGACAGCAGTCTCAAGTATTACCGTTCGCTTCGCGAGCGCTACGGCTCCGACGATTTCCTGATTGTCACCTACTCCCCGAAAGACGCCCTGTTCAGCGAACCGGTACTGGCCGATAT
>JASFKL010000127.1:0-10413 GCA_050118655.1 Gammaproteobacteria bacterium | reverse complement strand
TACCACTCGGGATCGACGAACACGTGGCAGGTAGCGCAGGAAAGGCAGCCGCCGCACTCGCCCTCGATATGCGGGACATTGTTGGCCGTCGCGCCTTCCATCAGGTTGAGACCGTCTTTGACCTCGGCGCTGATTTCGCTGCCGTCGGCCATTTTCCAGGTAATATGCGCCATCTCGATTCGCTACCGTACTGCTGTTTCAAAACCGCGTACTGTATCGCTTTTTACCCGCATTGTCTTATCAAATCGGCCCAATTTTTACCCATCGGCGACCTCGTCGGCGGTTTCGCGCAACAGCGCCCAGAGTTTTTCGAGATGCGCTCGCTCGGTGGCTTCGACGCCGATGGAAACGCGCACCATCCAGCGGCCGTCGAGCTGCGACGGGCTCATGAAGGCTTCCCCCGAGCGGTTGATGCGCTCGACCCAGGCCAGGGTATGGCGGTCGAGCGCCTCGCCGTCCAGGCCCGCGGGCTGGTGGCGGATGCAGACGGTCTGCAGCCGTACCGGCGCCAGCACCCGCCAGTCGTCGGCGGCCTCGACCTCGGCCGCGAACCACCGTGCATTGTCGAGGTCGCGGCGCAGGCGCGCGCGGATTGCGTCGATACCGTCGATACCGAGGTGGTACCAGAGCTTGAGCGCGCGAAAACGCCGCCCCAGCGGAATCCCCCAGTCGCGGAACTGGGTAACCTCGCCGTCGGCCGTGGAACGCAGGTAGCTCGGATTGGTCGACATCACGCGCACCAGGTGCTCGACGTCGCGCAGGTACAGCAGCGAGCAATCGAGTATCGTGCCCATCCACTTGTGCGGATTCCAGGCGATCGAATCGGCCTCGTCGGCGCCGTGCCAGAGTTCGCGGCACTCCGGCAACAGCATCGCGCTGCCGGCCATCGCCGCGTCGACGTGCAGCCAGATTTTATGGCGCCGCGCGACCGCCGCGATCCCGTCGATCGGGTCGAATGCGACCACCCCGGTGGTGCCTGAAGTCGCGACCACGGCCGCCGGCCGCCGCCCCGCCGCGAGGTCGGCCTCGACCGCCGCGGCGAGCGCTGCCGGGTCCATGCCGCGGGTTTGCGGATCGGTTTCGACCTGGCGCAGGTTGTCTTCGCCGAAACCGGCCAGCAACGCGGCCTTGGCCACCGACGAATGCGCCTCGGCGGTGGTGTAGACGACCAGCGGCATGCTCTCGCCCTGCAGGCCGCCGCGGTTTTGCGAGAAATCGCTGGCACGCTCGCGCGCCGCCAGCAGTACGGTCAGGCACGAGGTCGAGGCGGTATCCTGGATGCAGCCGCGCCAGTCCGCGGACAGCCCGGTGAGCTGGCGCAGCCAGTCGCAGACCACTTCCTCGAGCTCGGTCAGCGCCGGGCAGCTTTCCCAGGAAATGCCGAGCGTGCCGAGTCCCGAACTCGCGATGTCGCCGAGCGTCGAGGCGAGCGACGCGTTCGACGGAAACCAGCCGTAGTGCATGGGATGCTGCACCTGGGTGATGCCCGGGACGATTTTCTCCTCGAGTTCGCGCAGCAATTGCCCGGGGCCGGCGGGCGATTCGGGCGGCACGGACGCGAACGAGCCGCGGATATCGCCGGGTTCGACCCGGGCGCGCACCGCCCGGGTCTCGATGCTGCCGCGGTAATCGGCGATCCAGTCGATCAACTGGTGTCCGGCGCGGCGGAATTCTTCAGGTGTCATAGGTACTCTCTGCGATCAAGCGGGCTTTTCAAGCGCGGATTTTCAGGTATTGTTCGAAACCGAGTCAAACATTTTTCCACGGGCAAAAACACGCATGAACCGACCGATCCGAATCGCCATCCTCGACGCCGTCCCGGAAAGCTACTGGGCCGACGACCGCGGCATAACCGATTCGCTGAAGTTCCGCGTGCTGCTGCAACCCGAGAACCCGGCCGCCCGAATCGACGATTTCTACGTTTCGAAGAACCATTTTCCCGAGCGGCTCGACGCCTACGACGCCTTCCTGGTCACCGGCAGTCCCTGCAGCGTATACGACGACCACGACTGGATTCCGCGCCTCGAAGCGCTGGTGCGCGAGGCCGCATCCAGGGGCAAGCGCGTGGCCGGGTCCTGCTTCGGTCATCAGCTGGTCGCGAAAGCTTTCGGCGGCGAGGTCGGCAACAACGAGCACGGCTGGCTGGTCGGCAACTTCGAGGTGCACATCACCGGCCGCCGCCCCTGGATGCAGCCCGTCGCCGAGAGCACCGGGATGTTTCATTTCAACCAGGAGCGCGTCACCCGCCTGCCGCCGGCGGCGGAGGCCTTCGCGCGTACCGACGACTATCCCGACTTCGGTTTTACGATCGGCGACGAAGTGATGAGCTTCCAGGGTCACCCGGAACAATCGGTGCTGTCGATGCGAAACTTTCTCGATACCACGCCTACCTTAAGTGCCGAGCAATACGAGCGCGCGGCTGTTAACATTGCGGCTGCGGAACCGGATTCAAAAATCTGGAGCGCGTGGATGATGCGCTTTTTCCTGTCCTGAAACCGGATATCGAAGCAAGGAGTTCGAGATGAAAAAATTTATCGCCCTGCCGCTGGCGTTACTCGCGGCACCGGCCTTCGCCGCCGATATCGAAAACGGCGCCGACCTGCACTTCACCAATTGCACGGGCTGTCACGACGAATCCGTCTACACGCGCGCCGACCGGAGCGTGCAATCGCTCGACCGGCTCGAAAAACAGGTGCGCTTTTGCAAGAACAGCCTCGAACTCGTCTGGTTCGACGAGGATGTCGCCGACGTGGTCGAATACCTGAACGAAAACTATTACCATTTCTGATTCGCTCCCGGATCGCCGGCAGGCTTGAAAACCTGCCGGTATACGCCCAGGGTTATCAATTACACGAGCACGCGGTAGTGCCGGCAGGAGCCAGGGATCGAGGTGACATTTTACACTCTGACTGCAAAACAAAAATCTATCCGCGAAAATCCGCGGGCGTTCCGGTTAATTGCCGGCCGGAATACTCTCCCGGAAACTAAAAGGAAACTTCCACTATTGAATATTAGAGGTGTATAGCGATGTTCAAAGTAACGCGAGTCGGCGAAAACCGCCTGGATATCGAAATGAGCGGTAAATTCGATACGGCGCATATGGAAAAAGCGCTGGACGAACTGGTCGACAAGTCGGAAGGAATCGAAAACGGCAGAATGCTCTACGACGTGGTCGATTATCATCTGCCTTCGCTCGGAGCGATACGGCTGGAATTTTCGCGTCTCCCCGCGATGCTGGGGCTCATGAAAAAATTCGACAGGGCCGCTGTTCTGACCGACAAGGAATGGTTGAAAGTGATAAGCGAAATCGAGGGCGCTCTTTATCCGGGACTGGAGATCAGGGCCTTCGACCGGGACCGGAAATCGGATGCGGAAGCCTGGCTATCGAGCTGAGCAAATCGATAAATCAAAATGAATAGCCTCACACCGTTTCCCTTGCCGTCGAGCGCGGCATCAGGGGCGCAGGGTTTCCGGGCCGAATTTTCTGTCGGGTACCTTTCTTGCAGGTGTTATGATGCCTTCCCCCTGCGTGATTTAATGCGGTCCTGAAAGGCGAATGTTTGTCGGACACTTCGGCGTAGCCCTGGGTGCGAAGAAATTTGCGCCCCGGGTTTCGCTCGGAATACTGTTTCTCGCCTGTCAACTCGCGGACCTGATCTGGCCCAGCCTGGTTATGCTCGGCGTCGAATCCTTCGAGATAGATCCGGGCAACACGGTTTTGACGCCTTTGAAGTTCACGCACTACCCCTATTCCCATAGCCTGTTAGCCCTGGTTGTCTGGAGTATTTTGCTGGCCGGGATTTACGTGCTGCTGCGAAATGGCGGGAAGAGGGCCTTTTCGGTGATTGCCATAGTCGTCGTCAGCCACTGGTTCCTGGACTTCGTCGTGCATCGCGCGGATATGCCGATCACACTGAATGAAACGAATCTCGCCGGTCTCGGGCTGTGGAATTATCCGCTGCTGGCGATACCCGTCGAGATGCTGTTATTCGGTCTCGGTATCTGGATTTATTGTCGTCGCACTCGCGCTGTCGATAAATTCGGCACCTACGGGTTGTGGGGACTGGCGATTTTTCTGGTTACCATTTACGCAGCAAATATTGTCGGGCCCCCGCCGCCGTCCGTTGCTGCCGTGACCTGGTCTGCACAGGCACTCTGGCTAATAGTTGCCTGGGGGTTCTGGATCGATCGGCACCGCGCGCCCGTAATTCGCGATCATCACTAAAGCTTGCCCGGCGACCGGGTACACTCAGGATTATTCCCGAATGGGCTGATTCCTTAAAACCGGCAAGCCGCTTACACCTCGACCGTCAGGTTGCCCGCAGCCGGTATTCTTCCGGATCGGCCCCACTGCCGGGATCCTCCAGCCTGAGGTCGATGCCGGAGCCGGCCGGCAATTCGGCCGTCGGCACCAGCGCGGTGTACACGCCGGGAAGACTCTCGGTTGTCGAGGCCTGCCGCCATTCGGCTTTCCCTTCTTCTCGCCAGGAAAGTTGGGTGGCTACGTCGAGAACGACCCTGATCCGGCTGCCCGCCCGCCAGTCCCGTACCGGCGCATTTCGGCTCCAGACCGAACACCTGCTACCGTCGGTTGTCGTCCTGTAGCGCTCGAATGCGACACGCGGGCAGTCGAAACTCGTGCCGCGCCGGCTCGACAACAGCAGCTTGACGAATTCGGCATGAGTCCAGGCCAGCGGCATCGCCGAGCCCGACGGCGAACCGCTGCGCAGGCGCCTCTCGGGAATCGGCTCGCTGTCCCAGACCTGCTCGGGCAGCATGCCGTCGCGTCCGGCCATCGCGCAGATTGCGTGCAGGTATGGCACGGCATCGTTTCCCGCAAGCAGCTCGTAGTGACCGCGCTCCCCGGTCAGCAGGGGCCAGCCGCGTCCGCGCCCGGTGCCGTCGAACCCGCTGCCGTCGTCATGCTCGCCGTAGCCATCGTGGTTGTATCGATGCCAGACGGGACCGCTCGGCGTTTCGACGCGGAGCAGGCCGTCGACGACGGCGATCGTAGCCTTCACCGCCGGGTCGTCGGGCGAACGCAGGCCGAAGCGCACGAGTTGCAGGAAATCGGTCGAAACCTGCTCCGCATAGGGCAGCCCGGGGTCCTGCTCCAGGTTCTTGATCGGGAAGAGTCTGCGTACCGCGTCCGGGTCGCCGCAGGCGTCGCGCGGCGCCATGCGTATGTAGTGTCCCTCGGCCCCGAACCGCGAGGCGAGTTCCGAGTCGCGGACGAATAGCCAGGATTCGATTCTCGCGTTCCAGTCGTCGGCCACGTCGATTGCGACCGATCGCTCGGAGTCTGAAAGGAGTTCGGATCCGGCAATCAGTGCGGCGATCGAAACCGCGAGTGTAAACGCGTTAATGCCGCGATCTTCTTCCCAACGGTCCTGGTCGGTCGCCGGGCCGTTGCGGACGATGAACGCAATCGCTCGGCGAATCATATCCTCGACCTCGATTTCCATGAGTGCGTCACGCTCGTGCAGCAGCGCGGCGAGCAGCACGGGCAGTGCCGTCTCGTCGAGCTGGATGCCTTGCCAGAAAGGCGTCCCCCCGAGCCACTGGTTTTGATTCCAGTGACCGTCGGCATACTGGGTCGCGACGAGATATCGCAACACGTCCCGGGCCTCGGCCTCGCCGCCGACGCCGAGCAGGGCCGTCGCGCACTCGACGAGATCGCGCGGCCAGACGAGATGGTAACCGCCGCGGTCGTCGCGCGTATTACCCCAGGGGACGCTCAGGCTGGCGACCATGGCGCCCGGATAAACCTTGTCCAGGTGACAGCGGAGCACCATGCGCGAGATGGCGAACTGCTCGTCGAGGGTCTGGTCGGTCGCTTCCAGGCGAATGCTTTCGTGGCAGATCGAATGCCATTTCTGCCAGGCCGCGACCTGCTCGGACCAGGCCTGATCGAAGGGCCGCGCGAGCGCGGAGGCGGCGAGCGACGCCGCAGCCGTGCGCGAAGATCCGAGGCCGAGCGCCAGAACGCATTCGCGTTCGAGTTCGCCGAGCAGGGCGACGTTGCCCGGGCCGGCGCGCTGGCGCTGCCACGACATCGCCTGGTTCGCGTTGAAGTCCTGCCAGCCGTCGCTGAAACCGACATAACCGGCGCTGAGCCGCCCGAACGCTTCCGCCTGCCGACGATCCGCGGCCGCGAGCGCGAGGCCGAACGGACCCTGCTCGGCCCACAGCACCTTGCGATGGTAGTGTCGGCCGACGGCGGCCGTGTTGTCGTGTCCGCTGCCGCCGAGGTGAGGCGCCAGCAGCACGTAGGGCCTGAGACCGTCATCGCCCTCGAGGACGACTTCCAGCAACAGTACATCGCGTTGCGGGTCCGGCGCGATTCTGAGCCTGAGTTCGAACCGCTCGTGCCGATGGACGATCGTCGGCGCAGGAATGCCCGGGCCGGGCAGTTGCAGCTCGTAGTCGTCGAGACGCTTTACCTCGCACCAGAAACCCTCGTCGTCGGCAACGATGAAGCCCAGGTCGCGAATCTGCGGGATGTCGATACGCGGGAAATAGACTTCGTTGACGATGCCGTGGCCGAGCGTGAACCACAGCCTTCCCGGCCCGAGCGAGGTGCCGATCAGGTCCTTGCTGCTCGAGGTCCAGGTCGGCGCGATGCCCGGCGCCCCGGGCGCGTCTTTTCGTGGCCAGGCGGTTTCGTCGCTGCTCACCTTGATACCGTCCCGGTATGCATCAGCTCGCCGCCGGGGCCCGCCAGCTGTGTCCGCGACGCGCCAGGGAGTCGGCTTCCGCCGGTCCCCAGCTGTCCGGCTCGTAGATGTGGAGCGGTGTCGACATGCGCATCAACGGATCGAGAATGCGCCAGGCCTCGAGTACGGCGTCGTCGCGCGTGAACAGGGTCGGGTCGCCGGCGATCGCGTCGCCGATGAGCCGTTCGTAAGCGCCCATCTCGTCTTCCGCGCCATTGCAGACGTAGAGCTCCACCTCTTCCCCGACGAGCTCCGTGCCCGGCTTCTTGGCGCGCGCGCCGATACCGATCGCGACACGGTCCGGGCCGAGGCGGAATCGAACGTAATTACGGCCGTCGGTGAAGGATTCGCCGAACACGTTTCGCGGCGGATGCTGAAACTCGACCAGGGCCTCGGTCGCCGTCGTCGCGAGACGCTTGCCGGCGCGGATATAAAACGGCACTCCCGCCCACCGCCAGGAGTCGAGATGCAGCTCCATCGCGGCGTAGGTCTCGACGTCCGATGCCGCATCGACGCCCGCTTCGTCCCGGTAGCCCCGGTATTGCCCGCGCACGAGGCTTTTCCCGGTCACCGTGCGAATCGACCGCAGCACGCGTATCTTTTCGTCGCGCAGCGCATCGACGCCATGCCCGACGGGCGGTTCCATGGCCAGGTGCGTAACCACCTGCAACAAGTGATTCTGGACGACATCGCGAATTGCGCCGACCTCTTCGTAGAACCGGCCCCGGCCCTCGACGCCGAAGGTCTCGGTCATCGTGATACTGACGCTGCGGACGTGATTGCGGTTCCAGACCGGTTCGAGCATCGTGTTGGCGAAACGAAAATACAGCAGGTTCTGCACCGACTCCTTGCCGAGATAATGATCGATGCGAAAAATCGCATCTTCGGCGAACGATGCGCGCAGGACCTGGTTGAGGCGTTGCGCGGATTGCAGGTCGCGCCCGAAGGGTTTCTCGACCACGACGCGCATGCCTTGCGGTAAACCGACGGCCCGGAGGCCCTCGATTACGGTCTCGAAGAGACTGGGCGGGATGGCCAGATAGCAAAGGGGCCGCTTGCAGTTGCCGAGGGCGTCCTTGAGTCGCGCGAAGGTACTCGAGTCCCGATAGTCGCCGTCGATGTATTCGAGGTTCGCGAGGAGCTTGCCCTGCGCCCCGGGGTCTTGCCTGTCGCCGAAACGCGCGATGCCGTCGGCGATTCGGGCGTTCAGCGCGTCACGATCCTGGCCGCCGAGCGCGATGCCGATGACGGGAAGTTCGACGCCGCGCGCAAACAGGGCCTGCAATGCCGGGAAGATCTTGCGATACGCAAGATCTCCCGTGGCGCCGAAAAGGACGAGAGCATCGGAATACTCGGGTTGCTTCATCGGGCGCCGACCTTATCGGGGTAGCCAGCGGGTTCGATGAATCGGGCATCGCGGCCGAACTCGCCGGCGATCGAATCGAGCAGCCGCGCTGCTTTTCGATTTTTCCGGGTTTCGACCATTGCTCGTTTACTTTAAAAATTAATTTCCTGTTACTTCATCGACAAGAGAAGTCTCGATAAGTTGCTCGATGACAGTCGATTCGAATCCATTTACGACAATTTCCCCAACGATCGAGTTAAAAAAGGCAGTTTAATTTTTTTTGTTATGCTTTCGGGCTGATACCGGACCCGGAATGTACGACAATCGTGGTGTTCAAATCCGCCGCTTTTTAAGCGGCCCGAGTAGACAATGAAAACCGTCTTTTTCTACGGCTTGTTCATGGATGCCGATCTGTTGAGAGAAAAAGGATTGAACCCCTCGAATCCCGAACTGGTTTGCGTGCCTGGATACGGGCTCAGAATCGGCGCCAGAGCCACACTCGAGGCTTCCGCCGGGGAGTGCACATTCGGTTCGATAATGAAACTCGGCGATGAAGAATTGGCGATGCTATACGGCGAAAAAAGTGTCGCGGACTATGTGCCGAGACAACTGGCGGCCGTCGATATGCAGGGAAATTCTCGAGAGGTATTTTCGTATATCCTGCCAATGGAAAAGGTGTCCGGAAGTAATGGGGAGTATGCAAGATTGCTGGCGCTTGCCGCGAAGAAAGTGGGGCTCCCCGATGATTACATCGCTGAAATCGAAACCTGGATCCAGGCAGGTGCTTGACGAGGAAATGCGTGCGGAGGGGCAAGTTCCGGGAACAATCTGGATAAATTAGGCACAAAGCTGGCAATTGACAATTAGGTATACTGTCCCCGGAAATACCCGTTCTGCGTGCATTTTGGCGGCTGAACGCAGGCATTGTGCCTCGCGCCTGGATTAACATTGCCTTGGAAAACCTTAGCCAACAGCTAGGCCGGTTATATAAACGCGAGTCCAGAAGGATTCTCGCGACGCTGATTCGATTGCTCGGCGACTTTGACCTGGCCGAAGATGCAATGCACGATGCTTTTCGTGCGGCACTGGAAGAGTGGGCCTGCAAGGGTTTGCCTGAAAACCCGCGCGCATGGCTGGTCTCGGCCGGGCGGTTCAAGGCAATCGACCGCATTCGGCGGCAATCGAAACTTAATACACCGTTGGAGACTATCCAGGAAACTCTCGTAGACCTGGATGACGATCCCGCCCGGCAGGATGAACAATCCATTGCAGACGATCAATTAAGACTCATCTTCACCTGTTGCCACCCGGCGCTGTCCCCCGAGGCGCGTTCGGCATTGACGCTTCGCGAGGTATGCGGCCTGACCACGGAAGAGATTGCGCGCGCCTACCTGGTTACCCCGGGCACGCTCGCGCAACGTATCGTGCGCGCAAAATCGAAAATCAGGGACACAAAAATTCCGTATGAAATCCCGGGGAAGCAGTTGCTTCCCGAACGCTTGCAAACGGTGCTGCAGGTGATTTACCTGATGTTCAATGAAGGCTACTCGGCATCCTCTGGCGATTCCGTCACGCGTGTCGACCTGTCGGACGAGGCAATTCGTCTGGCGCGACTGCTGCTCGATCTTCTACCGGAGGCGGAGGTGCGGGGACTGCTGGCCTTAATGCTGCTCCATGAGTCCAGGCGGCTCGCGCGCACGGATGAAGATGGAGATTTGATATTGCTTGAAGACCAGGAGCGCGGCAGATGGGATCGGGGTCTCGTGCAGCAAGGTATCGCGCTCGTTGAAGCGGCGTTGCGCTCCGGTGATGCCGGGTCGTACACCCTGCAGGCGGCCATCTCGGCTGTTCATGCGAAGGCCGGCACACCTCGACAAACCGACTGGCCGCAAATCGTCGCGCTGTACGATCGCCTGCTGGAACTGGAACCTTCGCCGGTCATCCGTCTTAACCGGGCAGTGGCCGTAGCGATGCGGGATGGTCCCGAGGCGGGGTTGGCTTTGATAGATCGCATCAAGCAAGAGGAGGATTTAGCGGATTATTTCTGGCTCCACTCGGTCGAGGCCGATTTGAACCGGCGGCTCGGAAATATTGTCGAGGCGGATGCAGCTTATCGCAAAGCTCTCGACCTCACTCAACTGGAACCCGAGCGGCGCTATTTGCAGAAACGGCTCACGGAAATCCGCTGAAAAAAAATTCGAGCCATTGTCGAAATCGGGGATCGCGAATCGACTAAGTTACGAAACCTGCCAACAATTTAAGGAGATCCTTATGAAATTCATGATGTTAATGATTCCCGCCGTGTACCAGGATGGGAGAGACCCTGGCCCAAATTTCACTCCGGACCCGGAG
>JASFKL010000126.1:0-10452 GCA_050118655.1 Gammaproteobacteria bacterium | reverse complement strand
CGCACCATCGAACGGGCCGAGCAACTCGGCCCGTTACTCAATCCGATCGCCTTGAAACTCTACGGCCGTGCCCGCCAGTCGGCCGTCGAAGCCGACCGGAAACGCGCGGCAGGCAAGGCAGGGCGGCTCTGCGGTCTGCCGATCACGATCAAGGATTCGCAGTTCCTGGCCGGATATCCCTGCGCCAACGGGTCGCAGGTGCTCTCCGATTTCATCCCCACCGAAACCTGCCGCGCGGTGGAATTGCTGGAACAGGAAGGCGCGGTGATTTTCGCCAAGACGACCTGTCCCGAATTCAGCCTCACCGGGGTGACCCATTCAGAGATGTACGGCCTGACTTCCAATCCCTGGAATACGGGGCGCACCAGCGGCGGATCGTCGGGCGGCGCGGCGGTGGCGGTGGCCACCGGTATGGGCGCCTTTTCACTGGGCGGCGACGGCGGCGGTTCGATTCGCATCCCGGCCGGTTTTTGCGGCATCGTCGGCTTCAAACCCAGTTTCGGCGTGGTGCCGCGCGAACCCTGTTTCCCGTCCTGGCAATCGATCGTTTCTTACGGACCGATGACCCGCAGCGTCGAGGATGCGCGCCTGTTCTTCGAGGTCATCGGCGAAAAATTCGAGGGCAATACCAACCCGCGGCTCAACAAGCGCGGTATCGTGTTTTCCGAGGACCTCGGTTTCGCGCCGGTCAACACCGACGTACGCGAGGCATTCCGTGCGGTGGTCGATAAAATGCGCCAGGCGGATTTCCAGCTGATCGACGACAACCCCGGCCTCGATTCGTCGGTCGAAACCTGGGCCGTGACCGCGTGTTACGATGCCGCCGAAAACGCACGCGACAGCGGCTACAACATGGATTATCTCGGCGAGGTCGCACGCGGCTTCATCAATTTCGGCGAGCAATTCGATCAGCAGGACTTCGAGCGGGCGCAGGCCCGCCGGCAGGTGATTCGCGAGCATTACGAGGCCATGTTCGGCCGCCACAATGCGCGTATCCTGATCACGCCGACGCTGGGTTGCGAGGCCTTCCCGCACGGCAGCATCCATCCGCACAAGATCGACGATACCCATATCGAGATGCCCTGGCTGGACTGGGCGAGCTTTCTCTACGATGCCAACCTGACCGGCATGCCCGCCTGCGCGATTCCGATGGGACTCGGCGACGAGGGATTGCCGCTGTCATTGCAGATCCTCGGACCCGTGGGCAGCGACTACGAGGTGCTGCGCGTCGCCGACGAGATCGAGAAACTGATCGGCTGGGACAATAGCATCGTCACGCCCGCCACCGAAACCCTGGGTCAGCAAACCGCCTGACCAGACCAAAAAAGGGGTCTGTCCCCATTTAATTCCTATTTAATTTAGCTAGAAAAGTTTCGAGCGGTAGGGATCCTGGTAGATGTCCGGTACCGCCTGCGGCGGGTTGCCGTGAAATTCGGCGTTGATCGCCGCGGTCCAGAGCTTCGCGCGTTCGAGCAATTCGCGGCTCTCGGTTTGCATGCGCCCGCGCGAGACGATGATGCCGAGATCGGCGCCCTTGTAGGTGTAGTCGCCCTCGCGGTAGACGCGCAGGTAATAAGCCTCGTCGTTGTCGATCACGTTGGTCCAGTCCAGGTCGGGCCGGTCGAAAGTAATTTGCCCGTGATTGTCCATGCTCCAGACCCCGCTCCTCGGCGCGTGGGTCAGCAGGCGCACCTTGTCCTCGGTCTGCTTGAGCACCAGCTGGGTCCAGAAATCGTACTCGTTCCAGCGATTCTGGATCTTCTTGAGATTAACCTCGTAATCGACGTCGAGGTACTCGAGCAGGTGGAACAGGAACAGCGGCACGCCGCCGTAATGCGAGGTCACCAGGTTGGTCAGCGGGCTCGCGCCGCTGATCCGCGGGTTAACCTCGCCGAGGTAAGGCGTGCCGTCGTCGGTATCGAGCAGGAAGTCCATGCAGAACACGCCCTTGTAGCCTTCCTTGTAGAGCCGGTCGCCGAGCGACGAGGCCATGTTGCGCAGGTTTCGGCGTACGTTGGCATTGAAGATATGCGGCCAGACGTCGTTGCCGCACCAGCCGCCCTTGTAGGGCGTGATTTCCTCGTAGCCGGTAATGTCTGTCTGTATCGGGCCGGACAGCGTACCGTGGCGGGTAACGCAGACTTCCATGGTTCCGGGCATGTGGTTGATGCGCTTCATGATCTTGAGCGGTTCGTCTTTCATGTCCTTGGCGTTTTTCTTGTAGTCGGCCTCGGCCTTGATGAAAAACGTCGTCCGTCCGGAGTCGCCGTAAGGCGTCTGCACCACCAGGTCGTTGCCGAGCTTTGCCTTGTTCGCGGCCGCCATCAAATCCTCGTAGGTGTTGGCCTTGTCGACGAGTACGTTGGGCGCGCTGTCGATGCCGGCCTCGCTGGCCAGGCGCGTCAGTTCGATCTTCGAATCCAGCCGCTTGCGCAGTTCAACCGGCGGCAGCGCGATCTGTACGCCGAGCTCCTTGCAGATCTCTTCGGTCTTTTCGTCGAGCATGACGAACAGTACCCGCGCCGGGCCGTGGCCGGCTTTCCTGATCTTGTCGATGACTTCCTTGTGCTGCAGCATGTAATTGCAGACGTCTTCCATGGATTCGAACTCGGCGTGGCTTTTTTCGCTGGGCACGAAGACGCGCGGGTGATGGCCGTCGAAAGAGTCGAAGTAATTTATATGGAAAAACCGGTTGACAAATTTTTCGAGGCCCAGCAGGTTGAATGCCGTTGGCGAGACGAAGAATATCGGTGTCTCGTTGCGTCGGAAGTAAGTCAGGATGTCGGATAAACCGCGAATTTTCTTTGATCGTGCCATGGTGTCCTCTCGATTTCGGCTATCGGGTTTGTTATTGCCGATAGCCCATCTTACCGAATTAGGCCCCGTTCCGTCACCCGTTAAGAATCTCGCGGCATTCCGGCGGCGACTTTCTGTGGCTAACCGCTCTTCTCCCCGGAAATAGGGTCACGGCTCGTCGGTAAACCGCCAAAGAGGTTCGGTCGATCCGGATTATTGGCCGATATTTAATAAAAACAGTCTCAATATTAAAAGACTTATGCACCGACTCCGGCGACAATCGCTCACGAGAATCCCACATAACCAGGATATTCCATGACCAGATCCCGGCGCCGGCGAGCGCGCAGGCAGGCGACCGAAACCCCGGTCGCGATTCACCAGCTCGAGCGCAGGACGCTGCGCAACCGCTTCCGTCCGCTCGAGGCCCTCGACGAGGAACAGCTCGAATTCATCCACGAGGTTTCGATGCGCATCGTCGAGGAGCAGGGAATCGAAGTGCTCGGCGAGCGGGCGCTCGACCTGTTCCGCAAGGCCGGCGCCGAGGTCGATGCAGGGGGCGTCGTGCGCATCGACCGGGCGCTGCTGCTGGAGACGGTTGCGCGGGCCCCGGCGACTTTCGACCTGGTACCGCGCAACCCGGAGCAAACCCTGAAGGTCGGCGGCGACGTGATCAATTTCGGCCTGGTCTCCGGCGCGCCCAACGTTCACGACAATATCAACGGACGGCGGGCCGGGAACTTCGAGGACTACCGCAATCTGATCAGTTTCGGCCAGTACTTCAACGTATTGACCTTCTTCGGCAACCAGGCCACTGCGCCGACCGACCTGCCGGCCAATTCGCGCCACCTGGATACGACCTTCGTCAACCTGACCGTTTCGGACAAGGCCTTCTTCGCCACCGGCATCGGCGGCGGCCGCGCGCGGGACGCGATCGAAATGAGCGCTATCGCGCGCGGAATGAGCATGCAGGAAATGAAATCGAATCCGTCGGTGATGACCAATATCAACGTCAACTCGCCGCGCAAACTCGACGATTCGATGGCCTACGGCGCGATGCAGATGGCGATCTTCGGCCAGCCGGTGACGGTGACGCCGTTCACGCTGATGGGCGCGATGACGCCGTCGACCATGGCCGGCGCGCTGGCACAGCAAAACGCCGAGGCGCTGGTCGGCATCGCGCTGCTGCAATTGACGCGATCCGGGGTCCCCTGCGTTTACGGCGGATTCACCTCGAACGTCGACATGCGCTCGGGATCGCCGGCTTTCGGCACACCGGAAAATTCGCTCGCCAATATCGCCGGAGGACAGCTCGCGCGCCGCTACGGCCTGCCATACCGCAGCAGCGCCTGCAATGCGTCGAACGCGGTCGACGCCCAGGCGACCTACGAAACGCTGATGGCGCTATGGAGCTCGGTAATGGGTCACGGCAACCTGATCTACCACACCGCGGGCTGGCTCGAGGGCGGGCTGGTGGCATCCTTCGAAAAACTGATCATCGATTGCGAAATGCTGCAGCACATGAGCAAGATGCTCGAGCCGCTGAAGATCGACCTCGACGAGGTCGGGCTCGAGGCGATGGCAGAAGTCGGTCCCGGCGGTCATTTCTTCGGCTGCGGGCATACCATGGAGCGCTACAAGAGCGCGTTCTACGAACCCTTCGTCAGCGACTGGCAGAATAGCGAAAGCTGGGCCCTGGCGGGTAGCAAGGATGCAACCGCGCGTGCCACCGAGCTGTGGCCTAAAATACTCGAGGAATTCATCCCGCCGCCGATGGATCCGGCTATCCGCGATGCCCTCGAAACCTATGTCGCGCATCGCAAGGAAGAACTCGGCGGCGAAGAGCCCTTACTCGAACCCACCGAATAAAAGCAGGGGTCGGTCCCGTTACGCGAGCAGTTTTTCTTCGAAGGGGTAGCGGATCAGGTTTTCGTAACCGTCCTCGGTGATCAGTATCTGGTCTTCGAGCTTGACGCCCTCGCGCCCGCCTTTTTCGCCGCAGTAGACTTCGACGCAGATCGTCATGCCGGGTTCGAACACGCCGTCGTAGCCGTAGGCATCCCGATCCTCGCGGTAGCGAATCGCGGGGTACTCGTCGCACAGGCCGACGCCGTGCATGACCACGCCGTAACGATTGGGCACGAAGCGTTCCGGCAGGCGGTGCGCTTTTTGGGTGATTTCGAGGAAGCTGACCCCGGGGCGAAGCAGCTCCATGTTGGTCATGATGTGCTCGTGTGAAATTCGGTACAGCTCCTTTTGCTCGGCGGTCGGCTCGACGTCGCCGCACAGCCAGGTGCGCGAGATATCGCAGCACATGCCGTAGGTGCCGACCATGTCGGTATCGAGGGCAACCAGTTCGCCGTCGCCGACGATGCGCGGGCCGGATTCCTGGAACCACGGATTGGTGCGCGGCCCGGAAGAAAAGATGCGTGTCTCCAGCCACTCGCCGCCGCGCCTGATATTACCCGCGTGCAGCACCGACCAGATTTCGTTCTCGCTCTTGCCGGCGGCTATCGCATCTTCCATCTCGTGCATCGCGGCCTCGCAGGCTGCTATCGCGCAGCGCATCGCCCTGATTTCGTCCGCGCACTTGATGACCCGCGCGATCTCGGTGACCGCCTGTCCCTCGAAAACCTCGAGACCCCGCTTTTCGAGCGCGCGCAAACCGGCGATCTCGATCTTGTCGACCGCGAGCCGGCGATTCTCGCCGGCGTGGGTGCGCATCAAATCGTCGATCTGCGCGGCGAACCGGGCCGCGTGCTCGTCCGTGCGGTTGCCGGACTCGAAGTAGAAAAAGGACGCGCCGCTGCGGATTTCCTTTACCAGCGGCAAGTGCGCCGACAGGTGATCGCCGCCGTGAAAGTCGAACAACACGACATAGCCGTCGGCGGAAACGAAACAGGCGCGCGCCGGATTGTGCGTGATCCACAACTGCATGTTGGTGGTGTCGGTTGCATAGCGGATGTTGAGCGGGTCGTAGAGCAGCAGGCCGCCGTAATCGTTACGCTGCAATTCCTGCACCAGCCGCTGCAGCCGGAATTCGCGGATCGAGTCGAGATGCGGAACTTCGAGTCCGAGTTCGGCCCACTCCCGAAAAGCCAGATCGGTGGGGCCGATTTCGACGCGATCGTTGTCGATCGGCGTGCCGTCCGGCTTGAGTGCGATCCGCGGCTTGCGCGAGGGATCGATCTTGCGCTCGGCATCGTCGATGGAGAAAGGCGTGGTCGCGGCCATGTGTCGAATCCTTCGGGATGAAAATCCCTGCAAGAATAATGGAATACTAGTGTTAAGATAAATTATTTTTTGATGAATTTTATAGATACTCGTAAACAGAAAACCCGATGAGCAAACGAGAAAGCCACTCGATGGAGACGCGTGTCGCGCAAGCCTGTCATTACATCGACCAGGCGACCGGCGGGATAAACCCGCCATTGCAGCTTTCGACTACCTATGCCCGCGGCGCCGATTACGAGTTTCTCGGCGACTATAGCTACAGCCGCGCAGGAAACCCGAGCTGGGCGGTATTGGAATCGGTCTGCGCCGAACTGGACGGCGGTGTCGAGGCCCAGTGCTTCGCTTCCGGCATGGCGGCCGTCTGCGCGGTGTTCGAAACCGTCGATACGGGCAGTCATCTGGTCGCGCCGCGCGTCATGTACCACGGCTCTCAGGACTGGCTGCGGCGGATCTCGGCGAAGCGCTCGATCGACCTGACCCTGTTCGAGGCGGGCGACCCCGAGGCGCTCGA
This sequence comes from Gammaproteobacteria bacterium, assembly GCA_050118655.1. Classification (GTDB taxonomy): domain Bacteria; phylum Pseudomonadota; class Gammaproteobacteria. The sequence goes on along the minus strand of JASFKL010000126.1, from coordinate 3,914 downwards.
GCGGGCCGTCCGGCCCGGCAGTACCGAGATCGTCTGGATCGAAACCCCGGTCAACCCGACCTGGGAAGTGATCGACATCGCCGCCGCTGCCGAAATCGCCCATCGCGCCGGTGCCGCGCTGGTGGTCGACGCCACCGTGGCGACGCCGGTAACCACGCGCGCACTGGAGCACGGCGCCGATATCGTGTTTCACTCCGCGACCAAGTACCTGAACGGTCACAGCGACGTGGTCGGCGGCGTGCTGGTGAGCGCGGCCGACGACGAGCGCTGGCAGCAAATCAAGTGGCTGCGCACCTATATGGGCGGCGTGCTCGGGCCGGTCGAGGCCTGGCTCGTGCTGCGCGGCATGCGCACCCTGTTCCTGCGCTTCGAAAAAGCCTCGGCAAGCGCGCTCGAGATTGCGCGGCATTTCGAACACCACCCGAAACTCGAACGGGTTTTGTATCCGGGCCTCGAAAGCCACCCCGGCCACGACATCGCCCGGCGGCAGATGACCCGGGGCTTCGGCGGTATGCTGTCGCTGCTGGTCAGGGGCGGCGCCGATGCCGCGCGCGAGGTGGCCGGTCATACGGAACTGTTTATGCGCGCCACGTCGCTCGGCGGGGTCGAGAGCCTGATCGAGCATCGCGCGGCTGTCGAGGGACCGCACAGCGCGGTGCCGGGCAACCTGCTGCGATTGTCGGTGGGGATTGAAAATTGCCGGGAATTGATAGACGATCTGGAACACAGCCTGGACCGGCTCTGACAAGGGGAGAGGAAAATGACAGCCGAAAGTTCAATTCGCGAGGCCACCGATGCGATCGTGGCGGCGTTGGCGAAGCACGAGCTGAGCGACGAAGAAAAACACGTTATCAGCGAACAGATTTGCCGTGCCTTGCAGCAATCCGTCGAGGAAACCACCGCCAACCATCTCGAAACCACGGCCAACTGCTGCGGCACCGAGCTCGACCTGGCGCATCAGATTCGGGCGGAAATCAATCGCCAGAAAGACATACTGATCAATAATCTCAAGGCTTTGCGTTAACTCGTCGAGAAGGTCGCCCACGGCCGGCCGAAGGAGCGGTTAGCGGCGACCACCAGGGCGGGTTACGGGCTGCCCTCGGAGATTATCCCGGTGTCGTATTTTTCGGCTGGAATGGCGTGTTACGCGAACTTGTGCCATTGCTGCAACGTTAGAATCGGCGTCGAAAGCAGGGTCGAGGCAATTCCCGCCGCCCGCTTGCTGGCTTTGGAAACATTAAGATGACTCGATATTCAGCCTGGGCAGTGCTCAAGGCAGGTCTCAGCGGTCAGAAAAACTGGGACCGCCAATGGCGCGATCCCGAACCGCAAAAGCGCTACGATGTGGTCATCGTCGGCGCCGGTCTGCACGGTCTGGCGACCGCCTATTACCTGGCCAAAAACCACGGTATTCGCAATATCGCGGTACTCGAGAAGGGCTGGCTCGGCGGCGGCAACGCCGGTCGCAACACCACCATCGTCCGCTCCAACTACATGATGCCGGGCAACCGGCAGTTCTACGAGCACTCGCTCAAGCTGTGGGAAAACCTGAGCCACGAACTCAATTACAACGTCATGTTCAGCCAGCGTTACCACGTGTCGCTATTCCACAGCCCGGCGGCGCGCGATGCCGCCGCGCGGCGCTACAACACCATGCGGCTCACCGATTCGGACGGCGAACTCTGGGATCTGGCGACCCTGAAAGCGAATATTCCGCATCTCAACTACGACAATGCGCGTTTCCCGATCATCGGCGCGGCGGTACAGAAACGCGCCGGCAATGCGCGTCACGACGCGGTCGCCTGGGGTTACGCGCGCGGCGCCGACGGTTACGGCGTCGATATCATCCAGAATTGCGAGGTCACCGGCGTTACCCGCACCGACGGCCAGGTTACCGCGCTCGAAACCAGTCGCGGCAAGATCGAGGCCGGCAAGGTCGGCTTCGCGGTCGCCGGCAATACTTCGCGGCTGTGGCAAATGGCGGGCCTCGGCCGACTGCCGATCGAATCGCACAAGCTGCAGGCTTTCGTCTCCGAACCCTTGAAACCGCTGCTCGATCACGTGGTCGTGTTCGGCGTCGGCGGCGCGCATTTCTATATCTCGCAATCAGACAAGGGCGGCATGGTATTCGGCGGCGACCTCGACTGGTACAAGTCCTATGCCCAGCGCGGCAACCTGCCGATCGTGCAGGACGTGGCCGAGTGCGCGACCTCGATCCTGCCCTGTCTCGGCCGCGTGCGCCTGCTGCGCCACTGGTCGGGGGTGATGGACATGTCGATGGACGGCTCGGCATTCATTTGCAAGACCCCGCTCGACAACCTGTATCTCAACGCCGGCTGGAACTACGGGGGTTTCAAGGCCAGCCCCGCGTCGGGCTGGTACTTCGCCGACCTGATCGCCAACGACCGCCCGGACCCGGTGATCGCCAACCTCGATCTCGACCGCTTTCGCCGCGGGGTGATTATCGACGAACGCGGCGCCGGGCCCGACCCGAAACTGCACGGGTAGGGGAGAGCCATGATTCGAATCAATTGCCCATTCTGCGGCGAGCGCGACCACTCCGAGTTTACTTACGGCGGCGATGCGTCGATCGTCTATCCGGCGCTGGACGCGCCGATGGAAGACTGGCACGACGCGATTTTCCTGCGCGAGAATCCGCGCGGCATGCAGTCCGAAACCTGGCATCACGTCAACGGCTGCCGCATGTGGCTGGTGGTCGAGCGCGATACCATGACCCACGAAATCAAATCCGTGCGTCCCGCCCACGAGGGCAACGCGGCGGTACTCTCGGCCACGGGGGATAAAGCATGAGCGCCCGACGGCTGGAAAACGGCGGCCGCATCGACCGCGAGAAACATATCCGCTTCACCTGGGACGGTCGTCAGATGCAGGGTTACCCCGGCGACAGCCTGGCCTCGGCACTGCTCGCGGCCGACGAAAAAGTGCTCGGCCGCAGCTTCAAGTATCACCGTCCGCGCGGCGTGATGTCGGCGGGCGTCGAGGAATCCGGCGCGATGGTCACCATCGGCAGCGGCGCGCGGCGCGATCCGAACGTCAAGGCGACGATGCAGGAACTGTATCCGGGTCTCGTTGCCAGCGGCCAGAACGCCTGGCCGAGCGTGCGTTTCGATCTCGGCGCGGTCAACAACCTGTTCAGCCGTTTCTTCGTCGCCGGCTTTTACTACAAGACCTTCATGGGCATTCCGCCCTTCGAATGGTTCAGCAAGGGTACCGGGCTGTGGATGAAATACGAAAAGATCATCCGCCGCGCGGCCGGCATGGGCGAAGCCTCGCGCGAACCGGACCCGGACGTCTACGATCACGCGCACGCGTTTTGCGACCTGTTGGTTGTCGGTTCCGGTCCGGCGGGGTTGCGGGCGGCGCTGACCGCCGCCGAGGCAGGCTTCGAAGTCTGGCTGGTGGAGCAGGATTGCGATCTCGGTGGCGAATTGTTGAGCCGCGCCGAGGAAAAGCTCGAGCGGCAACGCCTCGAACTGGTCGCAGAACTCGAAAAGGCCGGCGTCCGGATCATGACCCGCACCACGGTTTTCGGGCTTTACGACCATGGCACCGCGGGCTTGCTCGAGCGTGTTACCGATCATCTCGAGAATCCGCCCGCGTACTTGCCGCGCCAGCGTTTCTGGACGCTGCGCGCGCGCCACACGATCGTCGCCACCGGCGCCATGGAGCGCGGTATCGCCTTCGGCAACAACGATATGCCCGGCGTCATGAACGCCTCCGCCGGCAGGAGCTACCTGAATCGATACGCGGTACTCGCCGGCGAGCATATCGCTGTCGCCACCAACAACGACTCGGCCTATGCCGCCGCGGCCGAGCTGGCCCGTGCCGGCGCGCGGGTCAGCCTGCTCGATGCGCGCGCAAGCATCGACGGCAGCCTGCTGGAATTCGCCGGC
>JASFKL010000125.1:0-10453 GCA_050118655.1 Gammaproteobacteria bacterium | reverse complement strand
TTTACCGCAACCAGCGGCAAGGAAGCCATCAGCAAGGCGAAATCCGAAAAGCCGGATATCATCTTCATGGATATCGTGATGAGCGACCTGGATGGATTCGGCGCCTGCCGCGAAATCAAGCAGGATGCCGAGACCAGTGATATCCCGGTGGTCTTCGTCACCAGCAAGAACAACCGTGCCGACAAACTGTGGGCCGACAAGCAGGGCGCCACGGACCTGATCACCAAGCCCTACCAGCCCGAGCAATTGCTCGCGCACATCTCGCGCATCGCGTAGGTAAACAGAGTTCGGGCAGTTTGTTCACGCGGCCTTCGGGCCGCGTTTTCTTGCCCGTCACCGCGCCCTCGCCGGCGGATCAGTTCACCTCCGGCCAGAGGTCGGTCGACAGGTACTTGAGGCCGCTGTCGCAGATCAGCACCGCAATCACCCCGCCGACCGCCGGCCCGCGCAACAGTTCGAGCGCCGCGGCGACATTGGCGCCTGCCGAATAGCCGCCGAAAATACCCTCTCTACGAGCCAGCTCGCGCGCGGTTTCGCGCGCCTGCTCCCCGGAAATGCCGAGATAACCGTCGATCGGCGCCCGCTCCAGAAAGGCCAGCGACGCCATCGAGTAACCGCCGCCCTGGATCGGATGATCGGGATTGTCGATCCTGCCCGTGGCCAGCACCGCCGCCTGTTCCGGCTCGACCACGAAACAGCCGATCGCGGGGTTTTGCGCTTTCAGGTAACCGCCAATGCCCGCGTAGCTGCCGCCCGAGCCGACGAAATCGCAAAAATGCGTGACCGACCCGCCCGACTGGCGCCAGATCTCGGGTCCGGTATGACGAAAATGCGCGAGCCGGTTGCCGTCGCGCACGAACTGGTCGGCGCGGAAGGCGCCGCGCTCGCCGGTAATCCGTTGCGCGACTTGCTCGACGCGCTCGAGATCGGCACCCGAGACCTGGCCCGGTATCGACCCCGGGGCCTGATCGACCAGTACGACTTCTGCGCCGAGCGCGCTCATCATGCGCGCGCGTTCGATCGAGTTGCCGCGCGACATCACGGCGACGAACGGGTAGCCCTTGATCGCGCAGACGATTGCCAGCCCCGTACCCATGTTTCCCGAGGTCAGCTCGACCACGGTCTGCCCGGGCTCGAGCTCGCCGCCCTGCTCCGCGGTTTCGATGATGCAACGCGCGGCGCGGTCCTTCTTCGAGAATCCCGGGTTCATGAATTCGAGCTTGGCGAGAATGCGCCCGTCGAGATCCGCGCAGATCCGATCCAGCGCGACCAGCGGGGTTTCGCCGATGGCGTCGATGGCCGAGGCAAGAATTTGATCAACAGGCATGTGCTCTAATCCTCGAATACAGTTAAACTAACCGCCATCCTAGCATGTTGACGAGGACCCGGCGCCCGTGCCCCACTCTACCTATATGCCCGAAAAAATGGGTTCGGCGAAGGTCGAACCGGTCGGCGATTTCGAGGCCGGCTCATACCAGGAGTTCATCCTCACCTATACCGCCGGCTATTTCGGCATCGACGATACCGGCTCGCTGAAGATCGTTCATCGCTTCGCCTCCGACATGGGCAAACCGCAGTTCGACAATCCCGGCGCCGCCAATTACGTCACCGTGGAGGCCAGCAACGGCGCGGTGCTGCAGGTCGAATACGATATCAAACGCAATATACGCCCCTGGGACAAGACGCTGTATATCAAGGTGGTGCGCGGTTTCCTGCGCGAGGGCGACCAGATCGTGGTGCGCTTCGGCGACCGCCGCCAGGGTTCTCCCGGCATGCGAATCCAGACTTTTTGCGAGCAAACCTTCGAGTTCAAGGTACTGGTCGACGCGATCGCGACCTACAATTACGTCGAACTGCCCGATCAGCCGATGATCGGCATCGTTCCGGGACCGCCGGTCCTCTACAAGGCCATCCTGCCGACCCTGCGCGGCAGGGGCGAGCCTTTCCGCCTGTGCCTGAAAGGCGAGGACCGCTGGGGCAACCCCTCCGACCGCTGCGACCGTGAATTCGCGCTGCGCGCCAACCTCGAGGTCGAAGGCCTGCCAGACTCTATGCGCTTCGAACGCGGCAAATTTTCCTGCATCGTCGAAAACCTGCGCGTCGATGGCACGGGCGATCTGATCGTCGAACTGCTCGACGCCGACGGCGAGCGGGTCGCCCGTTCGAATCCCTGCCGATTCGCCGACGAGACGCCGTTACTGCCCTACTGGGGCGACCTGCACGGCCAGTCCGAGGAAACCATCGGTACCAACTCGGCGCGGGACTTTTACGAGTTCGCGCGCGACAGGGCCTTTCTCGATATTTGCGTTCACCAGGGCAACGATTTCCAGATTACTACCGAGTTCTGGAACTGGCTCAACGAACTGTCGGCCGAGTTCACCGAGGACGACCGCTTCATCGTGTTTCCGGGCTGGGAATGGTCCGGTAATACCGGTCTCGGCGGCGACCGCAACGTACTGCACATGCACGAGGGGCGACAAATCCATCGCTCGTCGCATGCCCTCGTCGACGACCTTTCCGACATCGATACCGATGCCAACTCGGCAAACGACCTGTTCGAGGCGCTCGAGGACGAGGAATGCACGGTATTCGCGCATATCGGCGGCCGCTACGCCGACATCAAGATCGCGCACCACCAGCGCATCGAAAAAGGCGTCGAAGTGCACTCCGCCTGGGGCACCTTCGAGTGGCTGGTCCGGGACGCCTTCGAGCAGGGTTACCGGGTCGGTATCCTGTCGAATTCCGACGGCCACAAGGGCCGCCCGGGCGCCTCGCACCCGGGAGCGACCAAGTTCGGCGCCTACGGCGGCCTGACTTGCGTACTCGCACCGGCTTTCACGCGCGCCGGCATCATGGAAGGACTGCGCAAGCGCCATCACTACGGCACTACGGGCAACCGCGTGATCCTCGACACGCGGGTCGAGTTCGAGACCGACGCCGAGCTGTTCGACGACGATCCCCGTCTCGGCGACATCGGTTCGACCACCGTGCGCAGCGCGATGATGGGCGATATCCTGCGCTGCGGCGAGCGCGAGGTGAATTTCGTCATCGATGTCTGTGGCGAAGCGCCGATAGAACGTATCGACATACGCAACGGCCTCGAAACCCTCGAGGTCTTCCGGCCTTACGGCGGGGACGAGCTCGGGCGGCGGATCCGGGTAATCTGGGAAGGCTCCGAATACCGCGGCCGCGGCCGCGAGACGCCCTGGGACGGTTACGCCGAACTCGACGACAACGCGTTCGAATCGCTGACCCCGATCAACCGCTACAACATCGATCGGCGATTCCAACAAACCGCCCCCGATCGCGTCGAGTGGAGCGCGATCACCACCGGCGGCTTCGGCGGCTTCGAGGCCATGCTGCGCGATCCGCGGGCCGGCAAGCTGAGAGTCGATACGGCGCTGATTCAACAGGAAATAGAGATCGGCGAAATCGGCCGCGACGAGCTGATTTTCGAAAACGGCGGTATCGAACGCCGCATCCGGATATTTCGCCTGCCGGACGTCAATCCCGTCAACGCGGTACGGATCGAGCGCAGGATCGCGCTGCGCGAGGACGCCGACAATGCGCTCTACGTGCGGGTAACCCACGAGGACGGCCACTACAGCTGGTCGAGCCCGATCTACCTGATTCCCTGATGCGGGCCGGATTCGAGATTCTCCCCCTGACGCCGACACTCGGCGCCGAGATCCGCGGGCTCGACGCGGCGCGGATCGATGACGACACGTTCCCGTCCCTTTACCGGGCCTGGCTCGATTACAAGGTTTTGTTCCTGCGCGACCAGCAACTCGATCTGCAGCAGCTGCAGGATTTCAGCGCGCGTTTCGGCGAATTGATGCAACTCCCCTACATCAAGCCGCATCCGGATCATCCCAATGTTATTCGCGTACTCAAGCAGGCCGACGAGGTCGGCATGGGGACTTTCGGGGGCGACTGGCATACGGATTTCAGTTTTCTCGAGGCACCGCCGAAAGCATCGATCCTCTATGCCGAGGACATCCCGCCGGTCGGCGGAGACACGCTGTGGATCGACATGTCGCGGGCCTGCGAGGCTTTACCCGAGGAGTTACGCGACCGGCTGTCGGGACGCGTCGCGATTCACAGCGGCAAGCCTTACGGCGTCGCCCATGCTCCCGCGGTCGACAAGCGTTTTAACGGCTCGATCGAGATCGAGCGCGACAATCCCGAGGCCGACCGTGAAACCCGCCACCCGGCGATTTGCCGCCACCCCGAAACCGGCGAGTCGGTGCTGTTCGTCAATCCCACCTACACCACGCGCATCGACGGCTACGAGGCCGCGCAAAGCAACGCCTTGCTGGCGAGCCTCTACCGCCACTGCATGCGCCCCGAATTCGGCTGCCGGTTTCGCTGGTCGACGGGCGCGCTCGCAATGTGGGATAACCGCAATACCCTGCACTACGCGGTCAACGATTACGACGGCCATCGCCGCTGTCTCTACCGCGCCACGGTTCGAGGCGAGACGCCGTTGCCCGCCGACGCAGGCGCGGGCTGACTCCCTTCCCGTTGGTACCCTCGAGACCCTCGAATCAGCCGGTATCCGTCCTCCAGGGGCATTTCCGAGCCCGGGCGGGGATCCGCGGCCGGGGTGTCGGGAAAATGTCGCAAGCGCCCTGCCAGCGGCGAATTTCCGGCACCGGGACGATAACGGAAGTATTTGATCCGATTAAATAAAATACCGCCCCCGGGAAATCATACGAAATGTGTTTTAATTCAGAATTGTGCTATTTTTATAAAGGTACCCAGCAGGAATTTAAGCTCGATGTCTCATGCCAATATCGAATCGGACGAGATCGACCTGGAGTCGCTCGACGAGGATTTAACCGACTTTACCGACGGCGAAAATATTCCCGTCGATCACGTCAATTTCGAGATCGAGCAATACAACAAGATGCAGGGCAGCTTCCGCAAGGTCACCGTTTTCAACGATTCGCAGTGCTACCAGACCATCAAGAACAAGCACCGCAAGAAATACAAGTATCGCATCGACATCGCCTATCTGGACCCGCGGCCGTTCCGTTCCCGGGTCATGCCATGGCGCTGGCTGTACGCGGGCCTCGCGCTGCTGGGCATCGACGCGGTGCTGCTGCTCGGCGGCTTCGTCGACGCTTCATCGGTCAATCTTCTCGGCCTGTCGATCGCCCTGCTCGTCGTCGGCATCATCTCGCTGCTGGCGTTTTTCTACTATTCCCGCGACCGCGTTTTCTTTCGTACCCAGTACGGCAAGATCCGACTGATCGAGTTGATCAACAAGAACCCCGACAACAAGACCTTTCGCAGCTTCATCAACAGTTTCGTGATGCAGATCAACCAGGCCAAGACTGCCCGCGGCCTGAGCCAGGCCAAGTTCCTGGCGCGCGAACTGAAGGAGTTGCGGCGCCTCAAGGACGATTCCGTGATCCCTGGAAACTCTTACGAAAAAGCCAAGCGGCTGATCTTCAAACACGAGGCGTTTACCAGCGCCGAATAGCTCCAGGCCGCATTTCTCGGCCGTTACCGAGCCCCCGGTTTGGTGTAGAATAGTCGCTTTGTACGACGATCTATTCATGCAACTCGATTCACTCACCGCGATATCTCCGATCGACGGCCGATACGGCTCGAAAACCGCCAGCCTGCGGCCCTATTTCAGCGAATACGGGCTGATTTACCACCGTCTGCAGGTCGAGATCCACTGGCTGCAGGCATTGTCTAACTGCGCCGAAATCGAGGAAGTACCGAAATTCTCCGCCGATGCCAGCGAATTGCTGGAAAAAATCATCTCCGGGTTCGACCTGACCCAGGCGCAGCAGATCAAGGCGATCGAGGCGACCACCAATCACGACGTCAAGGCCGTGGAGTATTTCCTCAAACAGGGCGTCGCCGGTAATGCCGAGTTGAATTCGGTCGCCGAGTTCATTCACTTCGCCTGTACTTCCGAGGATATCAACAACCTGTCCCACGGCCTGATGCTGAAATCCGGCCGCGACGAAGTATTGCTGCCGCTGGCCCGCGAAGTCGAGCAAATGATCACCGACCTGGCCCGCCGCTATGCCGCCGTACCGATGATGAGCCGCACCCACGGTCAACCCGCCTCGCCAACCACGCTCGGCAAGGAAATGGCCAATGTCGCCTACCGCCTGCGCCGCCAGCTCGCGCAGATCGAGCAGGCGCCGATCCTCGGCAAGATCAACGGCGCGGTCGGTAACTACAATGCGCATTTCAGCGCTTATCCGGACGTCGACTGGCAGGCGCTGGCGAGGGATTTCGTGGAATCGCTCGGGCTGGGCTGGAATCCCTACACCACGCAGATCGAGCCGCACGACTACATCGCCGAACTGTTCGACGCGATTTCGAGGCTGGATACCATCCTGATCGATTTCAGCCGCGACATCTGGAGCTATATTTCGATCGGCTACTTCCGACAGAAAACCGTGGAAGGAGAAGTCGGCTCGTCGACCATGCCGCACAAGGTCAATCCGATCGATTTCGAGAATGCGGAGGGCAACCTCGGCATCGCCAATGCGATCTTTACGCATCTCGGGCAGAAATTGCCGATTTCCCGCTGGCAGCGCGATCTCACCGATTCGACCGTGCTGCGCAACCTCGGTACCGGCCTCGGGCACGTCCTGGTCTCGCTGGAATCCCTGAAGCGCGGTATCGCCAAACTGGAAGTCGATGCCGCGACAATCGCCGCCGACCTCGAGCAAAACTGGGAGGTGCTGGCCGAACCGATACAGACCGTGATGCGACGTTACGGGGTCGAAGCGCCCTACGAAAAGCTGAAAGCGCTGACCCGCGGGCACAAGATCGACGCCGATACGGTTCACCAGTTCATCGAAACCCTGGAAATTCCCGCTGCCGCGCGGCAGCGGTTGCTGGCCCTGACGCCCGCCACCTATATAGGCAACGCGGTCGCACAGGCAGAAAAGATCTGATTCGTCATGTGGCAATTACAGGGCATGGACAGCGCCGACTTCATCAGCCGTTACTGGCAGAAGAAACCCTGCCTGCTGCGTAACGCGATCCCCGATTTCTCCTCCCCGGTAAGCCCGGAGGAGCTCGCCGGCCTGGCCTGCGAGGAAGGCGTGCACTGCCGGCTGATCTCCGGAGACGGCGGCGAAAAGCCCTGGCAGCTGCGCTACGGCCCGTTCGAAGAACGGGATTTCCTCGGACTGCCCGGGACGCATTACAGCCTGCTGGTATCCGAGTGCGAAAAATGGTTGCCCGAGCTCGGCGACCTGCTCGACCAATTTCGCTTCATACCCGACTGGCGGATCGACGACCTGATGATCAGCTATGCATCCGAGGGCGGCTCTGTGGGGCCGCATGTCGACGAGTACGACGTTTTCCTGCTGCAGGCGTCGGGCCGGCGCCGCTGGCAGTACGGCGAACGACGCTGCGAGAATCCACTGCTGTTGCCGAACCTGGAACTCGCCATCCTGCAGGAGTTCGATCCCGACGAGGAAGCGGTGCTGAATCCCGGCGATCTGCTCTACCTGCCGCCCGGAGTCGCGCATCACGGCGTCGCGCTGGAACCCTGTCTGACTTATTCGATCGGTTTTCGCGCCCCCGATGCGGTTTCGACCATCGAATCCTTCGCCCTCGAAATCGAGCGTATCGGCAGTAACCTGCCCCGCTACACGGATAGCGAGCTCGAACTCGACCGCCATCACGCGGAGATCACCGACGTGGAAATCGAGCGTTTCAAAAGTCTGGCGGTGGATTTTCTCGAACAGTCGCCCGCGCTGTGGCGCGACGCGGTCGGCAAGATGCTGTCGGACAGCGCCGCGAGCCGCGAGGATGGCGCGGACCAGCCATTCTACGTCTCCGACCTGCTGGCCAGCGGCTGGATTCGCCACCCGGAAACACGCCTGTTCTATCACGCCTCTGCGGATCGCATCGAGGTTTACTACAATGGCAATATGCACGAATTGCCGAACCGCGACGAGGTCCTCGAGCGACTGCGGCAATTATGCGATTCACGCGAGTGGCCGGTATCGCTGATCAACCGCTGCCTCGAGGTCGAGGCACTCGAGAGGCTGCTCCTCGATCTCGCTGAAAACGGGGCGATACTCCCATTAGTTGAAGACGATATTTAATATAAATCAAATACCTATGGAAGATAATTCAAGTATATTATTGGAAGGAAGACCGGAGTGCCGCGAGGCCGCCAAGACCCTCATCCTCGGTGCCGTGGGCCGGGTTTATATCTTTTCCCAGAGGCTCGAGGCCGAGTTGTACAACGACGCCGAAATCTACGAGCACCTGTCGACGCTGGCGAGCGAAAACCGCAATACCGATATACGCATCATCGCCCGGGACACGCGGGTGGCCGCCAACCAGGGGCATTACCTGATACACCTGGCGCAAAGGCTGCCGAGCTTCGCGCAAATCCGCACCACGGTCACCCGGGAGCATCGAAATTTCCGCGAAAGCTGGCTGATCGTCGACGACGGCGCCTTCATGCGGATTCGCAACCCGGAACGCTTCGAGGGCTACTACGAACTCGATAACAAACTGGAGTGCAAGTCTTACTACGACGAATTCGTCGAAGTCTGGGAAGCCTGCGAACCGGACCAGAACACCCGCCGCCTCAGCCTTTGAAACGCGGCTCCGGGCGCCCTCGATACCCGCTGTCGTCGACCACCAGCACCCTGCCCGGCGATTCGCCGGACGGCGCGGCACCGTAATAATCTTCTCCGAGCGTAGTCACGAAAATCCGTTCGAGGCCGCAGCCGCCGAACATTACGCTGGTGACGACCTGGCCCGGGATTTCCAGGCGCGTATCCACGCGCCCGTCGGGCGCGATGCGCAGCAGGCATTCGTCTTCCCATTGCGCGCTCCAGATATAACCCTCGGCATCAACGGTGGCGCCGTCCGGATCGCATTCCTCGAGCAGCACCCGGCCATTGCGCGGGCGCTGCTCGCGGCCGTAATCGAATACTTCGATGACCCCGGGGCGGCGGCCGGTGACGTAGAGCAACTCGCCGTCCAGACTGAAACAGGGACCGTTGAAGCACTGAAAACCGTCGAGCATCTCCTCGACCTCGAGCGCGGGCGTCAACCGGTACATGAAAGCGTTTTCACGGCCCTCGACATCGATATTCATCGCGCCGGCGACGAAATGACCGAACGGATCGACCTTGCCGTCGTTGAAACGCAATCCGTCGCGCCCGGCCAGCGGCTCGGCGATCGTTTCGATTTCGCCCGAGCGGGGATCGAAGCAATAAAAGCCCCGGTCCATCGCCAGCACCAGCCCGCCCTGCTCGCGGACCGCGAGACTGCCGACATGGGCGCCTTCGAGCCGCCAGCTCGAAATACCGTCGGACGCGCGGTGGCGGTATAAAACCGGGCCGAGGCTATCCACCCAGTAGAGCGTTTCCGTCGCGGAGTCCCAGAGCGGGCCTTCGCCGAGCCGGCATCGATGCTCCGAGAATGCCGAGATATTCACGGCCCGGCTCGCAAATCGCGCAGAAAATCCTTCGCCTCGTCGAGGTCGGAGCTGCGGTGCATCGGCGGCAGGCTGTCGAGCATGCCGCGGCCGTAGGGGCGGGTCTGCAGCCGGTTGTCGCACAGCGCGACCACGCCGCGGTCGCCGACATCGCGAATCAGGCGACCGACGCCCTGGCGCAGACTGATCGTGGCCTCGGGTATCTGCACCTCGGTAAACGCATTGCCGCCGTCGCGATTGACCTGTTGCAGGCGCCGCCTGTAGACCGGGTCGTTGGGCGAGCGGAACGGCAGCTTGTCGATGATCACGCAACGCAGCTGGTCGCCCTTGACGTCGACGCCTTCCCAGAAGCTGCTGGTGCCGAGCAATACCGGGTTTTCGCTGCGGATGAATTGCTGCAACAACTCGTTGCGCTGCAGTTCGCCCTGCACCAGCAACGGATAATCGAGCTGGCCGCGCAGGAATTCCGCGGTCCACGACAACATTCGGTAACTCGTGAAGAGGATAAAGCTATGACCCTCGGCGGCGAGTACCAGTTGCCGGCAGAGTTCGCCGAACAGCAGCGGGTAGCGATCGTCGGACGGATCGGGCAGGTTTTCGGGGAGATACAGCAAGGCCTGGCGCGAGTAGTCGAAGGGACTTTCGAAACTCGCGCAATCGATTCCCTCGAGGCCGAGGCGCCTGCAATAGTAGTCGAAGGAATGCTGCGTGCTGAGCGTCGCGGAAGTGAAGAATACCGAGTCGAAATCGGCGATTTCGAGCTGCTGGCGAAACTCGTCGGCGACCTCGAGCGGCGATATCGCCAGGCGAAAGCTGTGTTCGTTCAGTTCGTACCAGCTAACCCGGTTGTCGGCCGGTTCGAGGAACTCGTCGAGCGCCTTGCTCAAGTTCGCCAGCCGCCGCTCGCACATCGCCAGATCCTTGCCGCGGCTGACCATCGGCTGCAGCGCCTCGTCGAGGGCGTCGAGGGCCTGCCGCAACGCATCGACCGCCTGCCCGATTGCT
>JASFKL010000124.1:0-10495 GCA_050118655.1 Gammaproteobacteria bacterium | reverse complement strand
CAGTCCGCTTCGCGGCCGCGTACTACGCGCTCGCCGGCGAGATCGCCGCGGGTCTCCGTGACTACCGTGTGTTGACCCTCGCGATGATCGTCGTCGTAGTAGTAGATCACCACCCAGTCGAACACCCGTTTGAGATCGTGCGCGCGCGCCGTGTTCGAGTAAAGCGCGGTAAAGTGCCAACCGCCGTAGGTGGCATGCAGTATCGATAGCCAGGCGCGGTTTTCCGGATTGAAACGTTTCGGTGCGATTTTCGGCAGCATGCCGGCGCGGGACTTTTCGCGGTACTCGTGATCGACCCTGAGCAGCAGTTCGACCGGCGGAACCTTGCCCGGCGGGGCTGATGACGGGCGCCGTCGCTGGCGATCGAGATGCTGTTGCAGCCAGGCCTCGATTGCACGCCGGCGCTTGTCCCCGAGACCTTCGACTTCCGCGAGCCGCCCGTCGCGGACCGCGTTCTCCAGCGTTTCGAGACTGTCGATTCCGAGGCTGTCGTGAATCCGTTCCGCCAGTTGCGGTCCGATCGTCGGTATGGAGCGCAACAGGGCAACCGGGTCGGCTCTGCCATGCAGGCTTTCGAGACGCGACATTCGCCCGGTGGCGACGTATTCGTAAATCGAGCGCGCAATACCGTCGCCGATGCCCGGCAGGCCGACCAGGCCCTTGATGCCCTTTTCCTCGAGCAGGCGTCCGACGTCCCTGTCGAGCCCGTCCAGCGTCTCGGCCGCGTGCAGGTAGGCGTTGACGCGGAACGGGTTGGCTCGCTGGTTTCTCAGCAGGGTTGCGATTTCACGCAGCTTGAGCGCGATTTCGTGGTTTTGCGTTTGGATGGCGGAATTTTTTGCCATTGTTCGATTACTTTAACGCCTGGAGAGCGGTGTCGCATTGATACTTATCAGGCCGCTCCCGATTCGAATGGCCTTCCCGTCGCGCGCCGCTCCCGAATCGCCGGTATCCGCGAGCCGGACTATTTCTCGAGCACGTAAGTCCCGGGCGCATCGCAGAGTTCCCTGTAGCCGGCCTTTGCGTTACCGATTCCGGGCGGCCTGGTTTTACTGCCGGAACGACTTTCCAGCCATTTTTGCCAGGTGGGCCACCAGGAACCTTTTTCCACCGGCGTCTTTTCGAACCAGTCGTCTGCGCCGACATAGGCCTCGCCCTCGCGCTTCACGGCTACCCGGTGATGGCGGCCGGGATGTCCGGGTTCGCTGATGATCCCGGCATTGTGTCCCCCGCTGGTCAGCAGGAAGGTGACCTCGGTATCGGTCAGCAGGTTGATCTTGTAGACGGACTTCCAGGGAGAGACGTGGTCGGTCTCGGCGCCGACCACGAATATCGGTACACGGATGTCCGTCAGGGTGGCCGGCTTGTCGTCGACCTCGTAATGACCTTCGGCGAATTCGTTCCTGAGAAAAAGCTTTCTCAAATATTCGGAGTGCATGCGGTACGGCATGCGGGTCGCATCCGCGTTCCACGCCATCAGGTCGATCATCGGCGCGCGCTCGCCCATCAGGTAATCATGGACGATGCGCGACCAGATCAGGTCGTTGGATCGCAACAGCTGAAAGGCTCCGGCCATTTCGCTGGTATCGAGATAACCCTTGTCCCACATCAGGTCTTCGAGATAAGAGACCTGGCTCTGGTCGATGAACAGCATCAGTTCGCCGGCCTCCGTGAAGTCGGTTTGCGCGGCAAACAGGGTCAGGGATTCGAGCCAGTCCCTGCCGTCGCGGCCGAGCGCCGCCGCGGCGATCGCGAGCAGCGTGCCGCCGATACAATAACCCACCGCGTGGACGTGCTTCCCGCCGACGATCGAGCGCACCACGTCGAGGGCGCGCATCACGCCCAGTTCGAGGTAATCCTGCATCCCGAGGTCGCGATCCTCTTCGGTGGGATTCTTCCAGGAAATCATGAAAACCGTGTAACCCTGGTCGACGAGATATTTGACCATCGAATTGTCCGGCGACAGATCGAGAATGTAATATTTCATGATCCAGGCCGGCACGATCAGGATCGGTTCGGGATGGACGGATTCGGTCGTCGGCGAATACTGAATGAGCTCGATCAGGCGGTTGCGGTAGACGACCTTCCCCGGTGTCACCGCGACCTCCTTGCCGACACGGAATGCCTCGGTACCGACCGGCGGTTTGTTGAGAACGCTTCGCTCCCAGTCTTCGAACAGGTTGCGCATGCCCCTTATCAGGTTCAACCCTCCCGATTTGAGAGTCGCCTCGAGAACTTCGGGGTTGGTCAGCGGAAAATTCGACGGCGAGAAGACATCGAGCCATTGGCGGGCCGAGAAAGCTACCATGTCGCGATGATGTTCCGAGACGCCTTCCACGCCCTCGGTGGCGTTGTGCCACCACTGTTGCAGCAGCAGGAAAGCCTGGTAATAAATCGAAAAAGGCGGCTTTTGCCATGCCTCGCCACGAAAACGGCGATCCTGCGGCAAGGGTTCGATGCACGGCTCTTGATCTTCGCCGGTGAGCAGCGAGCCGAGATGGGCGTTGAACTTGATGCTTTTACGGATCGCCTTTTCGAACAGCCTGGCCTGTTTTCCCGGCGAATTGGCGAGGTGAACGGCCCAGTCCAGGTATGCCGCCATCGCCGAGGCCGGAGACAGGCCCGCGGTCAGCTTCGCCTCGTTCGCATGCAGCAGGCGATCGACGGGATAAGTTCGTTCGGGTTCCGAAGAGGCGTCCTTCATGACGATCCTCGATCGGGCAGGGCAGGTCTGCCTCGCCGGGCGTCGGCGTAATGCTCGTGTTTCGAGGTCTGACCTGATCCCATGCCGTAAAAATCCGTAATGGCGAAATGCCGGGAACGTGCATCTTAAGGGAAACTGACGGGAGGCCAATTGACATGTGTCATAGATTGCGCGGCGCCGGCCCGGGGGCCCGGGCATTATCCCTGAAAACCTCGATCAGACAGGCGTTGTCATGTTCGAGGTAACCGGCCGCTTCCGCGCGCCGGTACAGGTCGAGGATGAAATCGGGCAACTCGCTGTTGATTCCGAGCCCGGCGGCGAAGTTGCGTATCGCGGAAACGACTTCGATCCCGGTACCCACCGATGCGACGACGGTTTCGTCGTATCGTCCGCTTTCGACAACCGCCGCCAGGTGCCGCGCGCGATCGCCGTCGGGATACATGGAAGCGAACTGCGCAAATGGAACCTGTTCGGATTCGCACAGGTGCAGGCCGTAAACGATCCCCACCGTATTCACGACCAGCCGCGTTACCACCGCGAGATCGATCGCCGCCGCGGCGCCGATGACCGGCCCGAGGTAACGAATGTCGCCGCCCAGGTGATTGATATAGGTCGCGCAATCGTCCCAGGTCTCGCGTTCTCCCGAGATCAGCAATTGTCCCTCCGGCTCCCCCACCGATTGCGGGTAAACCATGATCGAGCAGTCGAGGTACCGGGCGCCGCGCTGGTTGAACCACTCCTGCGCCTCGCGGGCATCGGCCGGCGTGCCGGTGCTCATCTGGATCACGCTGCGCCCGTCGAGCAGCGGGAGGATCTCCGGATCGTCGAAAAGCGCCCGGGTGGCCGCGTAACCGTGAATGCAGACCTGGATGCGCGGGCTCGCTGCGATCGCCTGCCTGAGGCTCGCGCACCATTCGACACCAGGGCCGGACATGGCCTCCGCCTTTCCCGGGCTGCGGTTCCACAGCGTCAGTCGGCAGCCTTTATCGGCCAGTGTCCGCGCGATCGCCGATCCCATCGCGCCGAGTCCAATCAGGGTCAGGTCGCTCATTTTCCATTCCTCTTTCGAAATTATGTGCGTCGAGATTAGGCTGGATGCGATGCGAAAACTTGATCGAAACTTGATGTTTTCGTGATCTTAGACAGCGGAGGGTTATACTGTCTGCCCGGTAACTGAACAATTCACGGCGGCCGAATCGATGAATCGCCTGCATTCCGTTTGACGTCATGCTCTACTCATTCGATCAATTCGTACTGGATACCGATCGTTTCGAAATTTCGAAAGACGGCAGCCCGTTGCATGCAGAACCCCAGGTAATCGAACTGTTGACTTTTTTCCTGCGTAACAGCGGCCGCCTGGTGACGCGCGACGAATTGATCGAGGTTGTCTGGAAGGGGCGCGTGGTTTCGGACTCGGCGATCAGCGGGCGAATCAAAATCGCGCGCAAACTGCTCGGCGACGATGGCCGCCGGCAAAAATATATTCGCACGATCCACAAGAAGGGATTTACGTTTACCGCCGAGGCCCGCGCCGGCGACGAGGTCTCGCCATCGGTTTCGCAGGGGATCGCGGCGGAAACGCCGCGGGATCGCCGCCACGACTCCAGGCCGTCGCTCGGGGTGCTCAGATTCACGAGCCCCGACGGCGATGACGACAGGCGGTACTTTGCCGACGGCCTGGCCGAGGAACTGATCACGACCCTGTCGAAGATTTCGAAGCTGGTCGTCGTCGCGCACCCGCAATCGCCGCGGCTCGAATCCGGCTCGGTCGATGCGCGGCGCGTCGGCGCCGAACTGGATGTGCGCTATGTTTTGCACGGCAGTGTCAGAACCGCCGGCGATCGATTACGCGTAGCCACGCACCTGGTCGACAGTCTCGACGGCCGTCATCTCTGGGCACAAAGCTACGATTACCGGGTCGGGGAAATTTTCGATCTGCAGGACGAACTCACCCGCGAAGTCGTCTCCGCGCTGCAGGTCGAACTGACCGAGGGCGACCAGGCCTTGCTGCTGTCGCGCGGCACCCGGGATATCGAGGCCTGGAAGCTCACCTTCCAGGGGCAGGCGGGCGTGCTCGCGCATCACCAGCACAGGGTTCGCCGCGGCCGCGAACAGTTGCGCGCCGCGCTCGAACGGGACGAAAACTATGCGCTCGCCTGGAGTACGCTGGCGCTCGCGCACTGGAAGGAGTCCCTTAACGAGGGCTGGAGCGAGTCCTGCGCAAACTCGCTCGCGCGGGCCGTGGAGGCTAGCGACCGGGCACTGGCGCTGGAGCCGGACAATGCCGCTACCCTGGCCATGCACGGCCTCATTCTGGTGTCGCGGCAACGCTTCGACGAGGCTTTCGATACCGCGATGCGCGCAATTCACCTGGCCAACAGCGCGGCCGATACCATTGCCCTGGCCGGCATCGTGCTGCGCGCTTGCTGCGAGCCGGAATTGTCCATTCTGCATACGCGCAAGGCGATGCGCCTATGCCCGGTTTATCCGGCCTGGTATCCCTACGGGATAGCGGTGTGTTACTGGATGCTGGGCGAATTCGATCGTGCCGTCGAGTTCGCCGAGGAGGCCATCGAGATCGACGCGGAGTTTTCGCTGGTCTACTACGCGTTGGCGATGATCCATGCCGAGGCCGGCCGCGAGCGCGAAGCTCGCGCCGCGGTCGAATCGCTGCTCGGGATCGATCCCAAGTTCACGGGTCGCGCCTACAACGCGATCATGCGGTTCCGCGATCCGGCGATAGAAGCGCGGCGATCGGCGGCTTTGCAATGCGCCGGCTTGAACGAATGAGCGGTGCTGCAAGCCGGATAGGTCGCGCCGTCGATCGAGGCGGACGGTCGATCTCCGACCACGGGGAGGCTTAGTCCCCGAGTCCGGCCTCGCGCAGCTGGCCGAGCAGGCGTTCGAGGTCTTGTGGATCGCGGTAGGGTTGCGTGGCCGCGTATTCTTCGAGGTGAAAATCGGGTTTCAGCGCCTTTACCCGGGCGGCGGACTCGCGGGCCTGCTCGAGATTGCCCTGGGCCGCGCTCGCCGCGGCCAGGATCAGCAACGGGTCGATATCGTCCGGACGGAGTTGCAGCGAGGCCCGCGCCGCGGCCGCGGCCTCGGCATGGCGGCCGCTATCGTGGTAGGCGGCGGCGAGGATGGCCGGGAATTCCGCCGGGTAGACCGGCGTCAGGCGTACCGCGTATTGCGCGAGCTCGATGGCCTCGCGCGGTCTGCCGAGGTAATTCAGGATACTCGATTTCAATGCATAAGCGCCGTTGCAGCTCGGCCGGGCGGTAACCCCCTCGGTCGCCTGCACCATCGCCTGCTCGTATTCGTGCCGGGCGAGATGTACCAGGGCCAACGCCATGTTCGCGAAGCCGGTGGTGTCGCCGCGCTCGAGCGCCTTTTCGGCGAGTTCCGCCGAGCGTTCCATGGCCGGCGAATTCACGACCACGCGGCCGAAACCGGCCTCGGACCAGTAAGCCATCGCGGCGCTGGCGTAGCCGACCGGCGAATCCGGCTCGAGACGGATCACTTCCTCGAAAAAATGCTGCGCATCGCGCACGTGCTGCAGGCTGCCACCGTTGTAGAGCGCGTGCCAGCCGCGGTAGGCGAGGTCGAGCGCTTGCGGATTGGTCAATGCCTTGCGCAGGAAACGCGCGGCTTCGCCGCGCAACAGCTTGACATCCATGGCCGTCGCGATCTCCTCGGTAATCTCGTCCTGGATCGAAAACATATCCTGTAATTCGCGGTCGAAGCGCTCGGCCCACAGGCACTGTCCCGACTTTGCCTCGATGAGTTCCGCGTTGACCCGCACCCGGTCGCCGTGGCGGCGCACGCCGCCGGTGAGCACGTAGCGTACGCCGAACTCGTGGCCGAGATCGGCGACACTCATATCCCGCGACAGCCGCGCCGCGGGCGATTCGTCCATTGCCAGGAACAGCCCGGGAATCTTGACCAGCGCGATACTGATATCCTTGGTCAAGCCTTCCGCGAAGTAATCCTGCTCGGGATCCGCGCTCATGTTGACGAATGGCTTGACCACCAGCGAGGGCTTGCCGGGCGCGGCCAGCGCCGGCGACGAGTCGTCGCCGGAAGCCCGGCTGCCGCCGCTCGCTTCACCGACCCGGTATGCGCGCACCGGGTCGGCGAGATTGCCGCCGCCGTGCTCGCCGATGAACTGGAAATCGGCCGCGATCCGGTCGGCTATCGCGAGCCGAACCGCGTCCGAGATGCAGATGCCTCCCGGTTCGGCCAGCGCTTCGAGGCGCTTTGCCACATCGAGACCTTGCCCGCGAATATTGCCCTGTTCTTCGATCACCTCGCCGCCGCCGATACCGATACGAAAGCGCAGGCGCCGCGGGCCTTCCAGTTCCGCGTTCATCACCCCCAGTTGACGCTGTACCGTGAGCGCTGAGGATACCGCGTCGGCCGCGGTATCGAACCGCGCCAGCACCGCGGTCTCCTTCGAGGGCGCGATACGGCCGCCTTGCTCGGTGATTCGGGAAGCGATCAGCTCGAGGTAGCGGCGCAAGGTTTGCCGGACCGCGTCTTTGTCGAGGCTGTCGTGCCCGGCCATGTCCGCATACAGTACCGTCGCGGTGTCCCCGGCGATCCTGCGAGGGGCCGTGTTTTGTTTCAGATCGGCGAATAGTTTTCGCGTTTCAGCTCCGGGCTCGGCGTCGAGTTCGCGCCTCAGCGCCGCCTCGCATTCATGGTACTGCCGCAGGGCATCCGAGCGACGGCCCGAGCCGGCGAGCAGTACCATCAGTTCGCGGTGCGCGGATTCGTTCGCGGGATCGAGTCGCAACAGCCGGTTGAGTACCGCGATTGCATTTGCCTCGCGGTTCGTATCCTCGAGCAACGCGGCCAGGCGGGCAGCGACCTCGCAGGCCAGCTTGCGCAAGCGCCCGCGCTCGATCAGCAGCCAGTCCTGGAAATCCGCCTCACTGGTCGAATAACCCTCGAGCAGATCGCCGCGATAAAGGTCGAGCGCCGCTTGCAGATCGTCGATATCGTCCGACCGGGCCAGTTCCTCGAAGATCACCAGGTCGATTTCACAAGCCGCGGGATTGAGCGCGATCCGGTCACCGGCGGAATCGATCAGGCCGGGGCAGAGGCTGCGGACCTTCGACAGAGCCTGGCGCAAATTGTGCCGCGCGCGTTCGTCGCCGGTGCGCGCCCACAGCAGGGTCGCGAGCTGCTCGCGCGAGCGCGATCGCGCTCGCTCGACTGCCAGATAGGCGAGCAGGGCCCGGCCTTTGCGATGACTGAACTCGATCGCGTCGCCGTCGGTATCCCGGGTCTCGAAAGTCCCCAGCAACCTGATTTGGACATCTTTTTTCACGGCGCCCGATTATAGACGAAAAATAGACGCAGGATTGACTTGCCTTGAAGGGGTAAATAGACGTCCCCGGTCGACCATTACCTCAACCGAAACAGATACAGGGCCACGAGGTAAGCCATGTCGACATTAGTCAGCAATCATCCCGCTCCGCAAACGCGGACCGGCCACCCGGCGACGCAGGTGCGCGATGCCAGCGGATACCGGATCTTCAGTCACGGGGAGATGGGAGAGGCGCATGCGTTCGCACACCGGATGTTCGATAGCGGACACATTCGCGCCGGACGCCACGGACTCGAAACCCGGCTCGCCGGCAAACGCGGTCAGGGCAGCGAATGGCTGCACCTGCAGTTTCACCTCGCCCTGTTCGAACTCGAATCCGGCGACTGGCAGCGCGCCCATGCCCGTTTCGAGGCCGAGATATTACCGGCTGCGAGCAGCGGCGCCGAGGCGCTGACCGATGCACCCGGATTATTGTGGCGGCTCGCAATCGCGGCACCCGGGCCCGTCGTCTTGCCCTGGCGGCCGCTCTGGCGCACCGCGCTCGCCAATCTGCATCGCGTCGATAAACCGTTCGTGCAGTTACACAACTTGCTGGCGATCGCCGGTGCCGGCGATGTCTCCGCTATCGAGCGCTGGCTCGAATCCGCTTCCGCCACGGCGATGTCGCCGGGCGAACAGCGCCTGCAGCAATTCGCCCCGGCATTGAAAGCCCTGGCCACGAGATCCTGGCGGCAGGCCGGCATTCTGCTGCAAGAGTTGGCGCGCGAGGTTCCGGGCATCGGCGGCAGCCGCGCGCAAAACGGGCTTTTCGAGCAGCTCGCCGCATGGTGTGCGCGGCAGGACTTCGCCACATCGGCCCATCGGGAGCATCTGGATGCGGCCTGAGCCGGAAAGAATCACGACTTCGGGCAGTACATCGCCCGTCGTGTCAATGAGCTGCCGGCAAAGAGGTTGCCGGCAGATCGACCGGGTACGGGGAATCGGCGCGACACGATAGCGCGCTTACCCGCCACTCGATTTTTAACCATCGCCTGAAAGGCGAAACACGAAGAGGAAATTGAAAATGTCTGATACAAAAAAACTGGTTATCGTAGTAACCAACGGGCTCGACAACGAGCGTTCATCGGTTGCCTGGAGCGTCGCCAACGGCGGCATCGGCATGGGTTTCGAGGTCACCATGTTCCTGGTCAGCTCGGGCGTCGACTGGGTGCGCAAGGGCGCGGCCGATACCGCGCGCCTGAACCCCCACGATCCGGTGATCGGGGACATGATCCGCAACGTGATCGAGGCCGGCAGCAGCATCATGGTTTGCCCGCCCTGTGCCAAGGTTCGCGGTTACGAGGAGTCGGACTTCGTCGACGGCGTCGTACTCGCCGGCTCGGCCGCCATGCTCGGGGTCGTCGCCGAGGGCGCGTCGACGCTGACCTTCTAAGTGCCGGATCGCGGCATCGCCTCCCGGGTTCCGCCGGTTTCACTCCGGCCGGCGGAGCCCGTTTCCCTGACAATCCTGCCTCGATGAACCTGCGCGGATTGCGTCCTGAATAGCCCCGCTTTCGATTGGCGTCGAAGTCATGGGCGATGCTTCGTATGCCGAAGTACGGCAATCGCGGGGTCTTCCGAAATTCGATCGAATCCCGGAGCCGAGGAAGACCGATGGGTTATCGACGTTTTGCGCCTGCTGGATGCTGGCAGGTCCGGCGTTATTGCGAGGCCGGGGTTACCGCTGAAGCGTTCGATCTGACAGTGTTTGTCCTGCTCGGGGTAACCGCAGCCGGGATTCGCACGGCTCGCCCTTGCAATACCTGATCCCAGCCTGACTGACGCCTGGTCGAAGCTGTGGTATTTTATGCCTGTCGGGCAGTGGTCCCCCACGGCTCGAAGCGGCTGAACGACATGAATGACAGGCTTGGAAGCTACCGAGACAAACGCGACTTCGACGAAACCGGCGAGCCCGGGAGTGATAAAAGCAGGCGCAGGAGCGACGCCCGCCGCTTCGTGATCCAGAAACATGACGCCAGGTCGCTGCATTACGATTTCCGCCTCGAGATCGATGACGTACTGGTTTCCTGGGCCGTGCCGAAGGGACTGTCGACCGATCCGGCCGAGAAACGACTCGCCATTCGGACCGAGGATCATCCGCTCGATTACATCGACTTCGAAGCCGTGATACCCGAGGGTCAATACGGCGCGGGAACCGTACTGGTGTGGGATACCGGATCCTATCGCAATCTGCGTGCCGAAAAGGGACCGGATAGCCTGGGCATGCCGGAATCGCTCGACGACGGATTGATCGAGGTCTGGCTCGAGGGCGAAAAGCTCAGGGGCGGCTATGCCTTGAAGCGTGCCGGCGCCGGCGAAAAGCCGCGCTGGCTGGTGATCAAGATGCGCGACGAACAGGCCGATGCCCGCCGCAACCCGGTATCCACCGAACCCGATTCGGTCAAGACGGGGCGTAG
>JASFKL010000123.1:0-10520 GCA_050118655.1 Gammaproteobacteria bacterium | reverse complement strand
GTCGGACCAGCGCCTGATGCTGCTCGCGCCGGTAGTCAGCAACCGCAAGGGAGAGCATGTGCAACTCTTCGAAAGCCTGCAGAAACAGGGTTTTCTGCGCGCGCGCGTGAATGGCGAAATCTGTGAACTCGACAACCCGCCGAAGCTCGAATTGCGCAAGAAACACAACATCGACGTCGTCGTCGACCGCTTCAAGGTACGCGAAGATCTCAAGCTGCGTCTCGCCGAATCGATCGAGACCGCGCTGCACCTGTCCGACGGCATCGTCAAGGTCGCGGCCATCGACGACGATTCCGATTTCGAGGAATTGCGCTTTTCCGCGAACTTCGCCTGCCCCGAATGCGGCTATTCGATCAGCGAACTCGAACCGCGCCTGTTTTCCTTCAACAGCCCGGTCGGCGCCTGCCCGGAATGCGACGGCATCGGCACGATGCAGTTTTTCGACCCCCGGCTGGTCGTCAAGTCTCCCGAGCTGAGCCTTGCCGGCGGCGCGATCCGCGGCTGGGACCGGCGCAACGGCTATTACTTCCAGATGCTGCAATCGCTGGCGGCGCACTTCGATTTCGACGTCGAAATGCCGTTTTCCGAACTCGATCCCCGGATCAGGGACGTGATCCTGAACGGCTCGGAGGAGCCGGTCAAATTCAGTTACCGCAACGAACGCGGCGACCAGCGCGTACAGGTGCATCCCTTCGAGGGCATCCTGCCGAACCTGAAGCGGCGCTATCGCGATACCGAATCGAGTATGGTGCGCGAGGAACTCGCCAAGTTCCTGTCCGATCAGCCCTGCCAGTCCTGCAAAGGTGAACGGCTCAACGAGTCCGCGCGCAACGTTTTCGTCACCGGATACAGCCTGCCGCAACTGACCCGGATGCCGATCGAGGAATCGCTGCAATTTTTCGAGCGGCTCGAACTGACCGGCAGGCGCGGTGAAATCGCGGCCAAGATAAACAAGGAAATCCGCGAGCGCCTGACCTTCCTGGTCAACGTCGGCCTCGAGTACCTGTCCCTGAACCGCAGCGCGGAAACCCTGTCGGGCGGAGAAGCCCAGCGCATCCGGCTCGCCAGCCAGATCGGCGCCGGCCTGGTCGGCGTCATGTATATACTCGACGAGCCTTCCATCGGCCTGCACCAGCGCGACAACGACCGGCTGCTCAGAACCCTGACTTTCCTGCGCGATCTCGGCAACACCGTGATCGTCGTCGAGCACGACGAGGACGCCATCGAGGCGGCCGACTTCATCGTCGATATCGGCCCGGGAGCCGGCGTCCACGGCGGCGAAATCGTCGCCACCGGCGACGCGCGCGAAATCGCCCGCCAGGAACATTCGATCACCGGCCAGTACCTCTCCGGCAAGCGCCGCATCGAGATCCCGGTCAAACGCACGCCCATGAATCGGAAGAAAATCATTCGTATCGAAGGCGCGTCGAGCAACAACCTCAAGTCCGTGAACTTCGAACTGCCGGTCGGGCTGTTCACCTGCGTCACCGGCGTTTCCGGTTCGGGCAAGTCCACGCTGGTCAACGAAACCCTCTACAAGCTGGCCGCGATCCAGATCTACAACTCCAGCCTGACCGCCGGCGAGCACAGCGGATTCTCGGGCTTCGAGCACTTCGACAAGGTCATCGATATCAACCAGAGCCCGATCGGACGCACGCCGCGCTCCAATCCGGCCACCTATACCGGGCTGTTCACGCCGATCCGCGAACTCTTCGCCGGCACCCAGGAGGCGCGTTCCCGCGGCTACAAGCCGGGCCGCTTCAGCTTCAACGTCAAGGGCGGCCGCTGCGAGGCTTGCCAGGGCGATGGCGTGACCAAGGTCGAAATGCACTTCCTGCCCGACGTCTACGTGACCTGCGACATCTGCAAGGGCAAGCGCTACAATCGCGAAACCCTCGACATCACCTACAAGGGCAAGTCGATTCACGAAGTGCTGGAAATGACCGTCGAGGATGCGACCGCGTTTTTCAGCGCCATTCCCGTCATCCGCCGCAAGCTGGATACGCTGATGGACGTCGGCCTGTCTTATATCACGCTCGGCCAGAACGCGACCACGCTGTCCGGCGGCGAGGCGCAGCGCATCAAGTTGTCGCGTGAATTGTCGAAGCGCGACACCGGGCGCACGCTTTACATCCTGGACGAACCCACCACGGGCCTGCATTTCCACGATGTCGAGCAATTGCTCAAGGTACTGCACCGGCTGCGCGATCACGGCAACACCATCGCCGTGATCGAGCACAACCTGCACGTCATCAAGACCGCCGACTGGATCGTCGACCTCGGCCCCGAGGGCGGCGGCAAGGGCGGCGAAATCATCGCCAGCGGCACCCCCGAGGACGTCGCCCTGGTCGAAAATTCCTATACCGGGCAATACCTGAAGACTATCCTCGACGTCGAAGAACCCCGCAAGGCATCGGCATGAGCGATAAAATCACCTGTTTCAAGGCTTACGATGCGCGCGGTCGAGTACCGGACCAAATCAATGCCGATATCGTCTATCGCGTGGGCCGCGCCTACGCCGAGTTCATCCGCCCGAAAACCGTGGCCGTCGGCCGCGACGTCCGCCAGAGCAGCGACGAGTTATTCGCCGCGCTGACCCGGGGACTCGTCGACAGCGGGGTCGACGTACTCGACCTCGGTCTCTGCGGCACCGAGCAGGTTTATTTCGCGGCTTTTCACCTCGAACTCGACGGCGGCATCATGATCACCGCGAGCCACAACCCGATCGACTATAACGGTCTCAAGTTCGTTCGCGAATCGGCCCGCCCGCTATCGGGCGACAGCGGGCTCAAGGACATCCAGCGCCTGGCCGAGGAAAACCGCTTCTCGGAACCGTCGCGCCGCGGCTCGGTCGTGCCGACCGACGCGCGCGAAGAGTACATCGAGCACCTGCTCGGCTACCTGGGAGATCGCGGCAAACTCGCGCCGTTGCGTATCGTCAGCAATCCGGGCAACGGCATGGCCGGCCCGGTAATCGATTTGCTGGAGAAAAAGCTGCCGTTCGAATTCATCAAGATCCAGCACTCGCCCGACGGCGAATTTCCCCACGGCATCCCCAACCCGTTGCTGCCGGAGCGGCGCGGGGCGACTATCGACGCGATCCGCGAATACGGCGCCGATCTCGGCATTGCCTGGGACGGCGATTTCGATCGTTGTTTCCTGTTCGATAACAATGGGCGTTATATCGAGGGATATTACATCGTCGGCCTGCTGGGCGCGCAACTGCTGGAACAGCATCCCGGCGAGCGTATCGTTTACGATCCCAGGCTCACCTGGAATACCATCGAGCTGGTTTCCGAGCACGGCGGCGTGCCCGTGCAGAGCAAGTCGGGCCACGCATTCATGAAGGAAACCATGCGCGAGGTCAACGGCATCTATGGCGGCGAGATGAGCGCCCATCATTACTTTCGGGATTTCGGCTATTGCGACAGCGGCATGATACCGTGGCTACTGATCGCCGAAATGATTTCGAGGCGCGGCAAGTCGCTCGCCGAGCTGGTCGACGAGCGGATCGAGCGGTTTCCGGTCAGCGGCGAAATCAACGTCGAGGTCGCGGACCCGCAATCCGTCATCGAAGCCGTGCATGCGCATTTCGCGAGCCTGCCGCACGAAATCGACCGTACCGACGGCCTCGGCATGGACTTCGGCGAGTGGCGCTTCAACCTGCGGCCGTCGAATACCGAACCCCTGCTGCGCATGAACGTGGAATCCCGCGGCGATTCGTCCCTGATGGAACTGCGCCGCGACGAAATTCTCCAATTAATCAGTAAGTGATATTATTGCCAGCTCAAGGCTTCCAACCCATTATAGCGCCACAGGCCTGAGGTAATTCCATGGGACGCATATACGACAACATACTCGATACCATCGGCAATACCCCCACTGTCAAGATCAATAATCTGGGGCCCGAACACGTCAATATTTACGCCAAGATCGAATCCTTCAACCCGCTGGGTTCGGTCAAGGACCGGCTCGCGCTCGGCGTCATCGAGGACGCCGAACGGCGCGGCGAACTCAAGCCCGGGCAGACCGTAATCGAGGCCACCAGCGGCAATACCGGTATCGGGCTGGCCATGGTCTGCGCCCAGAAAGGCTACCCGCTGGTCATCGTCATGTCCGAAAATTTCAGCATCGAGCGCCGCCGCATGATGCGTTTTCTGGGCGCGAAGGTGGTGCTGACGCCAGCCTCGGATATGGGCACCGGCATGATCGCCAAGGTCAGGGAACTGGCCGACGCGCACGGCTGGTGGGTACCGCACCAGTTCGTCAACCCGGCCAACGCCGAGATGCACATGCGCACCACGGCGGTCGAAATCCTCGACGATTTCGCCGATATCGGGCTCGATTACTGGCTTACCGGCTTCGGTACCGGCGGCACGCTGAACGGCGTTTCCCGCGTACTGCGTGAAAAAAGCCCGAAAACCAAAATCATGGTCTGCGAGCCGGACAATTCGCAAATCCTCAGCAGCGGCATCGCCCAGGAGCGCAACCCCGACGGCACCGACAAGACGCATCCGAGTTTCCGCCCGCACCTGATGCAGGGCTGGGGACCGAACTTCATTCCCGCGCTGGTCGAGGAAATCGCCGACGGCAAGCATTACGACGGTTTCCTGCCGATCAACGGCAATGACGCGATCCAGTGCGCGATGGACCTGGCGCAAAAAGAAGGCATCTTCGTCGGCACCACGTCCGGCGCGACCTTCGCGGGGGCCCTGGCCGTCGCCGAAACCGCTCCCGAGGGCAGCAATATCCTCTGCATGCTGCCCGATACGGGCGAACGCTACCTGTCCACGCCGCTGTTCGAAAGCATTCTCGAGGACATGGACGAGGCCGAGCTGGAAATTTCCCGCTCCACGCCCGGCTACCGCTTCGACATTTCCGCGCCCGCCGCCGAGGACGAGGAGCCGGCGGCGGCCGCCGATTCGGCGCCGGTCGAACTGGACCCGGCGGCAGTGCAGGAAGTCGACCAGGTACTCGCCGAAAACAGTGACAAGGTGGTGATGTTCGCGCTCGAATGGTGTGAATTCTGCTGGTCCGTGCGGCGCATGATGGCCGAATGCGATATCCCCTATGTCACCGTCGATCTCGACTCGGTCGCTTACCAGGACAACGATCGCGGCGGCAAGATTCTCGAGGTGCTGAGACAGAGAAACAACTGGGATACGATCCCGCAGATCTACGTCGGCGACGAATTTGTCGGCGGCGCAACCGACCTGTTCGATTACGGCCGGGCGGGCAACCTCGAACGCAAGCTCACGGATTTGAAAATCCATTACAACGAAGCAATCAAGCGCGATCCCTACAGCTTTTTGCCAACCTGGCTGCATCCCCGCTAATCGGGACTCGAAACCCGGATCTAGCATCGCCCGGCGGCAGCCGGGCTAATCCGATCGCTCGAGACCGACGTAAACATCCGGATAATCGACAATCAAGAGGAGACCAAAATGATGAAACCAACCCTGAAAACGCTCGTCGCCGCATCGATGCTGGCGACCTTCCTTTCCCCGACCGCGGTGTTTGCCGCCGACGTCAAGGTGACGCCGCTGGGAAGCATGGAGGGTGAGTTTTGTCAGCTCGACCGGGCGATGATCTTCGAGGACCCGGACGGCACCCGGATTCTCTACGATGCCGGGCGCACGGTTGCCGGCGCCGACGATCCCCGCCTGGGCAAGATCGACGCGCTGCTGGTCAGCCACATGCACGGCGACCACGTCGGCGACAAGCATATCGCGGCCCCGGGTAACGGCGCCTGCGCCGACACCAAGTTCCCGGTCGGCTCGCTGCCGACGACCAATATCGCGGCCATCGCCTACGCGAAAGGCGCGAAAATCATCACCGGCAGCGAAATGCCGAAGTTTTTCGCCGCCAAGCTGAAGGCCCTGGGTGGTGATCCGAAGAATTCGCAGCTGGTGCGTTTCGGCGCCTCGCTCAAGCTCGGCGGCGTGACGATCACCACGGTCCCGGCCGTACACTCCAACGGTATTGCCGGCGGGATGATCGGCGGCCAGCTCGGCGAACTGCTCGACGCGGCGGGACTCACCGCCTACGCGGGGCCGCCGACCGGTTACGTACTGACCTTTTCCAACGGCCTGTCGGCCTACCTGTCGGGCGATACCGGCGTCACCGCGGAACAGGAAACCGTGGTCAGGGATCTCTACGGGGCGAAACTCGTGGTCATGAATATCGGCGACACCTACACCACCGGCCCCAGCGAAGCCGCCTGGGTAGTGAATGAACTGATCAAGCCCGAGTCGGTCATTCCCTCGCATGCCAATCAGCCGTCTACTGCCGGCGGCAAGGTTGTCAGCGGCAGCCGTGTCGAACAATTTTCGAAGCTGACCAAAGCGAAGGTTTACGTACCCTTGAGCGGGCGCACCCTGTCTTTCGACGCCAGGGGCAAATGTACCGGCGGATGCTGAATCCCGATCGAGGCTCGTATTCAAAGACCAGCCTCCGGGCTGGTCTTTCCTCCGCTTCTTGCCGTACCGCCGGCCGGCGTGAACCTGGCGGCGAACTCCTGTCCGGTCCTGGTACGCGTACAGGAATCCCGGTCGAGAAACGATATATACCGCAAACAGGTGTTGCCTGTGCGGGAGCAAATATGATAATACCCCTATCGGTATAAGGGGAAACCGAATAACCGGAAGATGTTATTCTCGTCGATGCATATGAATAATTTTCAAGCTGTCCACTCGAATAGCAGATGACGACGATAATTCTCGTCGTCGTCGCTCTCGCGATCATGATCGCGATCGTGATCCTGTATTTCAAGCCCTACAGCTACGGGGACGATTCCACCGCGCTTTATAGCGTCGAACTCGGATCGAGGGCGCCCGTGGAATCCTCGGAAGACACGCTCTGGCGATCGGTCAAGGTCCGCCCGGGTCTGATTGCCTGTGAGCAGGTAACCGCTATCCAGCGGCAAATCTTCCCCTCGCGAGAAGCCCCGCCACTACCCCTGAAAGGCTGTGCCGAAACGGTTTGCAGCTGCCATTATATTTTCGACGAGGACCGGCGCAGCGGCTTCGATCGGCGCACGGAATTCGACCGGCCGGGACGTTTGCTGTCCGCCAGGCCGGAAGACCGGCGTCGCAGCCCGGGACGCCGGATCGGAGATATGGCATCGGCCTGAACCCGTCTACCGCCCGGGGCGTTCGCAAGCGGGCAAAAAAAAGCCAGCTGAAGCTGGCTTTTTAATCGATACAAATCGTTTCCTGTTGCTCAGTCGTCGTAATCGGCATCCGGACGGTCGACCAGTTCGACGTATGCCATCGGCGCCTTGTCGCCGGGGCGGTAGCCGCACTTGAGGATACGCAGGTAGCCGCCGGGACGCGCCTTGTAGCGCGGCCCGAGGTCGCTGAACAGCTTGCCGACCGCGGCCTTGTCGCGAATCCGGTCGAAGGCGAGACGGCGGTTGGCGACGCTGTCTTCCTTGGCCAGCGTAATCAGGGGTTCCGCGACGCGACGCAATTCCTTGGCCTTGGGCACGGTGGTACGAATCACCTCGTGATCGAACAACGAAGCCGTCAGGTTGCGGAACATCGCCTTGCGATGTGAACTGTTGCGGTTGAGCTGCCGCCCGCTATTGCGATGACGCATGGTTTAAACCTCTTAACTCGCTAACTTGTCGTTGTCGATGCTGGCCGGCGGCCAGTTTTCCAGCCGCATGCCGAGCGACAGGCTGTAGGATGCCAGCACGTCCTTGATCTCGGTCAGGGACTTCTTGCCCAGGTTCGGGGTCTTCAGCAATTCGACCTCGGTACGCTGAATCAGGTCACCGATGTAGTAAATGTTTTCCGCCTTCAGGCAGTTGGCCGAACGTACGGTCAACTCGAGATCGTCGACCGGGCGCAGCAGGATCGGATCGATGTGCGACTCGGGTTCGGCCTGGTCGTCTTCGTCCTGCGGTTCGAGATTCGTGAATACCGACAGTTGATCCTTGAGAATGCTGCCGGCGATGCGAATCGCTTCTTCCGGGTCGATGGTACCGTTGGTTTCGATATCGACGATCAGCTTGTCGAGGTCGGTGCGTTGCTCCACGCGGGCAGCCTCGACGCTGTAGGCGATCTTGCGAACCGGCGAAAACGAGGCATCGAGCTGCAGGTGACCGAGAGCCGCGTCTTCCTCGGAAATCTGGCGCGTGTTGGCGGGCTGGTAGCCGCGACCTTTCATCACGTGCAGCGACATTTCGAAATCGATCGCCTTGGTCAGGGTCGCGATGACGTAATCGGGGTCGACGACCTCGATATCGTGGTCGAGCTGGATATCGCCCGCGGTAACAAGTCCGGGGCCCTTCTTGGAAATGGTCAGCGTCGCCTCGTCCTTGCTGTGCATGATGATCCCGACACCCTTGAGGTTGAGCAGGATGTCGATGACGTCTTCCTGGACACCGTCGATAGTGGTGTATTCGTGAAGCACGCCCTCGATGCGGCAATCGACGATCGCGCAGCCGCGTACCGACGACAGCAGGATTCGCCTCAGCGCATTACCGAGCGTATGACCGAAACCGCGCTCGAGCGGCTCGATCGAAACCTTGGCATGGTAGGTATGCTGTTCCTCGACCTTGACATGCTTCGGCTTCAGTAAATCAGAGTACATTTTAGACATATAAAATCCGCTAGTTATTTGGAGTAAAGTTCGACAACCAACTGTTCGTTAATATCCGGCGGCAACTCGCTGCGATCCGGCAGGGCCTTGAAGATTCCTTCGAACTTGGTCTGGTTGACTTCGATCCAGTCCGGCAATCCGATCTGTTCCGCGAGTGCCATGGCCTCCGCGATCCGCGCCTGCTTGCGCGATTTTTCACGTACGCTGACGACGTCGTCGGGGCGCACGTTATAAGACGGGATGTTGACGACACTGCCGTTGACCATTATCGCCTTGTGATTCACCAGCTGCCGGGCCTCGGCGCGCGTGGAACCGAATCCCATGCGGTAAACCACGTTGTCGAGGCGCGTTTCCAGCAGCTGCAGCAGGTTTTCGCCCGTCGAGCCCTTGAGACGCGAGGCCTCCTTGTAATAGTTACGAAACTGGCGCTCGAGAATACCGTAGATGCGGCGCAGTTTCTGCTTCTCGCGCAACTGCAAGCCGTAGTCGGACTGGCGCGGCTTGCGCGTGCCGGCACCGTGCATGCCCGGCGGGTTATCGATTTTGCACTTGGTATCGACCGCGCGGCGCGAGGACTTGAGGCTCAGGTCCGCACCCTCGCGGCGCATCAGTTTACATTTGGGTCCGATATATTTTGCCATCTTCTTTCCTGCCTATACGCGGCGCTTTTTCGGCGGGCGACAACCGTTGTGCGGAATCGGAGTCACGTCGTCGATACGAGAAATCTTGAAACCGATCGCATTCAGCGCGCGTACCGCCGAATCGCGACCCGGACCGGGGCCCTTGACCATCACTTCGAGGTTTTTCATGCCCAGTTCCTGGGCCGCCTGTCCCGCGCGCTCGGCCGCCACCTGGGCCGCGAAAGGCGTCGATTTCCGCGAACCGCGGAAACCCGATCCACCGGCCGTCGCCCAGGTCAATGCATTGCCCTGGCGATCGCTGATGGTGACGATCGTATTGTTGAAAGTCGCATGTATGTGCGCGACCCCGTCGGAGACGACGCGGCGCGCTTTCTTCTTGGAACGTGATTTATCGACCATTGATGTTTCCTGTTAATCCTGGCTTATCGCTTCAGCGGGCGACGCGGGCCCTTGCGGGTGCGCGCGTTGGTCTTGGTACGCTGTCCGCGCACCGGCAGTCCGCGGCGATGACGAATGCCACGATTGGTCCCGAGATCCATCAGGCGCTTGATATTCATGGAAATTTCACGCCTCAAGTCACCCTCGGTGGTATAAGTGTCGACGCGCAAACGGATTTGCTCGAGCTGCTCTTCGGAGAGCTCGCGCACCTTGGTTTGCGGGTCGATACCGGTCGCGCCGCAGATTTCGGCCGAGCGCGTCGCGCCAATGCCGTAAATCGACTGCAATGCAATCACGGTATGCTTGTTATCCGGTATGTTTACACCAGCTATACGAGCCATAAAAAGTCCTACTCCTGGGCCGATTGGCCAAAATGGGCGCAGATTCTACTTGCCGGTCGCCCAAAATTCAATAAATCGAGCAAAATCATGCCTGCATATTGCATGAAGGGAACGACATCAGGGGGAATCTGGCAATCAAGGTCGGGCGATCGCCCGCAGGCCCATAGCCATAGCTATGGGTCAAGGGGGATCGTTCGAGATTGGCAGCCAGATTTTTCCTGATTTCGTTCAGGCACAAACTGGACTCAAGCCAGTTTTTGATTTGCCCATTAACGTATTTAACCTTCATGCAATCACTCATTGTGTTAGTGCCGCCTTCGTGCAATATGCAGGCTAACCCTGCCGCTGCTTGTGCCGCGGATCGGTACAGATGACGCGCACCGAACCGTTGCGGCGGATCACCTTGCAGTTTTTGCACATTTTCTTTACCGAAGCTCTTACCTTCATCGTCCTACCCTATTCCCGGGACTAGCGCACCACGCCGGCGCCGCCG
>JASFKL010000122.1:0-10529 GCA_050118655.1 Gammaproteobacteria bacterium | reverse complement strand
TTTGTTAGGTTTTTTGAGTCCCGGCGTCATGCAGGCCTATGTCGTTCTGATGTTCCTGGCGGTCATCGCCGGTACCGTGATCGACACGATACACAAGAAGAGCGCCCGGTATTTCTTCGAAAACGCACAAAAGGCTCAAAAAGCGGCCAGGCGCACGGTCAGCGGCGGGGAAAAGGTTTCCCTTGCGGTATCGACGCTGGCCAACGAGGTTTTGACTTCTTCCGAATTCTGCAATCCGAAACGCCGCCTGTCGCACCTGTTGACGATGTACGGCACGGTCATTTTCATCGTCACCACGATAATCCTGATATTCGGTTATCCGACGCCGGCCGAGACGGTATCCTCGACCGTCGTCGCGCTCTGGCATCTCGGCGCCCTGATGGTTTGCGTCGGCGGCTACTGGTTCTGGTTTTTCATCCGCGTCGATCTGAACTCCGAGGGCAACCCCTGGTATCGTTTCGTACCCGCCGACCTGTTCATCCTGTCGCTGCTGATGATGGCTACCTTCGCGCTGGTCTGGTCGCTGACCCGCGGCGCAGGCGCGTTGAACATGCTGTTTTTCGTGATTTTCGTCGCCGCCTCGACGACCCTGTTCTGCACCGTGCTGTGGTCGAAATTCGCGCACATGTTCTTCAAGCCCGCCGCCGCCTACCAGAAAAAGCTCACCCGGGCGGACGGCTCGCAGGAAAACCTGCCCGATCTCGGCGACCTGTCGGATCCCGAAATCCAGGCCAGATATCCGGATATTCCGAAATA
Source organism: Gammaproteobacteria bacterium (assembly GCA_050118655.1). GTDB lineage: Bacteria > Pseudomonadota > Gammaproteobacteria. Next base: position 9,773 of record JASFKL010000122.1, on the reverse strand, counting down.
CATGGGTGACAAGCCCGGCTACATGGGGCTCGGCATCAAGCGCGAAACCCCGAATCACTACTAATAAAGCGTCCAGACGAAAATTTAAAAGAGGAACATCATGCCAACCTTTGTATATATGACTCGTTGCGATGGCTGCGGACAGTGCGTCGATATCTGTCCCTCGGACATCATGCACATCGATCCGAAGTTGCGACGCGCCTACAACATCGAACCGAACATGTGCTGGGAGTGCTACTCCTGCGTCAAGGCCTGCCCGCATAACGCGATCGACGTGCGCGGTTACGCGGACTTCGCGCCGCTCGGGCACTCGGTTCGCGTAATCCGCGACGAGGAAAAAGGCGTAATCGCGTGGCGCATCAAGTCGCGCAACGGCGAAACCGACCTGAACCTGCTGGCGCCGATCACCACCAAGCCCTGGGGCAAGCACATTCCGAAACTGAAAGACGTGCAGGGTCCAAGCCAGGACATGCGCGACAGCCAGTTGCTGTTCAACGAACCGAAATATATCCGCATGGACGAAGGCGATATCCATACCCTGGAATCCAACGGGCTTAAAATGAAAGCCGGGGTGTACTACTGATGCCGAAAACAATCGTAGAAGACAATATCGATATCCTCGTCTGCGGCGCCGGACTCGGCGGCACCGGTGCGGCCTTCGAGGCGCGTTACTGGGGACAGGACAAGAAAATCGTCATCGCCGAAAAGGCCAACATCGACCGCTCCGGCGCCGTCGCCCAGGGCCTGTACGCGATCAACTGCTACATGGGCACCCGCTTCGGCGAGAATAACCCGGAAGATCACGTGCGTTACGCGCGTATCGACCTGATGGGCATGGTGCGCGAAGACCTGCTGTTCGACATGGCGCGCCACGTCGACTCGACGGTACACCAGTTCGAGGAATGGGGTCTGCCGCTGATGCGCGATCCGAATACCGGCGCCTACCAGCGCGAGGGCCGCTGGCAGATCATGATTCACGGCGAGTCCTACAAGCCGATCGTCGCCGAGGCCGCCAAGAAATCGGCCGACAAGGTGTTCAATCGCATCTGCGTCACTCACCTGCTGATGGACGATTCGAAGGAAAACCGGGTCGCGGGCGCGGTCGGTTTCAACGTCCGCACCGGCGATTACCACGTCTTCAAGTCGAAGGCCGTGATCGTCGCCGCCGGCGGCGCTTCCAACATCTTCCGTCCGCGCTCGGTCGGTGAAGGCGCGGGCCGCGTCTGGTACGCCCCCTGGTCGTCGGGTTCGGCCTACGGTCTGCTGATCGGCGCCGGCGCGAAGATGACGCAGATGGAAAACCGCATCGTACTGGCCCGCTTCAAGGACGGCTACGGTCCGGTCGGCGCCTACTTCCTGCACCTGAAGACTTACACGCAGAACTGCAACGGCGAAGAATACGAATCCAGGTGGTTCCCCGAGCTGCAAAAAATGGTCGGCAAGGAATACCTGGATCCCGAGGCCTCGCACCTGACCCATCGCCCGATCCCGACCTGCCTGCGCAACCACGCGCTGATCAACGAGGTCAATGCCGGCCGCGGACCGATTCACATGGTCACCATGGAAGCATTCCAGGACCCGCATCTCGAAGAGATCGGCTGGCACAACTTCCTCGGCATGACCGTCGGCCAGGCCGTATTGTGGGCCGCTACCGACGTCAACCCGAAATACGAAAACCCGGAGCTGACGACTTCCGAGCCCTACGTCATGGGTTCGCACGCCACCGGCAGCGGCGCCTGGTGCTCCGGTCCCGAGGACGTGTCCCCGCCCGAGTATTTCTGGGGTTACAACCGCATGACCACGGTCGAGGGCCTGTTCGGCGCCGGCGATGCCGTCGGCGGTACGCCGCACGCGTTCTCGTCGGGTTCGTTCACCGAGGGCCGAATCGCCGCCAAGGCGGCCTGCAAGTACATCGACGACGGCAAGGCCGAGGGCATTCGGGTTTCCCAGGAGCAGATCGATCGCCGCAAGCAACAGATCTTCAAGCCGATGGAACACTACAAGGTTTACCGCAACGAAATCGTTGCCGGCGACGTCAACCCGAACTACATCAACCCGCGCCAGGGTCTCGATCGCCTGCAAAAACTGATGGACGAGTACGCCGGCGGCGCGACGGTCAACTACATGACCAACGACAAGCTGCTGCACATCGGCCTGAAGAAACTCAAGACTCTCGAAGAGGATCTCGAGAAGATCGCCGCCAAGGACGTGCACGAGCTGCTGCGCGCCTGGGAGCTGAAGCACCGCACGATGGCTTCCGAGTCCGTCATGCAGCACACGCTGTTCCGCAAGGAAACCCGCTGGCCGGGTTACTACTACCGCGGCGACGCGATGAAGCTGGACGACGAGAACTGGCACGTGCTGACGGTTTCGCGCCGCGATCCGGAGACCGGCGAATACACCATGGAAAAAGCGCCCTGTTACCACCTGGTGGGCGACAACGAGTAGTCCCTGAAATTGCCCGGGGAGACGCCCGCCGCGTCTCCGCGGGCGAAAAAAAGATCAACAGCGTTTTGTTGGTCTTTTTTTGTCCCTCGTGCCGTCCGACGGCTCCCCTTTCCGAATTAGGGGTAGATTCGACAGGCTGTTGCCCCATATATTGAGACATGAACATTATCGACAAATCCGACGAAGAGCTCGAGCAGATCGCATTTCCGATGTGGGACGAGCTGATCCTGTACTCCAACAAGGGACAGTACGGCAAGTTCATTCGCAATTTCTCCTACGACCTGCTGCTCGGACTCAACGAGGTCGAGGTCGGCAAGCAATTCGTCCAGAGCCAGCTGACGCGCAGCCTGTCGCCCGATTACGATTTCCTCGGCTTTATCCGCCGGGGAGAACACGTGACCTGTCTGTTCCGGGTGCGCAGCACCAGGAAGGAAGGCGAGTGGCTGGGACGCATGGTCCTCGGATACGAACGGGGCGAAATCAAGATTTTCGCGGCTTCCATTTTCTAAAGGACGACTGTTATGAGCGAAGAGACGATCGAAGACGGCAAGTACGTCGAATTGACTTACAAGGTCATCGACGAGCGTTCCGGCGCGGTGCTGACGCAGGTGGAATACCCGCTGGGATACGTGCACGGCGTCAACGAAATTCTGGCGCCGGCGGTGATGGCGGAGCTCGAGGGCAAGCAGGCCGGCGAAGTGATCGAAGTCCCTATCGACTGCAACGAGCTGTACGGGCCTCGCGACGAATCCCTGGTGATCACCAGCCCGATCAAGGAGGTTCCCGAGGAATACCACGAGGTCGGCATGTCGATCCTGATGGAAAGCGATACGGGCAAGACCAAAACCTTTATCGTCACCCACCTCGATCGAAGGACGATAACCATCGACGGCAATAACCCGCTGAGCGGTCGCAAGGTCGTATTCCGGCTCGAGATATCGCTGGTCCGCGATGCGACGGAAGAAGAAATCCGGTACGGCGGCAAGGTCGAACAGGCCCCCGATGTCGACGGCGCCACCAGGGTACCGCTCGACTAGCCAGCCCGGAATCGCGAATACTCATGATCGAACAAACAGCGCTCGCCGCGGACGAAGAATGCCGTTTCTGTCTCTCCAGGCCCGGCCGCCGGATCATGATCGAGGGCAAATACGGGTTTGCGGCCTGGGACCGGCATCCGGTGAGCCCGGGCCATTTCCTGGTCATCCCGTACCGGCATTTTGCCGATTATTTCGATATCAAAGACGACGAACGCGAGGAATTGTGGCGGCTCGTCGCCGAGGGCAAGAAGATGGCCGACGAAAAGCATAATCCCGACGGTTACAATATCGGCATCAACGTCGGCCGCTGGGCCGGGCAATCGATCCCCCACCTGCATATCCATGTCATCCCCCGCTACAAGGGGGACGTGGAAAATCCGAAAGGCGGCGTGCGCGGCGTCATCCCGCGGAACAAACTCTACAGCTTCGAGCCCGATTGATTTCAGGCCAAAAAAAACCGGCGAGGCCAAATACCTCGCCGGTTTTCGTTTTATGTTTCAAGCCGGCCCTGCGCCGACCCGCGGCCGCGCCGAATCAGGGACGCTTCGGGGTCGTGTACTCGACTTCTTTTTGCATGGGTTCCCAGATCGTCTCGTAGCCGACGAAACCCTTTTCATTGGCTTTCATCTGACGGGTAGTCAAAAACCGCGCCTTACCTTCCGGAACCTTGGGCCTTTCTTTCTTTGTTTCGCTCATAACTCACCTGGACACTGATGGCTGATCGGATCGTTCCGCAACGGCCGTTGTTGCCGCGAGCCGTCCGGTGGCGGAACTTCGCTTTCACCGAGGCGAGAATTATATCAATAAAGGCGGTCAAGTCCCATCACTGCTTTTTATATATTGAAAACCGGATTGAATAGGGTATTCGGTGCGCGCAGTGCATATAATGTCGCCACCATGAAACTCGTGCAAAAACAATTCCTGAACGGCCGCCGGGAATTCGAAATTCTCGAAGACGCGGTCGAGGTACGCCTCAAATCGGGCTTCAGGGAAGAAAAGCTTACCGTGATGCTGGCCGTGCTCAATCCCGAGCCCGTGATCAACGAGCGGTTCGTCGAATTTCACAGCCGCATCAGGGCCGACCCGTTGCTGTCCCTGTTCCGGGACAAGCCCGATCGCGAAACCTTCGACGCCTTCGTCGACGAACTGAAACGGCGCGCCCGCGAGGAGTACCATCTGTTTGCCGGACTCAAGGGCAGCCCCCGGGCCGCGGAATCCGCGAACGCCGGAGCCGCGAAGCATGCGTATCGCACGCCCGCCAAACCGGTCGATAGCGAACGCATCGACGACTCCATACTCCTGTTGCAACAATATCTCGACGGCGATGAACTCGAGTCCCTGCTCACGGCTCTGCAAGCGATCAAGGCCGAACCGAAAGCCGAATCGAGCATGGCCAGGCTGGTGCATGCCTTTGACGAACTGGGGCCCCGCCAGGGCGCAGTACTGACCTACGCGCCCTACATCGGGGTCCTGCTCTCCGATGACCCTGCCGAATATTGAGGGTTTCGATCGAAACCCTTTCGCGGCATCGAGAGCTATACGGCCAAAAATTCCGCTATCGATTCGCTGGTGGCGTATGACAAAAGTCAAGGCGCGGCCTCGCCCTCGTTTCTAAGATAGGCCGCATTCGATAAACCAAGCCGAAAAAGAGGCATTCATGAAAAAACTAGTCTTTATCGTCTTATTGAGCCTGTTTGCCCTTCAATCAGCGCCATCGGTCGCTGGCGACGCGGCCGCCGGGAAAGCCAAATCCGCAACCTGCGCGGGCTGTCACGGCCCCGAAGGCATCAGCCAGAACGATTTATGGCCCAACCTGGCAGGCCAGAAAGAGGGCTACCTGGTCGCCCAGCTCAAGGCCTTTCGCGCCGGCGAGCGCCAGAACCCGATGATGTCGCCGATGGCCGCCCCGCTGTCCGACGAGGACATCGCGGACCTTGCCGCTTATTTCTCCAGCCTCGGCAAATAGCAGGCGATAACCGCCGGTTTTCGCCTGCGCGGCAGCCGCCATCGCACCGAATGCCCGCCGATGTTGCGGCGCCGGCGCTGCAACATCGGCTGATTTTTCTCCACCGCTACTCCTCCGACCATTCGAACGGGCCCCCGGCCCGGAGGCGGGGCGGCGGTTCCAGGTTCAGGTCATTGCGGGCACCGACCCGCAATCCATCCCGCGGTGTCCCGTCGCTTCCCCGGGCCCGGCCGGGCTTGTACTGGCGCACGGCACCGTCCGCGACGCTCCGATTGCGGCGTATTCCGGGGCCAGCCCCGGGGTTTCGAAATCCAAGAAACCGATTTGACAATAATCAAGGAGGGCGGGTTCGTCCCGCCAATATACTGCGAAAACCACAAAAATACCGGGGTGATCGCCGTGAAAACACATTCGACAAAATTTACAGAAATCTGGCTCGCCGTACTGCTGGCGGTGTCGCTGTTCGCCGCGCAAAGCGCCTTCGGCAAGGCCGAGCAGGAAACGGAAACCCGTTACCAGGGCGCCGCCTCGGGTATCGACCCGACCACGGTCAAGGAGATGATCGACACCGAGGGGCCGCCGATGACGGTGGACGAGTTCAACACCGCCAAGCGGATTTTCTTCGAGCGCTGCGCCGGCTGTCACGGTGTGCTGCGCAAGGGCGCGACCGGCAAGCCGCTGACCACCGACATCACGCGCGCCCGCGGCAGCATATACCTGAAGACCTTCATTACCTACGGTTCGCCGGCGGGCATGCCCAACTGGGGCTCCTCGGGCGAACTGTCCGAGGCCGAGGTCGACCTGATGGCGCGCTACCTGCAGCACGAGCCGCCGACACCGCCCGAGTGGGGCATGACCGAAATGCGCGGCACCTGGCGCGTGCTGATCGATCCGAAGGATCGGCCGAAGAAGAAGATGAACGACTACGACATCTCCAACCTGTTCTCGGTCACGCTGCGTGACGCGGGCCAGGTGGCCCTGATCGACGGCGATACCAAGAAGATCATCAACATCGTCGATACCGGTTACGCGGTACACATTTCACGCATGTCTGCCTCGGGACGCTACCTGTACGTGGTCGGACGCGACGCCAAGCTCAACCTGATCGACCTGTGGATGGAAAAGCCCGATAACGTCGCCCAGATCAAGATCGGCCTCGAGGCGCGCTCGGTGGAGACCGCCAAGTACAAGGGTTACGAGGACAAGTACGCGATCGCCGGCTCCTACTGGCCGCCGCAGTACGTGATCATGGAAGGCGATACGCTCGAACCGCTGACCATTGTTTCGACCCGCGGCATGACCGTCGATACCAAGGAGTATCACCCGGAGCCGCGCGTCGCCGCGATCGTCGCCTCGCACCAGCACCCCGAGTTCATCGTCAACGTCAAGGAAACCGGCAAGATCCTGCTGGTCAACTACGAGGACGTCGATAACCTGTCGGTCACGACCATTCCGGCGGCACGCTTCCTCCACGACGGCGGCTGGGACCGTACCCACCGCTACTTCCTGACCGCGGCCAACAAGTCGGACAAGATCGCGGTCATGGATTCGAAGGAACGCAAGCTGACCGCGCTGGTCGACGTCGACAAGATCCCGCATCCCGGGCGCGGCGCGAACTTCATCCACGCCAAGTACGGTCCGGTCTGGAGCACCAGCGCACTCGGGAATAACAAGATCACCTTAATCGGCACCGACCCGGCCAACCATCCGGAAAATGCATGGAAGGTAGTCCAGGTGCTCGAGGGCCAGGGCGGCGGCTCGCTGTTCATCAAGACCCATCCGAAGTCTCACCACCTGTACGTCGATACGCCGCTGAATCCGGCCGAGAAAATCAGCCAGACGATCGCGGTGTTCGACACCCGGGATCTCGACAAGGGCTACAAGGTGCTGCCGATCGCCGAATGGGCCGATCTCGGCGAGGGTCCCAAGCGCGTCGTCCAGCCGGAATTCAACAAGGCCGGCGACGAAGTCTGGTTCTCGGTCTGGAGCGGCAAGGAACAGGAGTCCGCGCTGGTCATCGTCGACGACGAGACGCTGAAACTGAAGAAGGTCATCAAGGACGAGAAGCTGATTACACCGACCGGCAAGTTCAACGTCTACAACACGGTCAACGATATTTACTAACTCCCCTCGCGGCGGGAAAACGGACTTGACCGCCGCCGTTTTCGGACTCGCGGCCGGGGCCGCGCGGGTTACCGGGCAACCGACATGTTTCGCCTGTTCTGCAAATTACTGATCCTGCTCGCCGTTCCGGGCGCCGCGATGGCGGCCGACGACGGCGCGGCGCTGTACGCGCAGCATTGCGCCGCCTGCCACGGCGTCGAGCGCCTCGGGCTCACCGGGCCGGCCCTGCTGCCCGAAAACCTCGGGCGGTTGAAACCCGAGCAGGCGCGGGCGACGATTTCCGACGGCAGGCCCGCAACCCAGATGCCGGCATTCGGCACGCAGCTCGGGTCCGGGCAAATCGCCGCGCTGGTCGAATACATCTACCGGGCACCGGAACAGATGCCTGCCTGGGGAATGGCGGAAATCACCGCCAGCCACCGAATCCTGAATCCGGCGTTGCTCGAACCGGGTGCGCGCGAACTGAAACCGGTATACGACGCCGACCCGCTCAACCTGTTTCTCGTCGTCGAGGCCGGCGACCACCACGTCACGGTTCTCGACGGCGACCGTTTCGAACCGATCCGGCGTTTCGAATCTCACCGCGCGCTGCACGGCGGACCGAAGTACTCGTCCGACGGGCGCTACGTCTACTTCGCGTCGCGCGACGGCTGGATCACCAAGTACGACATGTACCGGCTGGACAAGATCGCCGAGGTGCGCGCGGGCATCAATACGCGCAACGCCGCGGTCTCCGCCGACGACAGGTACGTCATGGTCGGCAATTACCTGCCGCACACGCTGGTGGTGCTCGATGCGCGCGATCTCAGCCCGGTAAAGGTGATCCCGGTCACCGATCGCAACGGCGAGGAGAGTTCGCGGGTCAGCGCCGTCTACACCGCGCCGCCGCGCGACAGCTTTATCGTCGCGCTCAAGGATCTGAAAGAAGTCTGGGAAATCAGTTATCTCGACGATCCGCCGGCGGTATTCAACAGTTACGTACACGACTTTCGCATGGGCGAAGGCCTCGCCGAGCAGGGCCGCTTTCCGGTCCGGCGTATCGCACTCGACGATTATCTCGACGATTTCTTTTTCGACCCGCCCTACCGGCACCTGATCGGCACCTCGCGCAGCGACCGCAAGGGCCAGGTGGTCAACCTGATCGTCGGCCGCAAGATCGCCAGCATCGATCTCGAAGGCATGCCCCATCTCGGCTCGGGCATCAGCTGGGAGTGCCAGGGTCGGCGGGTCATGGCATCACCGAACCTGAAGTCCGGCGTGGTCAGCGTCATCGACATGCAGACCTGGAAAACCATCAAACGAATCGAGACCCTGGGTCCGGGTTTTTTCATGCGCAGCCACGAAAACTCGCGCTACGCCTGGGTCGACGTATTCTTCGGTCCCGACAGGGACGCGGTGCAGGTGATCGACAAGCAGACCCTGGAGATCGTCAAAACCTTGCGCCCGGCGCCGGGGAAGACCTCTGCGCACGTCGAGTTCACCCGCGACGGCAAGTACGCCCTGCTGAGTATCTGGGATACCGAGGGCGCGGTGGTCGTCTACGATGCCGACACCCTCGAAGAGCGAGTACGGATTCCGATGAACAAGCCCGTCGGCAAGTACAACGTCTTCAACAAGATCCATCGTTCCGAGGGCACCAGTCATTGACGCCGTGACCTTCGATGACCTGGTTCGACTGATGCCGCCGTTCCAGGCGGTAATGAACGCGCTGGCCGTCGTTCTGCTCTCGGCGGGTTACTATTTCATCCGATCCGGCAACCGCGCCATGCATCGCAAATGCATGATCGTCACCCTTGTAGTGTCGAGCGTATTCCTGGTCTCCTACCTGTCTTACCACGCGATGGTCGGTTACCAGCCGTTCGCCGGCCGCGGGCTGATCCGCCCCGTCTACTTTACCCTGCTGGGTTCGCACATCGTGCTCGCCGCGATCATCGTGCCGCTGGTGCTCATCACCGTCTGGTTCGCGGCGCGCGGCCAGTTCGACCGCCATCCGCGCATCGCGCGCTGGACCCTGCCGATCTGGATGTACGTGTCGGTATCCGGGGTCGTGGTCTACGTGCTCGGCTTTCACGTCTATCCCCCGGGGAGCGCCTGATGCAAATTGTTTATTACACGATCGCTGGAATACTCCTCTACCTGTTGTCGGACTGGATACTGGTCCGGGTCGAGGCATGGCGCGGCGCCGCCTTCGAACAACG
>JASFKL010000121.1:0-10538 GCA_050118655.1 Gammaproteobacteria bacterium | reverse complement strand
TCGTTCCTGCGCCAGTTCATGTATACCAAGTTCGTCATCGTCGTCGATGACGATATCGATGCGCGCAACTGGGAAGACGTGATCTGGGCGATTTCGACACGCTGCGATCCGGCACGCGACAGCATGGTGGTCGAAAACACGCCGATCGATTACCTGGATTTCGCCTCGCCGGTGTCCGGCCTGGGTTCGAAGATGGGAATCGACGCGACCAACAAGATCGACGGTGAAACGCAGCGTGACTGGGGAATTCCGATCCGCATGTCGGAAGAAGTCCGCAGCCGTATCGATGCGCTCTGGTCAGAACTCGGGCTGGACTGAGGCCGTGTTTTGCACCGTTTACCGATTTCGACGATAATCGCGAGCAGCGACCAGCCACGAAGAGGGGGGAAGCATGCGCTCGATCATGGTGTTAAATTCCAAGGGCGGCTCGGGCAAGAGCACGATTGCCACCAGTATCGCCAGCTACTACGCGACGCGGGGCAAGAAAGTCGTTCTCGCGGATTGCGATCCGCAGGCATCCAGCCTGGAGTGGCTCGAGGCGCGTCCTTCCGGACGCCCGCCGATCTCCGGCATCGATGGTGCGAGCGGCAGTTTTCGCGTTCCGCGCAGCGCCGATTACGTGGTTTTCGATACCCCTGCTGCGGTCCACGGCGCAGCGCTCGCCGGCTTCCTGCGACGGGCCCAGAGCATAATCATCCCGGTGTTGCCGTCGCCGATAGACATGCGCGCGGCGACGCCGTTCATCCAGCGGGTGCTGGATAACAGCCGCATCGCCCGCAAGGAAGCCCGGGTCGCGCTGGTCGCCAACCGCTGCCGCGAGAACTACAACATTTACCATCAGCTCGACGAGTACCTGCGCAAGGTCCGCAAGGCGCCGTTCATCAGCGTGCTGCGCGAAACCCAGAATTACGTGCGCGCGGCCGAGCGCGGGCTGGGTATCTTCGAACTCGCGCCTTACTCGGTACGCCGCGACCTGGATCAGTGGGAACCGATTATTCGCTGGCTCAACAGCAAACGCAGCCAGCCGGTCGGCTGAGCTCATCGGCGCAGCGCCTCTACAGATCCGGGTTCTGCCCGCCGACGAGTACTTCTCCTGCCCGGCGGACAAATCGATACTCGACGCCGCGCACGCCGCCGACGTACTGCTCGCCTACAGCTGCCGCAGCGGCCAGTGTCGCTCCTGCATCGGGCGCGTGATCGAAGGCGAAATCGACTATCCGGGCGGTTTACCGCAAGCGATCAGCAAGCAAGAGTCGGAATCCGGGCTGGCGTTGTTTTGCAGCGCATTCGCGGTTTCCGACCTGACGATCGAGATACTGAAACCCGAATTTTAAAAGGCGCTACTTGTCGGCGAGAGCCTCGGTCACGGCCTGCCGTGCGTGAATTGCAGTAGTGTCGTAAAGGCGTATGTCGGTGTGTTCCTGCGACAGCAGCATGCCGATCTCGGTACAGCCGAGAATCACCGCGTCTATATCCGCCGCGCGCATGCGGTCGATAATCGCGAGGTATACCTCGCGGGAATCGTCGTCGATTTTCCCCTGGCAGAGTTCCTGGTAAATGATGTCGTGCACCATTTGCCGGTCGTGCATTTCGGGCACCACGACTTCGATGCCCCGGGCCTCGATTCGCTCGCGGTAAAAATCGAGTTCCATCGTGAATGCCGTACCGAGCAGGCCGGCCCGGCGGATTCCATCTTCCCCCAGGACCCCGGCCGTGGCATCGGCGATGTGCAGCAGCGGTATGTCCACCGCGGCGCTGACCTCGTTCGCGACCCGGTGCATGGTATTGGTCGCGATCAGGAAGAAATCGGCGCCGCCGGCTTCCAGCCGGCGGGCGGCATCGATCAGGATTTCGGCCGCGCCTTCCCAGTCGCCGGCATGCTGCAGCGCTTCGACGGGCGCGAAATCCACGCTGTACATGAGTATTTGCGCCGAGTGCAGCGATCCCAGCCGTTCGCGGACTTCGGTATTGATCAGGCGATAATACAGCAGGCTGCTCTCCCAGCTCATGCCGCCGATCAGGCCGATGGTTTTCATTTACCGGCGGCCCGGCTGCGTTGCGCCTCGCGTGCTGCCTGTTTGCGGGACTTGCGCTCGATCGCCTGCAGGCTCGCATCGGCGCCGATATGGGATTCGCCGCGCTCGCTCGCCAGGCGCACCTGTTTCTCGCGCTCGCGAAAACGCGCGCGTTCGGCCTCGCTCTTGCTGTCGTAACAGGCCGGGCAGCTGACCCCGGGCTGGTAGCGGTCGCTGGCCTTGTCGGCCTCGGATACCGGACGGCGGCAGCCGTGGCATTGATCGTAACTGCCTTTTTCGAGCGAGTGATCGACGCTGACCCGGTTATCGAAAACGAAGCACTCGCCGCGCCACAGCGATTCCGATTCGGGTACCTGCTCGAGATACCTGAGAATGCCGCCGCGCAGGTGGTAAACCTCGTCGAAGCCCTGTTGCCGCAGGTAGGCGGTCGATTTCTCGCAGCGGATACCGCCGGTGCAGAACATCGCGATCTTGCGGTGCCTGCCGGGATCGAGATTTTCGCGCGCGAAATCGGGAAATTCGCGGAACGAGCCGGTATTCGCCTTGAGCGCATTCTCGAAACTGCCGATTTCGGTTTCGTAATCGTTACGGGTATCGATCACCGTTACCTCGGGATCGCTGATCAGCCGGTTCCAGTCGGCCGGGTCGACATAGGTGCCCGCGTTGGCCGGATCGATATCGTCGACGCCCATGGTGACGATTTCGCGCTTGAGCTTCACGCGGCTGCGGTAAAACGGCATCTCGTCGTCGTAGGACAGTTTGCAATCGAGATCCCGCAGGCGCTGGTCGCCGCGCAGATAGCCGAGCAGGCTGTCGATCGCCTGCGGGCTGCCCGCGACGGTGCCGTTGATGCCCTCGGCGGCAAGCAACAGGGTGCCGCGGATCTGCTCTTGCAGCATGAAATCCAGCAGCGGTTGGCGCAGCGCTACGAAATCCTCGAGGCGCACGAAGCGATACAGCGTGGCGATAGCAACGGGTGATGACATCGAGCCTCCTGGAGCGTAAATCCAGAGCCGGTTGAAAAGGGAGCGTATTCTAGCCCCGGGCGGTCGAAAAAAAAAGCCGGCCACCGGAGCGGCGGGAATTCAGTCGCCGGGCTTGTCGATCACGTCGATGTGATGATCGATGAAATCGATCTGGTCGCCGGCGCGAATTTTCTTGCGCTTGCGGGTTTCGACTTCGCCGTTTACGCTGACGAGCCCGTCGGCGATGGCCTGCTTGGCATTGCCTCCGCTGTCGGCCAGGCCCTCGAACTTGAGGATCTTGTACAGCTCGACGAACTCGGATTCGAGTTCGGCGATTATGGTTTCGTGATCGCTGGGTTTACTCATCGAAATCGATATGTACGTCGTCGGGGTAGGGGCGTCCCCTGCCGGTTTCGACCGCCGCTTTCAGGCTCATCATGAAGATCCCCCACTTGGTGCAGCAATGGCCGAGAAACTCGTCCGCTTGCCGCCAGTTATCATGATTGAAATTGACGATCGTCTGTTTTTCTTCGGCGCCGAGCTCGAAACTGATACCTGTACCCATCCAGGCCTCGGGCAGGTTGCCGCGATGCTGCCAGCGCACGAGCCGGTCGGCTACCAGCTCGACCACCTCGAAGCGGGGACCGTCGCCACCGAAACGAAAATGGATGACCGAACCCGGCTCGCCGGCCCCGCGGGTATCGGTGGTCCACCATTTCGACAATCCCTCGTCGGTAGTCAGTAGCCGGTAGATCGCGTCGGCGCTTCCGTTGATGCCGACCCGGTGCCTGATTTCAGCCATGGGGGATAGTGTAAACGTTTTGATGACTTTGGGAAAAGACTTCGCGAGAATATCGATTACTCCCGAATACAGGCGCGTCATGATCCAGTGGTACCCCGGCCATATGCACAAGGCGGGCAAGGAATTCCGCAAGATCCTGCCCCAGGTCGATCTCGTCATCGAAGTGCTCGACGCACGCCTGCCCGGTTCCAGTGAAAACCCGCTGCTCTCCGAGCTGCGCGGCGACAAGCCCTGCCTGAAGCTGCTCAACAAGAGCGATCTCGCCGACGAAGCGATTCTGCAAAGCTGGATCGATGAATTTCGCCGGCGCGACGGGGTCGAGACCCTGGCCTGTAGCAGCGACAACAATGCGATCGAGCAGGTGCCCGCGCTGTGCCGCGAAATGATCGCCAGCCGCGACAACCGTTCGGCGATGGTCTATGCGTTGATTGCGGGGATTCCCAACGTCGGAAAGTCGACGCTGATCAACCGCCTCGCGAAGCGAAAAATCGCGCGCACCGGCAACGAGGCGGCGATGACGCGGATGCAGCAGCGCATCGAGATATCGGCCGAGCTTACCCTGATAGATACCCCGGGGATGCTGTGGCCGCGGATCGACAACGAGGCCAGCGGCTTTCGCCTCGCGGCTACCGGCGCGATTCGTGAAACCGCGTTCGACCTGCAGGATGTGGCCTGCTTCGTGGCCGAATTCCTGCTCGATGCCTACCCGGAACGGGTGTTTCGGCGCTATGATATCGATTCTCCGCCCCGCGGCGCGATCGAACTTCTCGAGGCGATCGCGCGCCGCCGCGGTTGCCTGGTCAGCGGCGGTCGGGTGGACCTGGAAAAAGTTTCACGCCTGCTGATCGGTGAATTGCGCGCTGGCGAGCTGGGCGGAATCTGCATGGAGACCCCGCGAGGCTTCGCCGAGGAAACCCGGCAGGCCGCCTTGCAGCGGGCAGAAAAAGAGGCCGCCGCGGCGGCGCGTAAAAAATTGCGGCGCAAGTAGCCGAAGGGGAAAGCCATGATTATCCGCCGGGCAACGTCACAGGACGCGAGCGAACTCACCGAGTTCAACATCAATATGGCGCGGGAAACCGAGGGGATGGAGCTGAAACCCGAAGTGATCGGCGCCGGCGTCAGGACGATGATCGACAATCCGCAAATGGGTTTTTATCTCGTCGTCGAGCTCGACAACGGCATTCAGGCCTCGCTCATGGTGACCACCGAGTGGAGCGACTGGCGTAACGGTCTGTTCTGGTGGATACAGAGCGTTTACGTGCGCCCGCAATATCGCCGACAGGGCCTGTATCGGGAGCTCTATGCGCGCGTCAAGGAACTCGCCGAGCAAGAGCCCGCGGTATGCGGTTTCCGGCTCTACGTCGAACGCGAAAACGACGCCGCGCAGCAAACCTACCGCTCCCTCGGGATGACCGAAACCGAATACCGCATCTTCGAGGAATTGACGCCCGGACTCGAATTCAGGCATTGAAATCCGCCGCCGCCCCGACTTGCCTTGCCGGGGCGCGGGCATTATAGTCGTGACTCCTCAACGGGGTGCTCGCAGGAGCTGAGAGGCGTGTTCGACGCCAACCCGATGAACCTGAACCAGGTAATGCTGGCGTAGGGATGTGAGCGAATCCGAGTCATTCCCCATCTCTCCGTTGTTTCGAATCCTCGCAATTGGAGACATCGATGAATTTTAAACCGCGTTGCATCACGGCTGTCCTGGCGGCTCTGCTGCTGTCGTTCGCGGCCTCGGCCGCGCCGCCGACGCTTACCGTCTACACCTACGATTCGTTTACCAGCGACTGGGGCCCGGGGCCGAAAGTAAAACAGGCCTTCGAGGCGCGCTGCGATTGCGAGCTCGAGCTCGTCGGGCTCGAGGACGGGGTGTCGATACTGAACCGGATCAGGCTGGAGGGTAAGAATACCCGTGCCGATCTGTTGCTCGGTATCGATACCAACCTGACCGCCGAGGCCCGCGCGACCGGCCTGTTCGAGGCCCACGGCATCACCCTCGAGAATTCCACCTTGCCGCAACCCTGGCAGGATAAACTTTTTCTGCCCTACGACTACGGCTATTTCGCTTTCGTCTACAACCGTGAAAAACTCGACAAGCTACCCACCAGCCTGCACCGGCTGGTCGACGACGAGAACGGACCGACGCTGCTGATCCAGGATCCCCGCACCTCGACACCCGGGCTCGGCCTTCTGCTCTGGGTCAAAAAAGTCTACGGCGACGGTGCCGCCGGGGCCTGGGCGAAGCTCGCGCCGCGAATCGTCACCGTCAGCAAGGGCTGGAGCGAGGCATACGGCCTGTTCCTGAAGGGCGAGGCCGACATGGTGCTCAGTTACACGACTTCCCCGGCCTACCACCTGATCGCCGAGGACGATGCGCGCTTCGCCGCGGCGCGCTTCGACGAGGGTCATTACCAGCAAATCGAGGTCGCCGGAATGCTCGCCGGCAGCGATAACAAGGGGCTCGCGCGCGAATTCCTGCGTTTCATGGTCAGCGAGGAATTCCAGCAAATCATCCCGACCACCAACTGGATGTTCCCTGCCGCACTGGCGAAGAGCAAGTTGCCGCCGGAGTTCTCGCAGCTGGTCGATCCGTCGCCGGCGCTGTTGTTCGATGACGAGGAAGTCATGAAACGGCGCCGGGCCTGGATCGACGAATGGCTCGAGGTCATGTCCCGGTAGTAGCAGATGAATACGCGCGCGCTGTCGGCATGGCTGGTCCTCGGACTGCTGGCGATCATCGTCGTTGCACCGATCGCCGCTCTGCTGAGCCTCGGCGGGTTGCAGCCGAACGATTCCGGGGAGCTGCAATTCTGGCATAGCGCCTATATTCAAAGGGTGCTCGCGTTCAGTCTCTGGCAGGCGCTGCTGTCGACGCTTTGCAGCGTGCTGCCGGCGATCCTGGTGGCGCGCGCGCTCGCCTTGCAGCCCGCCTTTCCGCTGCGCGGTCTGTTGCTGCGGCTGTTCGCGCTACCGCTGGTGGTGCCGTCGGTGGTCGCGGTGATGGCCGTGGTATCGGTGTTCGGCACCGGCGGCTGGATTCCGCTCGGCAGATCGCTTTACGGCATCAACGGCATCTTGCTGGCGCACGTGTTTTTCAACCTGCCGCTCGCGGTCAGACTGCTGCTGCCGCACTGGCAGGCGATTCCGCGGCACCACTGGCAGCTCGCCGCGCAGCTCGGCTTCAACGCCGGGCAACGCTGGCGCCTGCTCGAGTGGCCCGCGCTGCGCGAAGGCTTGCCCGGCGTGCTGTTGCTGGTATTCATGCTTTGCCTGGTCAGTTTCGCGGTGGTCCTGACGCTCGGTGGCGGGCCGCGCAGTACCACTCTCGAGGTCGCGATTTACCAGTCTTTGCGATTCGATTTCAATCCCTCGCGCGCGGTGGTGCTGGCTTTGCTGCAGCTCGCACTCTGCGTGGCGGTCGCCACGCTGACGCTGCGCCTGCAGCGCCTGCCCGAGGTCGAGATAGGGCTCGACGCGGCGCCGATCGGCATCCGGCCGGAATTCAGCCTGTCGAAGCTCGCGCTGATCGCGCTGGCCGCGATTTACGTCGGTATGCCGTTGTTGTCGATGTTGATCGATGCCCTGTCGGGACCCTGGCTCGAAGTCCTCGCCGAGGCCCGGCTGTGGCGATCGGTAGCCAATACCCTGTTTATCGGCCTGTCGGCGGCATTGCTGTCGGTTGCCGCGGGCTGGTTCCTGCTGCGCTACAGCGCGAGTCTCGCCCATGCAGGCCGTGGTTTCGCCGCGCGTTGGGTAGAGCTTGCAGGATCGGTGGTTTACGTGGTGCCGCCGCTGGTAATCGGTACCGGCATGTTCGTGCTGCTGTCGTCCTGGGTCGACGTGTTCGGCTGGGTATATCCGATCGTCATCGCGGTCAATGCGCTGATGGGCCTGCCGTTCGTGATCCGTTGCCTGGGGCCGCCGCTGCGGCAGAATCACGCCCGTTACGAGCGGCTTTGCCGCAGCCTCGCGCTCGCCGGCTGGAACCGCTTTCGCTACCTCGAATGGCCGCTGTTGCGCCGCCCGCTGGGGCTGGCCGCCGGGCTCGTGGCGGCACTCGCGATGGGCGATCTCGGGGTAATCGCGCTGTTCGGCACGCCGGAATCGGCGACCCTGAGCCTGTTGATTTACCAGCAGCTCGGCGCCTACCTGGTCTCCGAGGCGACGGTCACCGCGTTCCTGCTGCTGGGTGTCTGCCTGACCGCCTTCTGGTTGCTCGAGCGGGGCATCGGGGGCCGCGAGCGTGCTTGAACTGCGGCAGCTCGAATTCGCCTACGCGGGAGACGCGACGCGCATGCATTTCGACCTGGCGGTTGCCGAAGGCGAGGTCTTGAGCCTGATCGGGCCCAGCGGTTCGGGGAAGTCGACCTTGCTGAACCTGGTCGCGGGTTTTCTGCAGCAGCAGAGCGGCAGTATTCTGCTCGACGGTGAATCGCTCGACGCCTTGCCCGTGGAGTCCCGGCCGGTGTCCATCGTGTTCCAGCAGCACAACCTGTTTCCGCACCTCGACGCCCGCACCAATGTCGCGCTGGGCGTCGATCCGTCGCTGCGCCTGGCTCCCGCGCAAGCGAAGGCCGTCGACGAGGCCCTGAACCGGCTCGGCCTGGCGGGGCTCGAGCGGCGCAAGCCCGGCGAGTTGTCGGGCGGCCAACAGCAGCGCGTGGCGCTGGCGCGGGTACTGGTGCGGCGGCGCAAGATACTGCTGCTCGACGAGGCTTTCGCGGCGCTCGGGCCGGCGCAGCGGGGCGAAATGATCCTCCTGGTCAGGCAACTGGTCGAAGAGCAGCGCATGGCCGCGATGCTGGTCAGCCACCAGCCCCACGATGCATCGATCGCATCGGCGCGCACGGCCTTCGTCGACGAAGGGCGAATCGTGACGCTGCAGGACACGCGAGCGCTGCTCGAGGAATCACGGCTTGCCGAGGTGCGAGAATACCTCGGCTCGATATGAATACCGCCGAGCTCGAAGCGCTGTTCGCGTCCGTACCGCCGCTCGCCGGGTCGGCGCCCGGCGATTTTTCGATTACCTCCCTGCCCGGATACACCAATCGCAACCTGCGGCTACGCAACGATCGGCAGGACTGGGTATTGCGGGTACCGCGCCCGTCTACCGACCGCTTCATCGATCGCGCGGCCGAGGCGCATAATCACCGGCTAGCCTGCGATCTCGGCATCGCGCCGCGGCCGGCCTGGCGCGGCGACTCGGGGCTCATGCTGACGGCGACCCTGGCCGAAAGCCGCAGCCCCGCGGCCGGCGAGTTGGGGAATCGCTCGACCCTGCCGGCGATACTCGAACCGGTCCGGCGCCTGCACTCGAGCGGCGCCGAATTTCGGGGCCGCGTCGACCTCGCGCAATTGCTCGAACGCTATTACTCGATGCTGGACGAGAGCCGGCAGCACGAGTTCCGCCATCGCCTGCGCGCGGCGCGGGAGCTGCTGCCGTCGCTCGACGACCGCGACCTCGACTACGTGCCGTCTCACAACGACCTGGTGCTCGAAAACCTGTTGCTCGACGGCGGGCGGACCTGGCTGATCGACTGGGAGTTTTCGGCGATGGCTTCTCCCTACTGGGACCTCGCATCGCTGTGCAATGCCGCCGGGCTCGACTACGCGGGCAGCCGCGAATTGCTGCGCCTGTATTGCGCAAATGGTCCGCTAATGGAAGAATCGCTTCTTTTCGACTATCGCAACCTGTTGCAATTGCTCGGCGACTGCTGGATGGCTGCGCTGGTCGACTGACCGGGGTACTTATCCATGCTGACCCACTCGGCCAGTCTCTACCTGGCATCGGTGCTGATCTGGGGCTCGACCTGGTTCGCGATCAGGTTCCAGCTGGGCGTGGTCGCGCCCGAGGTATCGCTGGTCTACCGTTTTTCGATCGCCGCGCTGATCCTGCTGCTATTTTGCCTGCTCACCCGGCGCAGCCTCAGGTACAGCCCGCGCCAGCACGGTTTTATCGCCCTGCAGGGCCTGTTCCTGTTTTCGACCAATTACCTGATTTTTTACTGGGCGACGGGATTGCTGACCTCCGGTATCGTTGCGCTGATTTTTTCCACGGTGATCCTGATGAATATCGTCAACGGCGCGATCTTTATCGGTACGCGAGTCAGTCCCCGGGTCATCGTCGGCGCGAGTTTCGGCATCGCCGGCATCGCCGCGATCTTCTGGTCGGAACTGAGCCTGGTGGAAAACAATGCCGATACCTGGCGCGGGCTGTGGATGTGTCTGATCGCGACCTGGTTCGCCTCGGTCGGCAATATCATCTCCGTGCGCAACCAGGCGGCACGGATTCCGGTGATTCAATCCAATGCCTGGGGTATGGCTTACGGCGCGCTGATCATGGCGGCTTATACGCTCGTCGGCGGCGTGTCCTTCGATTACGACCCGGCACCGGCCTACGTCATTTCCCTGCTTTACCTCGCGGTGTTCGGATCGATTCTCGCCTTCGGCTCTTACCTGACGCTGGTCGGGCGCATCGGCGCCGACCGCGCGGCCTACGCCGCGGTACTCTTTCCGGTAATCGCGTTAGGCCTGTCGACCCTGTTCGAAGGTTACCACTGGACGCCGCACGCCGTATTCGGCTTCGCGCTGGTCCTGCTCGGCAACTACATCGTGCTCACCAAAACCCGCAAAATCGAACCCGTCCCCCAATAAATTCGGGTCAGAGTAAAATTAAATCTTGTCATTGGTTTTCGATTCGAACCACGAGGCCGGGAATATTTGGCGGCCTGC
>JASFKL010000120.1:0-10573 GCA_050118655.1 Gammaproteobacteria bacterium | reverse complement strand
AGAAATCGCGTCGCCGAGCCACTGCGGCCGGCTTGCCGCGAGCACCAGCAGCATCCAGGCCAGGGCCGCGAGCCACAACCGCCAGCGCCGCGGGCGCGGCGCCGCCGTCGGGCCCTCGCCGAGCCGAAAGTCGCCGATTTCGGGAACCCGCAGCGCGGCCTGGCGATGCAGCCGGTCTGCCGGCAACGCGAGATATACCAGCACCGGCAGGGGTATCAGCAACAAGACGAGCGGCCATTCAATCTGCAGCATAATTCCGTCCCCGCGGCAGGGATCGTATCCAGCCTTCGCAGGCCTGGAGCAGGGATTCGACATCGCAATCGGCATCGGCCCGGTAACGTCCGCGGGCGAGCAATTGCAATTGCTCGTCGCTGAAGGCGGGCCGCGACGCCAGCTGCTGGAGCTGTTCGAGCCAGGCCTCGCCGGTGCTTGCCGCGGCAGACGCGCGGCCGCGATATTCGATCAGCACCCGGCGCAGCAGACCCGCGACCGCATTGACCACCGCGCCGCCGTCGGCGCGCCCGGCATCGTATTCACGCCGGATCCGCCGTAGCTCGCGTATCGACAGGCGATCGAGCGACGGCCGCCGTCGGCGCCGGCGCAGCCAGAGCAGCAGGACGACGAGCACCAGCGACAGTAACGGCAACAGCCACCAGCCCGGTGCCGGCGGCCACCACAGCCAGTCCGCGGGCAGGTGGATGTCCCTGAGTTCCGGTCCGTTCATGCGCTTTGCAGCCCGAGGCCCCCTTTTAGGCCGCTGAGCATGTCCTCGTCGGTTGCGATATCGATCAGGAACAGGCCGAGTTCCTGGCAGCAGCGCTCGAGGGCCTGCTGTCGGCTGTCGTATCTCTCGCGATAGCGCGCGCGCAGGCGCGCACTCGAGGCATCGACGACGACGCTGTCCTCGCCGTCGGTGACGCGGTAAAACCCGTCCCGGGGCAGGTCGCGCTCGAAGCGATCCCAGGTATGGATCATCAGCACGTCGTTGTGCCGGGCGAGCTGTACGAGCTGGCCGCGGCAGGCTGGATCGAAGAATCGAAAATCACTGAGCAGGATGACCAGGCTGCCCGGCCGCGTGACCTGGCGCAGTCGCGACAGCGCTCTCGCGCCGGTACCCGGGTCGCCGGCAACCTGCCGGTCGCGATCCCAGGCCGGGTGAATGACGAGTTGCTGGATGAAATTCAATACCGCGCGTTTGCCGCGCGCCGGGCGAAACTCGCTGTGCTGCCGCTCGGAAAATACCAGGTAACCGACCCGGTCGTCGTGCTGCACGCAGCTCCAGGCCAGCAGCGCGGCGAGTTTCGAGGCGAGCACGGATTTGAAACAGTTACGCGTGCCGAAAAACATCGAGTTCGACAGGTCGAGCCACAGCAGCACCGGACGCTCGCGCTCTTCGCGGTAGACCTTGGTGTGGGTCAGTCCGCTGCGCGCGGTCACCCGCCAGTCGATGGTGCGGATATCGTCGCCCGGCTGATAGGGTCGCGACTCGTGGTATTCCATGCCGCGGCCGCGAAATGCCGAAACATGCCCGCCCGCCATCTGCGCCTTGACCGAATTCGAGATCAGCGGCAGGCCGCGCGCCTCGCGGTTCAAACCGATCAGCGTGGATTGCTTTATCCTGACGATATCGTCGCCTGTTTCCATGATTACCAGGCTACGGAACGGCGACCCGCTGCAGGATTTCCTCGATGCAACTGTCGGCCGTTCTGCCTTCAGCCTCGGCCTCGAAGCTCAGGATGATACGGTGGCGTAATACATCGGGCGCGATCAGCTGGATGTCCTCGGGAACCACGTAATCGCGATCGTTCAGCCAGGCATACGCCCGCGCGCAGCGATCCAGCGCCATGGTCGCGCGCGGACTGGCGCCGTGCTGGATCCAGCCGCCGAGCTCCGCGTCGTAGCGCTTCGCGCTGCGGGTAGCGAGGACGATTTCGATGATGTAATCCTCGAGACTGTCGTCGAGATGGATGTCGAGCACCGCATCGCGTGCTTCGAGCAGGCTTTGCTGGCTGACGACGGCGTGCGGCGTGGCGGCCTCGACAGCATGCGAGCGGGCCTCGGTGCGGGTCAGCGCGAGAATCGCCTTTTCGTCCTCGCCGGACGGGTAGTCCACGCGCACGTGCATCAGGAAACGGTCGAGCTGTGCTTCGGGCAGCGGGTAGGTGCCTTCCTGCTCGAGCGGATTTTGCGTCGCCATGACGAGAAACACCCGCGGCAGGGCGTAGGTTTCGGTACCGACCGTGATCTGTCTCTCGGCCATCGCCTCGAGCAGCGCAGACTGCACCTTGGCCGGCGCGCGGTTGATCTCGTCAGCAAGGATCAGGTTGTGAAACAGCGGGCCGCGCTGAAACACGAAACTGCCGTCCTGGGGGCGATAGATCTCGGTACCGGTGAGATCGGCCGGCAGCAGGTCGGGGGTAAACTGGACGCGGTGAAAATCACCCTCGATGCCGTCGCCGAGCACCTTGATGGCGCGCGTCTTGGCGAGTCCGGGCGCGCCTTCGACGAGCAGGTGGCCATCGGCGAGAATGGCGATCAACAGCCGTTCGATCAGGTTTTGCTGACCGATGATGCGGGCGCCCAGCGCCTGTTTCAGATTCAATATTTCCTGCTGTGACAAGTAAAAACCTCTCGTCCCGGGGGGAGAATGAATTGCGCATGGTTGCGCAGCTTAGAGTTCCGCGGCGGGTGAAAAGTTTACCCGATACGGGAGTAATTAAGGAAGCAGGTGCCCGGTTTTGATCCAGATGAGGGTTTCTTCCTCGGTGTAGGGACAATGTTCGCTGTTGTGCGGGCTGCGAATCCAGGTGCCGGCAGGGTATTCGCCATACTCGTCGTACAGGGTTCCCGAGATCACGAACACTTCCTCGCCGCCGAAATGCGGATGCGGCTCGTAGCGGGTCCCCGCGGGCCACTTATAGAGTGCGACCATCTCGGTCTGGTAATAAAACAGCGGCATTACGCGCACCCCGAACTCGCCGGGCAGCCAGTCTCCCTTGCCGGTATCGATACGCAGGCTGAAGACATCCTCCGTGTCGAACTGGTCGAGCTTGACCAGCAGCTCGCAGCCTTCTTTACTGAACGGGGAATGGCTGGAACCGGGCGGATTGCGTATATAGGTACCGGCCGGATAGTCGCCGGTCTGATCGGAGAAAACGCCGTCGAGAACGAAAATTTCCTCGCCCTTCGGATGCGAATGGGAGGAAAATTTCGAACCCGCGTCGTAACGCACCAGGCTGGTGGTATGGCCGTGCTCGTCCGCCTCGCGTTCCAGCGGTTTACGCCAGACGCCCTCCGACGGGCTGCCTTGCCATTCCATTTCGTTGGTATCTACGACCACCAACTGATCGAACTGCATATTCAACATGGCTGGAAATCTACAAACTCCGGGACATCGATTCAACCCCAAATTGGACTGGATACGAATACTATAGACCGCTCTGGCGTTGTTGGTTCGATCCGGCGGTATATTCCGGGCATTTCCGGCTCGCCCGGTATGGGCACATCCATCTGCCAAAGCGCCGTGAAAGCAAGGTGGAATCGACGCCGACAGGCGTCGTCCCCGCGCAAGCGGGGATCTTGTAAAGACCACGCAATGCAAAATCTTCAACCGGCAGGGCTCCGGTATCGAGAGGCCGGGCCGCGCAGCAGCCCAAATGTCACTGGTATGAAGGCTCTGGGCGTCGCAGGCCGGATTGCGCTCCCGGCGCATCCGGCATGGCTACATCCGTGTAGCCAAGCAGCGTGAGTGCAAGGCGGAAATTCGCGCGATGCCGCGAACTCTCTGTCTTAATCCAAATGAACTCTGGTGATACTTTCGAGCGTTAAGAGGCGGGGACGCGGGGATCTCCAAAATGCCGGCCAAATATTACTGGAATGAAGTTTTTGGGCGTCGCGAGCATTGCGAGAGCAAGGCGCAATCGTCGCCGACAGGCGTCGTCCCCGCGCAAGCGGGGATCGTGTAAAGACCACGCGGTGCAAAATCTTCACCGGGCAGGGCTCCCGGTGTCGAGAGGCCGGGCCGCGCTCCCGGCGCGCCCGGCCTGCGCACATCCATGTGCGCAAGCGTCTTGCGCGAAAATCCAACGCCGCTATCGGGGCGCGCAGCAGCCCAGAACAAAAAAAAGCAGCCCGGGGGCTGCTTTAAAATTCGGGTCCGGAGCACTAATCCAAACCCTGGTGCGACGAACCGGGCCGATGAAACCTGAAAGCGCCGGTTCGTACCGCCTCGCCGCGAGCGGCGTGGGCACCGGGAAAACAAACTAAGCTCTAAGCACATCTGACAAAGGGTTTTCCCTGAGGTTTTATTGTGCCCGAAGCAGCCGTTCCCGGAATCACCCAAACGGGTTAAATTACAGTAAATTCAGGTATTTAGACCGCCAGAAAGGTAGATTATGTGACCTGTCGCACATTTGGGGGCTATGCCGTCACCCGCCTCCGCGGCGGGATCGGGCGGCGGATGGCTAAAGCGCCCTGGCCAGCGCCTCGAGGCTTTCGCGCGCGTCGCCGAACAGCATGCGCGTGTTTTCCCTGATGAACAGCGGATTGTCGACCCCGGCGTAACCGGCAGCCATGCCGCGTTTCAGCACCACCACGGTCTCGCTCTTCCAGACCTCGAGCACCGGCATGCCGGCGATCGGGCTGTTGGCGTCTTCCTGGGCCAGCGGGTTGACCGTATCATTGGCGCCGACCACGATCGACACGTCGACGTCCGGAAAATCGTCGTTGATTTCATCCATTTCGAAAACGATATCGTAAGGCACCTTCGCCTCCGCGAGCAGTACGTTCATGTGCCCCGGCATACGGCCGGCCACGGGATGAATTCCGAAACGCACGTTAATACCCTTCTTGATCAGGGTCTTGGCGATATCCGCGATCGCATGCTGCGCCTGCGCGGTAGCCATGCCGTAGCCGGGTATCACCATGATCTGCCTGGCCTTGTTCAGCAGTTGCGCCATGGATTCGGTGTCGATCGTCTGCACCTCGCCCTCGTAACCGGCACCGGCGCCGGCGCTGGAAGTGCCGAATCCGCCCGCGATAACGCTGACGAAGTGGCGGTTCATGGCTCGGCACATGATGTAACTGAGAATCGCACCGCTGCTGCCCACCAGCGCGCCGGTGACGATCAGAAGGTCGTTGGAAAGCATGAAACCGGTCGCCGCGGCTGCCCATCCCGAATAACTGTTGAGCATCGAAATAACTACCGGCATATCGGCGCCGCCGATAGCGGCTACCATATGGATACCGAAAAGCAGCGCGATTACGGTCATCGCCAGCAACAAAACGGTAGCCTGGTGATGATCGGTCTCGCCGACGAACTTGACCGCGATCACGATCACGGCGATGAACATCGCCAGGTTCAGCCAGTGCCGGGCGGGGAGCATCATCGGCGCGCCGCCGATGATCCCGCTGAGCTTGCCGTAGGCAATCACCGACCCGGTAAAGGTCAGCGCGCCGATAGCGATACCGATATAAATCTCGACTTCATGGATGGTTTTCTCGACTCCGGTATAGGAGATGGACGGGTCCAGGAAATTGGCGAACCCGATCAACACTGCGGCGAGGCCGACGAGACTGTGCAGAATGGCGACCAGCTCGGGCATTTGCGTCATCTGTACGCGCCGCGAGAGGATGAATCCGATGACACCGCCGGCGATCATTATCGGCACCAGTATCTCGAAGTGGCGGGTGACGAAAGCGACGATCGTGACACCGACCGCGATCGTCATGCCGATGATGCCGAACAGGTTACCGCGGCGCGCGGTATCGTTGGTGCTCAATCCGCCGAGCGCGAGGATGAACAGCGCCGCGGCGCCGAGGTAGGAAACGGTAATCAGGCTTGCAGACATCGCGCTTACCCCCTGAACATGCGCAACATGCGCTGGGTTACGGAAAACCCGCCGACGATGTTGATACAGGTAATGAATACGGCGATCGATGCGAGCAGGTAGATCAGTCCGTCCGGACTGGAGACCTGCGTCAGCGCGCCGAGCACGATGATACTGCTGATCGCGTTGGTCACGCTCATCAGCGGGGTGTGCAGCGAGGGGCTTACGTTCCAGATGACCATGTAGCCGATGAAGCAGGACAACACGAACACCGTGAAATGGTTCATGAAGGAAGGCGGCGCGACCTGCCCGAGCCCGAACAGCGCCAGGCCGCCGACGACCACCGGCAACCAGGCACTCTTGAAAAACTTCGCGATCGCGGAAGGCTCGGCGGCTGCCTCGGGCGCCGCTGCCTCGACTTCCTCGGGTTTGATTTCCTGTCCCCCGTAGCTCGGCTTACGCTCGGTGACCTCGATCGGCGGCGGCGGCCAGGTGATCTTGCCATCGTTTACCACGGTCGCGCCCCGGATCACGACGTCTTCCATATCGATGACGATATTGCCGTCCTTCTCCGGGCACATTTCCATGATCAGGTTGTAGATATTGGTCGCGTAGAGCTGGCTGGACTGCGAGGCCAGGCGGCTCGGCAGGTCGGTATAACCGACCACGTGGACACCGTGACGATTGACGACCTTGCCGGGCACCGTGGCCTCGCAATTGCCGCCCTGCTCGGCGGCGAGATCGACGATCACGCTGCCGGTGCGCATCGACTCCACCATGCCGCGGGTTATCAGCTTGGGCGCCGGTTTGCCGGGAATCAGCGCGGTGGTAATGATCACGTCTACCTCGCAGGCCTGGCGCGCGAACAGCGCCATCTCGGCCTCGATGAATTCCTTGCTCATGACCTTGGCGTAACCGCCTTCGCCGGTACCGTCTTCTTCGAAATCGAGTTCGAGAAATTCGGCGTCCATGCTCTGGATCTGGTCCTTGACCTCGGGCCGCGTGTCGAAGGCGCGCACGATCGCGCCCAGCGACTTGGCGGTGCCGATCGCCGCGAGGCCGGCCACGCCGGCGCCGATGACCAGTACTTTCGCCGGATCGACCTTTCCGGCGGCGGTGATCTGACCGGCGAAAAAGCGATCGAACAGGTTGGACGCCTCGATGACCGCGCGATAGCCCGCGATATTGGCCATCGACGAGAGCGCATCGAGTTTTTGCGCGCGCGAAATGCGCGGAATGCTGTCCATCGCCAGCGCGGTGAGCTGGCGCTCGGAAAACAGTTTCAACAGGTCTTCGTTTTGCGCCGGCCAGATAAAACTGATCAGTCGCGATCCCTCGCGCATCAGGTCGATTTCATGCCGCCCGAGCTGGGTGTTGATTTCCGGCGGGCGAACCTTGACGACCAGATCGGCGTCGAAGGCGCCCGCGGGATCGCGCGCGATCTTCGCGCCCGCTTCCATGAAAACGTCGTCGTTGAAACTCGCCGCGGCGCCCGCCCCCGATTCGACGACGACTTCGAAGCCGGCGGCGACAAGTTTTTCGACCATCTCGGGAGACGCCGCAACGCGCTTCTCCCCGGGATGAATTTCTGCGGGTATTCCGATGATCATAGGTTTTTGTTCCCCCTGGAAAACGTGCCGAGGGCAATCCCGCCACGACACGAAACTCACCAATATACCGACGTTCTGGTATATTGTATACCAAATCTAGTTATTACAGCCCCGGCTCTCGCCGATACAGGTTTGTACGTTTGTCATGGACACCTGGATTCCATGCGTGCATCATTCTGCACCAATTATCCGGCCAGGGTCATCGCTTTTTTCTATTCCATCATGCAATTTTTAGATTCCATCCTGCAAAAAGCCCGCGATCACCGGCAAACCATCGTTCTCGCCGAGGGCACCGATGCGCGCGTAATCGAGGCCGCCTGTCGCGCCCGCGACGACGGGATCGCCAAATGCATCCTGGTCGGCGACGCCGCGGCCATCGAGAAACAGGCAGGCGAATCGGGTCACGACCTCGGCGACATTAGTATCGAAGAGCCGGGAACGTCACAATATCACAAAAGTTATAGTCAGCAGTTGTTCGAACTGCGCAAGCACAAGGGCATGACGCGCGTGCAGGCGGAGGAGCAGGTGCTGGACCCGCTTTGCTTCGCCGACCTGATGCTGCGCGCCAATCATGCCGACGGCGCGATCGCCGGCGCGGTGTATACCACCGGCGCGAGGGTTCGCTCGGCGCTCCAGATCGTCGGCGTGAAGCCCGGTTTCAGTTCCGTATCGAGTTTCATGTTGATGCTGTTCGAGGCCGAGCATCACCAGCCGAAGCGCGCCATGGTATTCGCGGATTGTGCGCTGATCGTCGATCCCGATGCCGAGCAGATGGCCGAAATCGCGGTCGCCGCCGCGAACTCGGCGCGCCAGCTGATCGACGACGAACCGCGCGTGGCGATGCTGTCGTTTTCAACCGACGGCAGCGCCGATCACCCGCATGTCGAAAAGGTGCGCGAGGCCACCCGGCTGGCTCGCCGGCAGATGCCGCATACGCCCGTCGACGGCGAGGTTCAGCTGGATGCCGCGATCGTGCCGGAAATCGCCAGGCAAAAGATCGCCGGCTCGCGCCTCGAAGGGCGCGCCAACGTATTGATATTTCCGGATCTCGATGCCGGCAACATAGGCTACAAGCTGACCCAGCGTTTCGGCGGCGCGACCGCCATCGGCCCGATTCTGCAGGGCCTCAACCGGCCGGCCAACGACCTGTCACGCGGCTGCCACGTCGACGACATCTATTACCTGATCGCGTTGACCGCGGTCCAGTCGCGCGGCTGACGTCCCGGATCCTCATCCGTCGTCCCCGCGCACGCCGTGCGCGTTCAGCCTCTGACTAGGCGATTTCGTCCGGCAAGGTAAACTTTTCGACGAGTCCCGCGACTTCGTCGCGCAACGCGGTCATCGTCTGTGGGCGATCCGCCGGGTCCAGCGCCATCATTTTTTCGATCAGGCGCGAAACCTCGGGCGACGCGCCATCCTTTACCTTGACTATCGGGGGCGCATTTCCCTCGAGATGTTTCGACAGTATCTCCATGGGTTTGCCGGTGTAGGGCAATTCGCCGCTGAACATTTGATAGGCGATGACACCCAGCGAATAGATATCGCTGCGTTCGTCCGCGTCCTTGCCTTCGGCGCGCTCGGGCGCCAGGTATGACGGACTGCCGATAATCGAGCCGGTCTGCGTCAGCGAGGCCTCGCCGGAGGTGCTGGCAGAAGCGATCCCGAAATCGACGACTTTGACATGCCATCGATCGTCGATCAGGATATTGCTGGGTTTGAGGTCGCGGTGAATGACGCCTTCTTCGTGCGCTGCCGCCATGCCGCTGGCTATCTGGTGAAGGACCTCGAGACCCGCCAGGGTCTCGAACCAGCCGATTTCGTCGACCACCTCTTCGAGTCCGCGGCTGTCGAAGTATTCCATCGAAATCGCGCAAACGCCGTCCTTGATCAAAATGTCGTGGACGCGAATGACGTTTCGATGACTAACCCGGCGCGCATACTTGACTTCACGCTTGAAACGCTCGGTCGACCCCTTGTCGATGGTCAGCGCGGGCAACATGAACTTCAGTACTATCGCCTCGTCGACCATATCGTCCTCGGCCAGCAGGACCCGGCCCATCGCGCCCTGCCCGATCTCCTTCCTGATGTGATAGCGATCCATCCATACCTCGCCGGGCTCGAGCGAATCCAGCAGCGACCTGCTTCGCACCCGCTTGCGGGGTTTGGCGTCCTCGCCGGACAGCGGCACGTCGATGACGCCGGTGCGGGTAGCCGCAAGGTCGTTATCCATCTCTGGCAGATCGAATTCACTGGCGATCTGCGCCATCAGCATTTTCGCGAATTCGCGCATCTCGACAGTCAACTCCGGCAAACTCGCCAGTATGTGGTCGCGTGCATTTCCGGCTTGCTCCGGCGTGGTAATGGCCTCGATGGTTTCGAGCGCGGCACGCTGCACGTTGGCCTGTTCGCTGTGCAGCGCATCGAAAGCAATTTCGAGGCCCGCGTCGAATCCGAGCCGCTTGACCGCCCGCAGCACCAGGACGAAATCGTCGGGATATGCCTCGGCCTGCTTCTTCAAAATCGCGATGGCCGCGCGGTTGGATGATTTGGCTAGCGAATGGGCCGCGCGCTCGCGCACCTGAAAGTTGTCGCTGAGCGCAAATTGCTCGATTTTAGCCAGGTCTTCGTCGCCGCCCAGGTTCATCACCAGCTGCTGCGCGGTATTGCGAATGAACTCCTCCTCGTGGTTGGCGAGCTCCTGCGCTACCCTGGAGAGTTTTTCGTCGGCAAGCTTTTGAATCGCGGCAATAGCCTGCTGGCGGTCGTAGTCGTCCTTGCCCATCAGCTGCCGCAGAAACTTTTCGAAGCTCTGTTTATCCGAATTGTGTACGACGATGCGGGCGAAAAAGTCGTTGAGTTCGTCCGATTTCGTATCGAGGTAATCCGTCAAGCGGGGCACCAGACCGGTATCGGCCTGCTTGGCGATTACTTTCATCGCCAGGCGTAACTCGAGGCCCGACATCGACTCGATATAAGGCAGCAGTATCGACACATCGTAGGACATCGTTTGCCGATCGAACGCCTTGAGCGCCTCGATGACCACGAGTTTATTGCTGTCCTGCAGGAACTTGCTCGCGATCGACGGGATTTTCGAGTCCTTGATGCCGCCGAGATAGCGCAGCAGGGGGATCTTGA
>JASFKL010000119.1:0-10630 GCA_050118655.1 Gammaproteobacteria bacterium | reverse complement strand
GGTACGGTCGGCGGCGCTGTGAATGAAACCTTCCCGGCGCCATTGGCAATCGATCGCCAGCTCCGCGACCTGGGACGACAGCAAATCCAGCCCGGCCGTGTTGATGCGGTTGACGCGCCGGTACTCGTCGATCCGGCGGCGATCGAAGCGGCCCGGGAACTGGCTGGTGGCGACCACGAACCCGGAATTGCGCCCCGACGCGCCCTGGCCGACCTGGCGGGCCTCGAGCAACAGGATTTCCTGCTGCGGATGCAACTCGGCCAGCCGGCGCGCGCAGGACAGACCGGTCAGCCCGGCGCCGACGACCACCCAGGGAACGCGCCGGTTTTCGGCGAGCGGCGGCGCGGGCCGGCGCGCGGGCAGTAGTTCGGCCCAGCCGTGGTCATCGGTCGGAAAACTGTCGGCGGTCAGGGTCATGCGTGGCTTGCGAGCGGGTATCGGGCGTTGGTCTCGAAGCGCGCATCATAGCGCTTTTAGCGCGGCAACGGGTGGGAAACGAAAAATCGCCAGATGTCGCGCTTGATGTCGGGTGCCTCCGGAAAGCTGAAATTACCCGGATTGCCCCCGTACCAGCCGTGTCCGGGGCCCTCGAGAAACAGGGTTTCGATGACCGATTTGCGGCCGCCGTCGCGGTAACGGCTGTGTTCCCAGGCGGTGCCCCGGGTGACCCCGGTATTGACCTTGAAGGCTTCGCGGGTGTCGATATCGAAACAGTGACCCCAGCTGTCGCGCAGCAGTTCGGCGGCGCGAACCTCGACCTTGTCGTCGTTTTTCGAGTGTACGATCTGAATCGGCACGCGGCGCGCGCGGTTGCCCATCTCTGCCTGCATCGCCGATACCACGGCAACGATCGGCCGGTAGCGGGGCTCGTCGTTGAACGCGTGGCGCACGGCCTCGGCGCGCTCCGCGTAGGGCATGCCGGCGACGGCGGCGCCGGAAGCGATCTTGTCGGCATGGGCGACCATCATCGCCACCGCCATGCCCGCTCCCGAAGACAGGCCGGTAACGTGGATGCGACGCGCGTCGACCGGGTAATCGCGCCTGATTTCCTCGACGATTTGCCACAGGTCCTCGACCTCGCCGGCGCCGGCGTGAATTTCCCGGTCGAACCACCAGCCCCAGCAATTCTTGTTGCGCAGGCCGCGATAACTGGTGACGAACGGGTAGGCGACCAGGAAACCGCGGCGATCCGCCAGTTGATTGAACCCGCTAATCTGTTCGATATCACGGTTGTCCTGGCGGCAGCCGTGCAGGACCAGGACCAGCGGGCGGGGGCGCGAATTCAGCTTGCCGTTCGGCACGTGCACCAGGTAGCGGCGGGTGCGCGATCCCGGGTAGGCGCGGGCCGTGAAGGTATGGGTTTCGTCGTCGGGCAGCGGTTTGCGCCTGCGCTCGCGCCAGGCGGCAAGCGCGGCCTGGATGCCGCCGCGAAACCTTATCGCGGCCAGCGTGCGGAATCCCCGCGACGAAAACAGAGACCGGACTCTGGTTGCCAGGGCGGCGATCGATCGATGGATTTTCATTCTCTTTCAGTTGCCTGTATCCGTTGGGCGATGGCGCCGTAGACGCCTCTGGGGGAAGCATAGTCGACGGCCGGTATTTTACCCATCGTGCCGCGCGGGAAGACGAATCCCGGGTCGCGAATCCGCTCCGCCCGGCGAGAATGCCCGTCGGGAGTTTGGCTTGCGCGCAAGCGCCGTAAATTCTGCCGGTTACCCGCAAGGCGGCCGTTTGCGCGGGTCGAACAGGCGATTCGGAGAGGTAAGCAGTGGATAGCGGCCACGAAAAGAGGGCAGGCAAGGGCAGCCGAATCGCGATTATCGCGATCGGCTCGCCGCGGTTCGATCATGCCCGCGGATCGCGTACTTGCACAATCCGGGGGCAAGCGCCATCGCCCGGCGTCGAAATGCGGCACCGCTTCCCGAATATCGGCCATATGCCCGGGAGATCACCCCGGCAAATCGAGGCCGATGCAATCGCCGCTGGCTTGCAGGCCAAAGCTTGCATAACTTGTCCGATATCAATACGGTATTTGCGCAAAGCAAAAATACTATCTCGTTCGGAGTATATCGTATATTAGAGAATTCTAATATTATCGCCAATTTTACTCGCTAGCGGAGAAGCACATGCGTCGTCCCGGAAGGTTCCTCTTCGTGTTCGCCCTGTTGGCCCCGCTAATGGCCAACGCCAGCGAGGCCTTGCAAACAATATCCGCGGAGCGGGTTTCGATGCCGCAGGAATACCAGCTCGACGGGGTCGTGGAAGCCCGCCGGCAGGCGACGCTTTCGGCCGAGGTTTCCGGCCAGGTCGAAACGGTGAATTTCGACGTCGACGATTTCGTCGAAAAGGGCGAGGTCGTGATGACGATACGCGACCGCGAGTACCGCGCCCGTCGGCAACAGGCGGTGGCGGCCCTCGACGAGGCGGTAGCGAATTTAAAGCAGACTCGTCTCGAGTTCGAACGGCAACGGGATTTACGCAACCGCAAACTGATTTCGCAGGCGGAATTCGACCGGGCCAACGCAAATCTCGAGGCGGCTAACGCCCGTAAATCCTCGGCGGAGGCCAATCTCGAGAGCGCCGAGGAAGCGTTGAGACACACGGTGGTGCGCGCGCCCTACAGCGGGATCGTCGTCCAGCGGCATGTCGAGCCCGGGGAAACGGTCAATCCGGGTCAGCCGATCATGAGCGGTTACAGCAGCGAAGAACTCAGGGTCGTGGCGAGCGTGCCGCAATCGCTGATCGGCGGTCTGCGCGAGCGCCGCGAGGCGCGTGTAATCGTGCTCGAGAACGATACCTCGCTAGATGTCACCGCGATTACCATCCCTCCTTATGCCAACCCGCAAAACCACTCTTTTCCGGTACGACTCGATCTGCCGGTCGAGCACGACGGACTCTATCCGGGCATGCTGGTCAAGGTCGCGATCGCGATCGGCACCGCCGAACGGATACTGGTTCCGGCCTCGTCGCTGGTTGCGCGATCCGAAGTCAACGCGGTTTACGTGATCGACGACGGCGGCGAAATCGCCTTGCGGCAGGTACGTCCGGGTAATCGCTTCGGGGATCGTGTGGAAATACTCGCCGGCCTCGATGCCGACGAATCGATCGCGATCGATCCCGTACGCGCCGGAATCGAATACAAGCGCCGGCTGGAAGCCGAACAATGAGCGAAAAACTGGGCCCCTCGGGCTGGGTGGCCAGGGCTTTTCTGCAATCCGAAATAACGCCGTTGCTGGCGTTGATCGGGCTGTTGCTCGGGGTGTTCGCGGTGCTGATCACGCCGCGCGAGGAAGAGCCGCAAATCGATGTCACCTTCGCCAACGTGTTCATACCCTTTCCGGGAGCGACGGCCTTCGAGGTAGAGCAGGTCGTCAGCACCCCCGCGGAACAGGTATTGTCCGAAATCGTCGGCATCGAGCACGTTTACTCGGTCTCGAAACCCGGTCTCGCGATCCTGACGGTGCAATTCGAGGTCGGCGAGGAGCGCACCCAGGCGATCGTGCGGCTATACAACAAGATTTTTTCGAACGCCGACTGGCTGCCGACCGACATGGGCGTCGGCCAGCCGATCATCAAGCCGCGCGGCATCGACGACGTGCCGGTGGTAACCCTGACCCTGTGGAACCCCGACCCGCTGCGAGGATCGGTCGAATTGCTGCAGATCGCGCATTCGCTGGAAGCCGAGCTCAAGCGGGTGCCGGGCACGCGGGATATCTATTCGCTGGGCGGTACCCCGCGGTCGGTTCGCATCCTGCTGGATCCGGTCAGGCTGGCGGGTTTCAATATCGATCTCGCCCAGGTCCGAAACGGAATTATTGCCGCCAACCAGTCCCGCGAAGCAGGTACGATCGTGCGCGACGGCCGGGAAATTACCCTGCAATCCGGGGTCTTCCTGAGTCAGGCCACGGAAATCGCCGGTCTCGTCGTCGGCCAGTCGGACGGCGTGCCGATAACCCTGGGCGATATCGCGAACATCGAGACCGAACCGACCCAGGCGGAGCAGTATCTGTGGTTCGGCGCCGGCCCGGCCGCTGCCGACAAGGGCATAGACGCGCGCGGTCGCTTCCCGGCGGTGACCATCGCGGTCGCCAAGAAGCCGGGCAGCAACGCGATCGAGGTCGCCGATCAGGTCATCGCGCGCGTGCAGCAATTGCACGGTATTCTGGTTCCGGATGGCGTCGAGGTCACGGTGACGCGCAATTACGGCGAAACCGCCAACCAGAAGGCAGTCACGCTGATAAAGAAACTCGCATTCGCGACCACGGTGGTGGTCCTGCTCGTCGTCGTGGCGCTGGGCATGCGCGAGGCGGTGATCGTCGGTACCGCGGTCGTGGTTACTCTGGCGATGACCCTGTTCGCTTCCTGGGCCTGGGGTTTTACGCTCAACCGGGTGTCCCTGTTCGCATTGATTTTCTCGATCGGAATACTCGTCGACGACGCCATCGTGGTGGTCGAGAATATCCACCGCCACATGCAGATGGGGCGCCGGAAGCTCGTCGATGCGATCCCGCTGGCCGTCGACGAGGTCGGGGGACCGACCATCCTGGCGACCTTTACCGTCGTCGCGGCGCTATTGCCGATGGCTTTCGTCACCGGGTTGATGGGTCCCTACATGAGCCCTATCCCGATCAATGCGAGTATCGGTATGCTGATCTCCCTGGCGGTCGCTTTCGTGGTCACCCCGTGGTTGAGTCTCAAGCTGCTGGGCGGCAAGGGATCGCATGCGCATTCCGGCGAGCGTTCGGACCAGGCCCTGTACCCGCTGTTTCACCGCATAATCTCGCCGCTGCTCGCGGGCAGCCGGGGTCGGCGCAATCGCTGGCTGCTGCTGGTCGTGATTCTCGTGCTGATCGCGGGCTCGCTGGGCCTTGCCGGATTCAAGCTCGTGGTGCTGAAAATGCTGCCGTTCGACAACAAGTCGGAGGTTCAGGTTACCGTCGACATGCCGGAAGGCACCAGCCTCGAGCAGAGCGCGCGCGTGGTCGCCGAACTCGGCGATTACCTCGCCGGAGTCGACGAAGTGACCGATTACCAGGCCTACGTCGGTACCGCCTCGCCGATCAACTTCAACGGGCTGGTGCGCCAGTACTATCTTCGCGATGCGGCCAACCTGTCCGATATCCAGGTGAATTTGCGCGACAAGTCGCTGCGCGAGCGCGACAGCCACGAGATCGCCCTGGCACTGCGCCCGCCGCTGCAGGAAATCGGCCGCCGCTACCGGGCGAACGTCAAGATCGTCGAGGTACCTCCCGGCCCGCCGGTGCACGCGCCGCTGGTCGCCGAGGTCTACGGCATCGACTACGACGGCCAGATCCAGGTCGCCCGTGAATTGCGCGGACTGTTCGAGAAAAGCGAGGGAATCGTCGATATCGACGACAGCGTGGAGACCGAGTCGGCGCGCTGGATACTTGCCATCGATCGCGAAAAAGCCACCCGGCTCGGCCTCAACCAGGCCGCTATCGCCAATGCGGTCGTGACCCTGGTGCACGGCGAAGACGTCGGTTACCTGCATCGCGACGATATCAAGTACCCGCTGCCCCTGCGGTTGCAATTGTCCGACGGCGACCGCGCCGAAATCGGCAAGGTTCTGTCGCTCAAACTGCGTTCCTCGGACGGCAACCCGGTGGCGATCTCCGAGGTCGTCAAACTGGTGAAGACCGATAACGAGCACAGTATTTATCACAAGGATCTGCTGCCGGTGGTATTCGTGACCGCCGACATGGCGGGTGAGCTCGACAGCCCGCTATACGGAATGTTCGAGGTCCTGTTCAGCCTCCAGGATGCGAACACCTTGAAATCCCTCGACGCGCCGATCGAGCAGTATCTGGTCAGCCAGCCGGAAAATCCCTACCGTTACAGTCTGAAGTGGGACGGCGAGTGGCAGGTGACCTACGAAACCTTCCGCGACATGGGACTCGCTTATTCGGTCGGCCTGATCCTGATTTACCTGCTGGTGGTCGCGCAGTTCCGCTCCTATGCAACCCCGCTGGTGATCATGGCGCCGATACCGCTGACCGTGGTCGGAGTACTCCCCGGCCACGCACTGCTCGGCGCGCAATTCACCGCGACTTCGATGATCGGCATGATCGCGCTGGCCGGCATCATCGTACGAAATTCGATCCTGCTGGTGGATTTCATCAACCAGCAGGTGGAAGAGGGTGTCGAATTCGGCGAAGCCGTGATTCAGGCGGCTACCGTACGCGCCAGGCCGATCGCGCTGACCGCGTTGGCCGCGGCGCTGGGCGCCTTTTTCATTCTCGACGACCCGATCTTCAACGGTCTCGCGATCGCGCTGATATTCGGTATCCTGGTTTCGACACTGTTGACCCTGGTGGTGATCCCGATGCTTTATTACGCTCTTAAACACCGCGAACACGAGACCTGATTTTAATTCCCGGTGCGTGCCACCGGATCGCCTTCGTGCTCCAGCGTCGATCAAAGCTGTGGAAGATAGTGGCGGCCGTTGCGCGCGATGAACTTCCACAGGGTTTCCGCCGACGGCAGGAAGCGCTTGCCGGCATGCTTGACCAGAAACCATTTGCGATGAATCGGCAACCCCTTCACGTCGAGCGCCACGAGCCGTTTTTCGTTCAATTCCGCGGCGACCGTGTGTGCCGATATGAGGGCGATACCGAGCCCGGCCATGACCGCCTGCTTGATGGTTTCGTTGCTGCCGAATTCGAGGCCGGTGCCGGGTAACTGCCGGTCGCGCGCGAACAGGCGGTCGGCTACCGAGCGTGTCCCCGAACCGGTTTCACGCAGCAAAAAGGTCTGACCGCGAAGTTCCGACAGCGAGATACGGGTCTTGCCGGCCAGCGAGTGATCGGGCGGGGCGATCAGAATCTGCGGGTTTTTGCTGATGAATTCGCGCTTCACCTCGAAGTGTTCGGGCGGCGAACCGGTAATCGCGAAATCCAGTTCCATCTTCTCGAGTTTTTCGAGCGTCGAATCGCGATTGCCGACCTGCAGCTGAATCCGCACCGCGGGGTAGAGTTTGAGGAATTCCGCCAGCACCGTGGGCGCGAAGTAGCGCGCGGTACTGACGACTCCGACCGAGACCACGCCGTGGTCGACACCCTTTAATTCGTCGACCCGCTCGGCAAATGCCGCCAGCAAGGCTTGAAACTCGCGCGACAATTCCAGTAATTCCTGCCCGACGCGAGTCGTTACCAGGCCGTCTTCGCCGCGCTCGAGCAATGGCGAACCGATCGCATTTTCGAGATCGCGCAATTGCAGGGAAACGGCCGGAGGCGTCAGGTGCAGGCTTCTGGCAGCCGCGGAAACACTGCCCGATTCGACCACGGCGTCGAATCCGCGCAATTGTCGGAACGTGAGCTGGCGTAACCAGGGGTAAAGTTTTTCTTTCATATTTGAATAGTTTATTAAACTTTACTAAAAAAACAATCCCCTCATACTCGCATGGAAATTATTAGATCAGGGGGCCTCGCCGTTAATGTCAAAAGAAGTCGGTTTATCAACAATACTCGATAACTGGGCCGGGTCGGAGCCGTCGCGGATCGCGCTGGTGTCGATCCTGAAGTCGATTAGCGAGGCCAGCGCCAGGCTTTCCAGATCGATCGCGAGGCGCGATCTGCTCGATATCGAAACACTCGGCGGCGATCTCAATGCCGACGGCGACAGGCGTAATCCGCTGGACGTCTTTGCCCACCGGACTTTTGTCGACGCACTGGTCAATATGCCAATCGGGTTCATCGTTTCAGAGGAATCCGAGACCGCAATCGAGGTCGATCCGAATGCACGTTACGGAGTGGCCCTGGACCCCCTCGACGGTTCGTCAAATATCGATACCAATCTGTCTATCGGAACGATTTTCTCGGTCCTCGAGTCCTCGGTCGACGAACTCTTTACCGTTCCCCCGGGCGAACGACAGCGGGTTGCTGGTTTCATCTGTTACGGCCCGCAGACACGCCTGGTGCTGAATTTCGGCGAGGGCAGCCTGGTATTCCTGCTCGATCCCGAGAAGCATGAATTTTGCCTGGTGGGCGGTCCCTTATCCATTCCGTCCGGTTGGTGCGAATTCGCGATCAACGTATCCAATTACCGTTTCTGGGAGCAGAACGTCAAGCACTTCATCGACGACTGTATCGCCGGTGAGAACGGCAACCTCGGCCGCAATTTCAACATGCGCTGGAATGCTTCGCTGGTCGCCGAGGCTTTCCGCGTGCTGAGCCGCGGCGGGGTGTTTCTATATCCCGGTGATTCCCGGCCCGGGTATGCCAATGGCCGCCTGCGGCTGCTCTACGAAGCCGTGCCGCTAGCGATGATCGTCGAACAGGCAGGCGGCAGCGCCAGCGACGGCTGCAGGCGGATCCTCGAATTGCCGCTGGAGTCGCTGCACCAGCGCGTACCCCTGATATTCGGATCCCGGGACCGGGTCGAAGAAGTCATCGACTACATTGCCGGTACCGCTGTCGAAGCCACCCGCTTTCCGCTCTTCGAGCATCGCGGTTTACTCAGAATTCCGAGTCGATAATGTCCAGTCAGCATCCGATACTGTCGATTACCGGCTCTTCCGGGGCCGGTACGACCACGGTCAAGGAAACCTTTCAACAAATCTTCATCCGCGAAAAGATCGATGCCTGTTATATCGAGGGCGATGCATTTCACCGTTACAACCGCATGGATATGAAGCAGGCCATGGCGGCCGCGGAGGAATCCGGGAACAAGCACTTCAGCCATTTCGGGCCGGAAGCCAATCTGTTCGAGGAACTCGAAAGCGTGTTCCGCGAGTACGGCGAGACCGGCACCGGGCGCACACGGCACTATGTGCATGACGAGGCGGAGTCCGAATGCTACGGCGTGCCTCCCGGTACCTTCACCGACTGGGAAGAACTCCCCGGGGGAACCGATCTGCTTTTCTACGAGGGCTTGCACGGCGCGATCAATACCCCCGAGGCGAACGTCGCGCAATACGCCGATCTCAAGGTCGGGGTGGTTCCGGTGATCAATCTCGAGTGGATTCAGAAGATGCATCGCGACAAGGAAAAACGCGGCTATACCGATCTCGACATTACCGACACGATCCTGCGTCGCATGCCGGATTACATCGATTATATCTGTCCGCAATTTTCCCAGACCGATATCAATTTTCAGCGGGTACCCGTGGTCGACACCTCGCATCCGTTCATCGCGCGCTGGATTCCGAAAGCCGACGAATCGCTGGTGGTGATTCGCTTCGCCGACCCCAAGGGGATAGATTTTGCCTATCTGCTGGCGATGATTCGCAACAGTTTCATGTCGCGCCCCAACTGTATCGTGATTCCGGGAGGCAAGATCGATCTGGCGATGCAATTGATTTTTACCCCGCTCGTACTGCAGCTGGTCGAGCGCAAGCGACGGGTCGCGCAGGGATGAAGGCTCGATGGCAATCGCCGAAAAATATTTCCACGGAGCTGGCGGACGCATCGTCGCCATTTTCAAAACAGACGAGGACTTGACCCGATGGCACGCATTACACTGAGACAATTGCTCGACCACGCCGCCGAATACGGCTACGGCGTACCCGCGTTCAATATCAACAACATGGAGCAGGTGCTGGCGATCATGCAGGCGGCGCGTGAAGTCGAGGCGCCGGTGATTCTGCAGGCCAGCCGGGGTGCGCGCGCTTACGCCGGCGACACGATGATTCGCAAGATGGTCGAGGCGGCCGAAGAAATGTTTCCCGGTATACCGGTCTGCCTGCACCAGGATCACGGCAACGATCGGTCGACCTGCGTTTCGGCCATGCAGGCCGGATTTACCTCGGTGATGATGGACGGCTCGCTCGAAGCGGACGCCAGCACTCCGGCGAGCTACGACTACAATCTCGCGGTCACCACCGAGGTGACCGCCATCGCGCACGATATCGGCGTCTCGGTCGAAGGCGAGCTGGGCTGCCTGGGGTCGCTGGAGACGGGCGAGGGCGAAAAGGAAGACGGCCACGGCTTCGAGGGCAGTCTCAGCAAGGAGCAACTGCTGACCGATCCCGAACAGGCGGTGGACTTCGTCGGCCGCACCCGGGTCGACGCCCTGGCGATCGCCATGGGCACCTCCCATGGAGCTTACAAATTCAGCCGCGAACCCGACGGCGAAATCCTCGCCATGGACGTGGTCAGGGAAATCAACCGGCGCCTGCCCGATGTCCACCTGGTCATGCACGGCTCTTCGTCGGTACCGCAAGCCTTACAGGATATCTTCAACGAATTCGGCGGCGAAATGCCGCAAACCTGGGGCGTGCCGGTGGAAGAAATCGCCCGGGGTATCGGTCAGGGGGTGCGCAAGGTCAATATCGACACCGACTGCCGCCTGGCGATGACCGGCGCATTTCGCCGTATCGCCACCGAAGATCGCAGCCAGTTCGATCCGCGCAAGTTTTTACAGCCCGCCCTGGATGCCATGCAGGCGCTGTGCCGGGACCGTTTCGAACAGTTCGGTACCGCCGGCAAGGCCGGCAAGATCAGGCCGTTGGGCCTCGCGGAAATGGCCCGACGCTACAGGTCGGGCGCACTGGATCCTGAAATCGATAAGCAGAGCGCCGCCTGACGGGCGACGTCGACCAGTCAACAATTTAACTTTGGAGTCAACAATGGGTGAAGCACTGGAAATCAAGGGCACCGATCGATACAAGTCC
>JASFKL010000118.1:0-10687 GCA_050118655.1 Gammaproteobacteria bacterium | reverse complement strand
CTTGATGCGCAGCACCACCGCCTGCAACTCGTCGAGGCGACTGTTGAATCCGATCACGTCGTGATGGTACTGCTGGCTGCTGCCGTGGTTGCGCAGCATCTTGATGCTGGCCGCGATTTTATCGTCATCAGTGGTCACCATGCCGCCGTCGCCGTAACAGCCGAGATTCTTGCTCGGGAAAAAACTGAAGGCGCCGACGCTACCCATGGTGCCGGTGGTTTTTCCGCGGTAGCGGCTGCCGAAGGATTGCGCGCAATCCTCGATCACCAGCAGGCCGAATTCGTCTGCCAGCGCCTGGATTTCGTCCATGTCGGCGGGCTGGCCGAACAGGTGGACGGGGAGTATCGCCCTGGTCCTGTCGGTGATCGCGTCGCGGATCATCGCGGGATCGAGGTTGAAGCTGTCGGCCTGGATATCGACGAACACCGGGGTCGCGCCGATATAGCGTATCGCCTCGGCGGTGGCGATGAAGGTAAAAGCGCTGGTGATCACTTCGTCACCGGCCTCGATGCCGGCCGCGAGCAGGGCGAGGTGCAGCGCGTCGGTGCCCGAGGCGCAGCTGATCGCGTGGCGCGCGCCCAGATACTCGCCGGCCTCGCTATCGAATGCCTGGACATTGGGTCCGAGGATGAAACGGGTTTCGTCGAGCGCCTGCAGGATCGCGCTGTCGATTTCGTCCTTCAGGCTCTGGTACTGACCCTTCAGGTCAACCATGGGAATCGTCATAGGGAATCTCTTATCTGGGTGGTAATCGCAATCGCGGTCTGTAATGCTCGCCGGCCGTCCTCGCCGTTGACCAGGGGGCGCTTGCCGGTTTTGACGGCATCGATGAAATCGAGCACTTCGAGATTGAGTGCGTCATTGTCGTCGAATTTGAACTCTTCGTGGGTGATGTCCCTGTAGCCCTCGGCGTTATCGGTCTCGCCCTTGCGGTTCACGGCCAGCAGCTTGTCCTGCAAATCGGCCGACAGGTAAGCGTCTTTCTGGAAAATTCGCAGTTTCCGTTCGCGCTTGCGGCTGATGCGGCTGGCGGTGACATTGGCGACGCAGCGATTGGCGAATTCGAGGCGCGCGTTGGCGATGTCGATGTTATCGGAAAGCACCGAGATACCGCTCGCCGATATACGCTCGATCGGGCTGTCGACGAGATCGAGGATCAGGTCGATGTCGTGAATCATCAAGTCGAGAATCACGCTCACATCGGTGGCGCGCGGCGTGAACGGCGCCAGACGCGTGGATTCGATGAATTGCGGCTCCATCAGTCGCTCGCTGATGCCGAGCATCACGCTGTTGAAGCGCTCGATATGGCCGACTTGCAACACGAGCCCGTTTTCGCGGGCTATATCCACCAGGATGTCGGCCTCGTCGACGGTCTCGGTGATCGGTTTTTCGATCAAACAGTGAATTCCCGCTTCCAGAAACTCGCGGCCGATTTTATAATGCAGGCTAGTCGGCACGACCAGGCTGATCGCGTCGACCGAAGAGAGGATTTCACGGTAATCCTGGCAGGCGTCGATGCCGTGTTTCGACGCGATTTCGCCGGCCAGACCGGCATCGCTGTCGACCACGGCAACCAATTCGCAATCGGTACAGGCTGCATATTTTTCGGCGTGCCATTTACCGAGATGACCAACACCGACAACGGCAACCTTGAGTATTTCAGACATAGTGGAAGGGGTTAAATTCAGACGGCGCATTATATATGGATGAATACCCAATTGCGAAGCTTGTCGCCGGTGTCGATGAAGCCGGGCGCGGGCCGTTGGCGGGTTCCGTGGTCGCCGCCGCGGTGATTCTCGATACG
Organism: Gammaproteobacteria bacterium; assembly: GCA_050118655.1. Lineage (GTDB taxonomy): Bacteria > Pseudomonadota > Gammaproteobacteria. The sequence continues at coordinate 8,883 of JASFKL010000118.1, read as the reverse complement.
GGCCGCCCGATCGAGGGTCTGACCGACTCCAAGAAACTCTCCGCCGGCCGCCGGGAGGCGCTCGAGGTAGAGATCAAGCTGCATGCCCGTGCCTGGGCCGTCGCCGAGGCCTCGCACATCGAAGTAGACGAAATCAATATCCTGCAGGCGAGCCTGCTGGCGATGAAACGCGCGCTGCTGGCGCTCGCCCTGAAGCCCGGCCAGGTACTGGTCGACGGCAATCGACTGCCCGAGCTCGACGGTTACCGGATGCGCGCCATCGTGCGCGGCGACAGCCTCGAGCCCTGTATCTCGGCCGCGTCGATCCTTGCCAAGACGCATCGAGATCGGCAAATGCTCGAACTCGACCGACGCTATCCCGAATACCAGTTCGCGCGGCACAAGGGATACCCGACCGAACTGCACCGGGAAATGCTGAAGAAACACGGCGTTTCGCCCGCGCATCGGCGCAGCTTCGGGCCGGTCAGGGAGTTGCTGTAAATGGCCGCGCGCTTCGTACACCTGCACGTGCACAGCGAATACTCGCTGCAGGACAGCACCATCCGCCTGAAGCCGCTGGTCGAACAGGTGCGCGAGCGCGGCATGGGCGCGGTCGCGCTCACCGATCTGAACAACATGTTCGCGGTGGTCAAGCATTACAAGGCGTCGATAGCCGCGGGCGTCAAACCGATCTTCGGCGCCGACGTCTGGATTCATCATCCCGGGCGCAGCGAACCGCTCAGCCGGCTGGTTCTGCTGTGCCAGGACGACCGGGGTTACCTGAACCTGAAACGGCTGGTTTCGCGCGCCTTCCAGGAGGGCCGGGTCGCCGATCGCGCGACCATCGAGATCGACTGGCTGCGGCAGGCCAACGAGGGATTGATCGCCTTGTCCGCCGGCCTCGAGGGCGACATCGGCCTGGCGTTGAAGATCCATAACAGCGAGATTGCCCTGGATTGCCTGCAGCAGTGGCGAGAGCTGTTCGGGCAACGCTTTTTTCTCGAGCTGCAACGCACCGGGCGCGCCCACGAGGAATCCTACATCGAACATGCGGTCGAATGGTCGCGCGGTTTGCAGGTGCCGGTGGTGGCAACCAACGACGTGCGCTTCCTCGAACCCGAGGATTTCGAAGCCCACGAGGTGCGCTACTGTATCTGCAACAGTTTCACGCTCGAAGACGAGCGCCGCCCGAAACTCTATTCGCCGCAGCAGTACCTGCGCTCCGCCGACGAAATGGCGGAGCTTTTCAGCGATATCCCCGAGGCGATCGACAATGCCTGTGCGATCGCCGAGGCCTGCAATCTGCGCCTGCGGCTCGGCGACGCCTTCCTGCCCGACTACCCGATACCGGAAGGCCACAGCATCGAGAGCTACCTGCGTCATGTCGCCGAACAGGGCCTCGAACGACGTCTCGAATTCCTGCGCGAGCAATTGCCTGCGGGCGAGGAGCTGGACCGGGCGCCCTACGACGAGCGCCTGAAAACCGAGCTCGACGTGATCATCGATATGGGTTTTCCGGGTTATTTCCTGATCGTCATGGACTTCATCGACTGGGCCAAGAAAAACCGCATACCGGTGGGCCCGGGACGCGGTTCGGGCGCGGGCTCGCTGGTCGCCTACGCGCTCAATATCACCGACCTCGATCCGCTGGCTTACGAATTGCTGTTCGAACGCTTTTTGAATCCCGAGCGCGTCTCGATGCCCGACTTCGATATCGATTTCTGCATGGACCGGCGCGACGAGGTCATCGACTACGTCGCCGACCTCTACGGCCGCGAACAGGTATCGCAAATTATCACTTACGGCACGATGGCGGCACGCGCGGTAATCCGCGACGTCGGCCGCGTCATGTCGCATCCATACGGTTTCGTCGACCGCATCGCCAAGCTGGTGCCCTTCGAAATCGGCATGACCCTCGACAGGGCGCTGGAACAGGAAGAAGCGCTCGCCGAGCTGTACCAGCAGGAAGAAGAGGTCACCATGCTGATCGATATGGCGCGCTCGCTGGAAGGCTTGACCCGCAACGTCGGCAAGCATGCCGGGGGCGTGGTCATTTCACCGAGTCACCTGACCGATTTCACGCCGCTGTACTGCGAATCGGGCGGCGGCGGCCTGGTGTCGCAATACGACAAGGACGACGTCGAAGCCGTCGGCCTGGTCAAATTCGACTTCCTCGGCCTGCGCACCCTGACCATCATCGACTGGGCGGTGCGCGCGATCAACGACAGGCGCGGCGGCGAAAAACTCGAAATCGAGCGCATACCGCTGGACGACGCGGATACTTTCAAACTGCTGCAGGCATACCAGACCACGGCGGTTTTTCAGCTCGAATCGCGCGGCATGAAGGACTTGATCCGTCGCCTGCAGCCCGACAGTTTCGAGGATATCATCGCCCTCGTGGCGCTGTTTCGTCCCGGTCCGCTGCAATCGGGCATGGTCGACGATTTCATCGACCGCAAGCACGGTCGTGCCGCGGTAGAGTATCCGCACCCGGCGCTGGAAACCATCCTGCAGCCGACTTACGGCGTCATTCTCTACCAGGAACAGGTCATGCAGATCGCCCAGGAACTGGCCGGCTACACCCTCGGGGAAGCCGACTTGCTGCGGCGCGCGATGGGCAAGAAGAAACCCGAGGAAATGGAAAAGCAGCGCGCCGTGTTTACCGACGGCGCGGTAGCCAACCAGGTCGAGGAAAAAACCGCGACCTATATATTCGACCTGATGGAAAAATTCGCCGGCTACGGATTCAACAAGTCGCATTCCGCGGGCTATGCGCTGGTTTCCTATCAGACCGCGTGGCTCAAGGCGCATTATCCGGCCGAGTTCATGGCCGCTGTCCTGTCCGCGGACATGGATAACACCGACAAGATCGTTACCTTGATCGACGATTGCCGCAAGATGCAACTCGATATTCGTCCGCCCGACGTCAACCGTTCCAACTACCGCTTTACCGCCAACGCGGAGAAGCAGATCTATTATGGCCTGGGCGCGATCAAGGGTGTCGGACAGGGCGCGATTCAAAGCATCGTCGACGGCCGGTCCGATTCCGACTACCGGTCGCTGGACGACTTTTGCACGCGTATCGATCCGTCGAAATCCACCCGCAAGGTAATCGAGGCGTTGATCAAGGGCGGGGCAATGGACTGTTTCAGCGACAACCGCGCGGCGTTGATGGCGCACTTGCCGCATGCCTTGCAGGCCGCCGAGCAGCAGCAGCATAACCTCGAAGCGGGTATCGAGGATATGTTCGGCGACCTGTCGCCGGCTGAAGCGGCCGAAAAGCCGCTGCCCGAATGCCGGGCATGGGACGAGAAGCAGCGCCTGGTGCTCGAAAAAGAGGCGTTGGGACTGTTCCTGACGGGCCATCCGCTTGAAATGGTCGATGCCGAGATCAGGCAGTTCGCGCCGACCAGCCTGGGCCAGTGGCTGGAACGGCTCGACGTCGGCGGTAACGGCGAGCGATACCGTTCCCGGGAACAGGATGCCAGGGTCTGCGGGCTGGTCGTCGATATCCGCATGCGCAACAGCTTCCGAGGGCGCGAGGCCTTCGTCACCCTCGACGACCGCAGCGGGCGCGTCGACGTGCGCGTGGTTCCGGATCTGCTTACGCAGGTCGAACCGATACTACAAAAAGACCTGGTCTGGGTCGTCGACGGCGGTATCGCATTCGACGATTTCAACAATGGCGTCAAACTGCGCGCCGACCGGGTACAGTTGCTCGACGATTACCGCGCCGCGCATGCACGCGCCTTGCACATTACCCTGAACGGTCACGCCGGGCGCAAGGTCGACGAATTGATCGAGGTGCTCGACGATCACGGCGCGGAAGGTTCGACGCCGGTCGTGTTCCACCTGCAGCGCGAGGGTTACCGCTACCAGCTGCGCACCAACGGCGGCTGGTCGCTGAATCCGGACGAGCAATGCCTGCTCGCGCTGCAGCGCTGTCTCGACGGCGCTGCTTTCTACTTCGAGTACCAGTAAGCCGCCAGCGTCTCAGGTCGCGGCCGCCGGCCCGGCTGCATCGTCAGGCGCACCGTCGTCCGCGCGGTGCACGGTGAGTTGTGCGAACGGAATGGTCCAGCCCTCGCGGTTGCAGGTCCTGACGCAGGATTGCTGGATCAGGCGTCCGATCCTGAAGTAAGACCCCGCCGCGGAGCCGTCCAGCGATGCGTAGACCAGGTAGTCGAGAGAACTCGCGGCGGCGGCCTTGAACTCTACCACGAGGTTCAGCAAATTATCGCCGAATCCGGCTTGCTCGAAATCGTCCTCGATTCCCGTTCGAATTCGCTCGGGTACGAGATCCAGCGCTTCGGGCTGATGCTGGTAATCGATACCGAAAGTCACCGCGATGCCGAAACCCTCGCGGCTCAGGTTGCGGGCGTTGGCCTGCAGAAATGCGGTGCTGTCGTATTGGACCTGGCTGCCCATCACCCGGAGCTGCACCAGTTCCACGGTCTGCCGCAATACCTCGGCAAAATCCCCGTTCGGCAGCAGCAGGAAATCCCCGGGGCGACACGGAAACCAGGGTTCGTCCTGCTCGGGCCGAGAAGTCAACCCGCCGAGTGCCGCGAGCGGCAGGCGCAGCCGTCCCTCGAGCTCCGGGTTGCGCAATTCGGAGTACAGGTTCAACGATTCGATTCGCAGCGGCAAGCCGTTGTAGACGACCCGTTCGCCCTGGCGCGCGGCGCCGGCGTTGAGCAACAACCGTGCCTCCTGGATATACCCGGGAAGGAAACGCCACACGCCCAGCGCCAGCATCACCAGAGCGACGATCGCCAGCGACAGCAGCAACAGGTCGCCGCGCAGGTAAAAAACCGACAGCACCGCGATCGTTACCAGCACACTCGTCAACAGGTGATAGCCGTAGAACAGCAACCGGACCTGCGCCGACTGGCCGCTGCCGCGCGCGGCCCTCCAGCCACGGCTGACCCAGCGGCGCAGCATGCGTAACGCGAGCCACAGCGCGATGCCGGCAAGCAGGGCGAGCAACAGGGTCAGGCCGCGGCCGAGAATGAAATCGTAAGTAATGCCGCCCATGTTTTCGAACAGGCGGCTATCCTGGTTCTCCAGATACTGCAATTCGGTGCGTGAGAGTTGCAGCGCCTGCTCGGTATCGTTGTAATGCTGGCGCCACGAGGACTTCACCTCGTCGAGGCCCGACCTGACCCCGGGCGGCACCTGCCGGGAGTCGAATTGCGACAGGTTGTCGAGTGCCTTGCGCGCCTTCTCGAGCTGTTGGCCGTAGAGTTCGATGGCGGCCTGCAATTCCGCGATACGCCGCGGCCGCTCGGTGGCTTTCTTGAGGCTGTCGAGTATCGGTCGCGCGATCTGCAGCAATTCCTCGTGCCAGTCGAGGGCCTTCTTGTCGGCGATGTCGTTCGACTGCAGGCTCAGCCCGCCGGCCGCGGTGCGCTCGAACGCGTCGCTCAGATCGCGAATGTCCTGCTGCAGGGACGAGATGCGAAGCCCGAGGTCGTGGCGTTGCGATTCTTCCGCCTTGCCGACTTCATCGACCAGGCCTCTCACCTGTTCGCGCTTGCTTTGCAACGAATCGCGAATCGCCTGCAGCCGGCGCACCACCTGCGCATCCTGCGATTGCACGGCCTCCGAGGCCGGGGCATCTTCCGTAGCGGCGGTTTGCGCCTGTAATGCGGGTAGATATAGAAGCGCAACCAGCAGCAGTGGCAGGAGACGCGAAAAGATGAAAGCGAAGCCGGACACCGTGCCGCTGGCAGCCTCGCGGGGGTAGCGCGGAGCTAAAAAATTCAGGGGTCTAAGCATATCGACGTGTTTACAGCGGATACCTGTACATTTTAACCGACTTCGTTCGGCGGCGAGAAGCAGGGCAGAAGCAATGCAACGGGATATTGCTGGCGGCGGTCAATCATTCGAGCATCCCGGCAGTGCGCAGGTCGCCGAGCAATCTTTGTAACAACTCGTCGTCTCTGATTATGAGCATCTGCCGCAACTGGGATAGCGTGGTCTCGGGGTAGGTTGTCTCGAGCTGGACGATTTCCCATTCCGCATCGTCCTGGCGGCCAAGCTCCACGTAGGTCGCAACGAGGAACAAGCGTGTGCCTCTAGGGGTTGCATTGCGTTGCAGCGCCTGTTCGAGATAATCGGCCGCCTGTTGATAGTTCCCTAGCCCATAGTGAGCTCGGCCGAGATTATACAAGTAGTCCCAGGAATAAAATGGATTGAGTTCCATACCTTTCCTGATCAGGCGAATGGCTTCCTCCGACTGGCCGAGGTTGTTTCTGATCAGCGCCAGCATCGCGTAACCGTCCGCGTAACTCGGTGACAGGGTCACGGCGCGTTCGAGCGCCGCGATCGAGTTATCGAACTCGTCCCGGTACAGGTAGACGTAACCCAACGCCCATTGCACTTGCGGCGATTCGGGATTGAGCGACGCTCCCTTGAGCGCCAGGTCGAGTGCTTGCGCCCGGGTTTGCGCCGGGTTGTCCGCAAAGCCGGAATATACCTGCCGGGTCATCTGGATCGCCATGGCGCCGTAAGCGCGGGCGAACTCCGGGTCGAGTTCGATTGCCTGCCGATAGAGATTTATCGCCTCGGTTATCGTATCCTTGGTGAAACTCACACCGATTATCTGCGCCTGCAGAAACAGGTCATAGGCTTCGAAGTTTCGGGTTGCCGTGTAATCCAGTTGCCGCCGTTCGTCGCCGCTTATCTCGATCGATAATTCAGAGACGATTTTTGCGGTGATTTCATCCTGTAACTCGAACATGCCGGTCAATTCGCGGTCGTAGCGGTTGGCCCACAATTCGTGACCGCTGCTTCCGTCGACGAGTTGCGCGCTGATCCGGATCTGCTTGCCATCCCTGCGGACGCTGCCCTGAACCAGGTACTTCGCACCCAGCTTGTTACTGATATCCTCTACCGTCTCGGTCGGATTTCTGAATCTGAACGACGAGTTTCTGGCAATCACCGCGAGCCCGCTCAACTGTGAAAGATCGGTGATAATGTCCTCTGAAATGCCGTCGCTAAAATAGTCCTGCGAGGCATCGCTCATGTTTTCGAACGGCAGTACCGCGATGACCGGGATTTCACCGCTATCGGCAGATGTCGGCTTCTCGAACGGCAGATCGTCTTTGAAGATGAATATCAGACCCAATGCTAATGCGATCAAGACACCAGCTACGGCAAACAGGGTCGTCCGCGATAGCCTCGAAGCCGATAATTCGGGTCCGGACTGGGGCTCTGGAATTTTTTCGCCGGGTTTCAACTCGACCTTGAACACCCGAACGGACTCTTCGAAACCCTTCAGGGTCTGGTCGCCGAGGTTTTCGAAATCGAACGGCATCCGCCTCGGCAGGGCCTCGTGAATCGCCGACGTAATACTGATACCGCCGGGGTCGGCGAGATGCTCGATGCGCTGCGCGAGTACCACGCCGGCACCGGTGACGGTATTGTCGGCAATCACGACTTCGCCCAATGCGATACCGACACGAAACCTCGCGCTCAGGCCGGCATCGTTAGCGGAAGCATGGATATCGTTGTCGCTCTGGAAAGCAAGGGCGGCGCTGACCGCGTCGGAAGCACGAAAGAACTCCGCGACCAACGCGTCGCCGCGCAGTTCCAGTACCCTGCCGCCATAGTTTTTTATGAAATCGCCGAGGCGGTGAAAGGCATGCTGGAATTCGTCGTGGGCCAGCAATTCGTCTCGCTGCACAAGGCCGGTCGAGTCGGCAACGTCAGCATGCAAGATGACGGTCAGCTTTCCCGTTCGACGATCCTGTGCCATATGCAGCCCATGCCGGTATTTGGTGGCGGCATATTAGCATATCCGTTAAAGCGGTATAGATAGTCAGCTCGCGGGAGTCTTATCGCGTTTGAACAGCCTGCCGATGAACGCCGCGCCGGCGACTACGATGAATACGCCGAACTTTTTCAGGAATACGAGCAATGCCGCCAGGATGCCGGTCTTGGCGAGCACCTTGCCGGTAACCAGGGCGCCGATTCCGTAGGCCGCGACCTTGTCGATATCCGGGTCGAAATCCTCGTAACGGGAGCCCTGATCGAAGTCGGCGATTGCCAGCACCGTATCCAGTTGCTGGTTGATTGCCGGCAGCTGGTCCATCAGGGCGATAAAATTGACCACCAGTACGCCCTTGCGGCCGAGTACGCGGATATTGTAATTGAGCGTGCCGTAGTCGGCGTTGCCGAAGCGTATTTCCTTGGCCCAGTGCATCTTGTGCGTCGCCTTGTCGTAAAAGGGCTCGGCGGCCCAGCCGACCAGTTCGATCGCCTCGTATCCCTGGGCGACTCTTGCCTTGCTGGCTTCCGCCGTCGATTCCTGCATGACCTCGAGCAAGTCGTCGTAATCGATCCTGTCGGCTTCCTCGTCGGATACGTAACCGTCCGGCTCGTAAAAAATCGTCGCGGCCCAGGATTCGTCGGCGAGAGGATGGAAATCGCGCGGTATCAATACGCCGAGGGTGGAAGACCCGGATCCCGGGGGGTTTTCCCAGATATCGGTCAACAGTTTTTCCGCCTGCTGCGGATCGAGGTAGTAAAAGCTGTCGGGCACCTCGAGTTTCGCCACGCCGCCGGCGAGATCGATATTCCCCCGTCGGGTTTCGACTGTCGCCCAGATTTTCTCTACCTTGTCGATATAGGCCTGTTCCTCGGCCGACAGGGCCGGCTCCGCGCCACTGGCGGGTAGCGCGAAAACCACGAACAGAAGTGACAAGATGATCCCTGGCTGTCTCATGATCGATTCTCTCCTGGACGAATCTACCGATCGTCTGCGGATCGGCGGTCTGGATTTGCCGGCGAACGTCGAGCCAATTTAGATTAGCCCGGACTCGACATTCGCCAGCCAGCTTTTTGCCTGTGCTGTTAAAGCTAGCTTTCCTGACGGTAAGCACCAATAAATTTAAATGA
>JASFKL010000117.1:0-10705 GCA_050118655.1 Gammaproteobacteria bacterium | reverse complement strand
TGATTTGATCACGCCGGCCTGCTTGAAGGTATCCACCGCTCCCGCGGGTGACCACGGGAGCAGTAGCGCAGCGACGATCATTATGCGGGTTACGAGCCTGGTGAACTGGTTCATTGGATTAACTCCTGCCACGAGAAGCGGCCCTTGGGTATATTCTTGAGTTTAATGACTTTTGACGGAGTTTCCGCGGTGTAAGCGATATCCTCGATGAACACCGGTTCGGGCAGAAAGCCTTCCTGCTGGATGGCCGCGACCGTGTCGGTGGTGATACCGTTGGACGCGCGGTCGTTGTCGTCGATGACACCATCGTTGTTGACGTCGATCGCATCCTCGTCGGGCGAGCCGCCGGTAATCATATCGACCGCGAAGCGGAAACCGTAACCGCCGACCGAGCAGGGGTCGTCTATCGGCACGAAGGAGTTGAAGAAGACGAGTCCGCCGCGCACCACGGGACTGGTTACCGAACGTTCGCCGCTGTCCGGCAGCTCGAAGTACCAGCCGTAGTCGCCGCCCGCGTAATCGACCGCATTACGGCTAATTACCCTGGCCGGGTTTGTGGAGGAATCGGTAAAGCCGCTCTGGAAAGTCTGCTGCACCAGGCTGCTGTCGGTGATGTTGTTATCGCCGCGGTCCCAGACGCCGTAGAAATAGTTGGTGTCGGTAGAGGACTTGTCGGCGTTGGTCAGGTACTGCCCGGAACCGAAATACACCATGACGTTGGGCGAATTCGTGCCGTTGTCGGAGATAACCGGGTGTTTTGCAAGCGCGGGCTTGCTCGTAATCGGTTCGTTGTTGATCGTGGTGAACAAGGGCGCACCACCGGCGACATCCCAGTTACCCGAACTGGAATCCGTCAGGTCGAAAGCCCACAACTGGCCTTTCAGGTCGCCGGCCCAGACGCGGTCGATGGTGCCGTCGCCATCGAGATCGGCCAGTGAAGGCGTGGCCAGGCCGTTACGGTCGCTGGTGTCGCCCGAGCCGGTGGTGATCTCGATAATATCTCCCGAATCCCAGCTACCGTCGGCGGCGCCCTCGATATCGACGATGAAAAGCTTGGCCTCGCCGCTGCCGGTATCGTTGTAACCGTTGCCGAAGATCGCGACCCACTTGCCGTTGTTGGCAAGGCCGATTTGCGGACGACTGTAGGTGTAACCGAGATCCGCATCGTCGGCGCTGGAGAATTCCCAGAGCACGAGCGAGGACGCATTGTTCTCGCTGAAAGCGCCGGGGTCGGTTACGTCGAGGGCAAACAGGCCCCGGCCGCCGCCGCGCTCGGCGCCGATCAGGATGGTTTTCCAGGAGCCGCCGATATAGACATCCGAAATCGTCGGCGTCAGGTCGACATAGTACTTGTGAACGTAATTCGAATCGGTAAGGTAATGCAGGCCCTCGCCGGAGCCCGTCGAGAACAGATTGGCGGGGACGTAGGCGATGACTTCCTCGCCGCCGCTATCCAGCTGGCCGTCGCCATCGGAATCCGCGCCTTCGGCGAAACCGTGCAACATGCCGCCGTTCGAGCCGATATAGATGACGCCCTCGCGGTCTTTCTCGTCTTGCTTGTAATCCGAGTAGCGATCGCCAATGGCGGTCGGGAACGGCGCCTTGTCGGGCCAGTTCAGCGACGGCGCGCCGACGTAGACCGGTCCCGAGTTCACCAGGTCGGCCAGCAGCGAGGCGCGCTCGCGGAAAAACAGGCCGGTTCCCTCGTTGCTCTGGTCGCCGCGCAGGTAATCGAGGCGGGCTTCGCCGATAGTATCGCTATCGACGCCGCCGGAGGGACTGGTTTTCAGGTCATCCTTTTGTGCCGCGCTCAGGTCAGCCCATTGAAACGGTACGCCCCCGGTGCCGTCGTGGGTCAGGATCACGCGCGAACCGGCGGGATCGCCGAGACTGTCGAGCTCGTCTGCCGCGTTCCATTCCGGTTGAGTTCCCAGCGCGCCGGTTTGCGTATCGACGATCCTGTAGGCTTCCAGGTCTCCCTGCCAGCGGTTGGTGTTGAATTGCGCGAGATAGACGATCGCATCGGTGGTCAGCCTGGCCGAGTTGATCGATACCGCCGCCGCGGTCGCGGTACGTTGTGCGATATCGTCGATCGCGGTGCGCAGGGCGTTCTGCAGCGCTATCGGGTTGTTGGCGGAGAGGAACTCGCCGCGGCCGTTGTAGGCGGCATGCCACATGTCGTCGATTTTCTCGGCGTCGCCGTTATTCGGGTCGGGCCAGGCGAAGCCGACCGACAGCGGATCGTCCTTGGAGGGATCGAGCGTGCCTATCGGGCCGAAAGAAATCGCGTAGGTCACGAGATGCTGATGATCGGCTTCGTCGACACCTTGCTGGGTCGGTACCCTGTCGGCCAGGTCCGGGCGCAGATCGCGCTCGTAGTCCCACATCGCGACGTCGGCCAGGGTGTCGTCGTAACTGTCGGCATAGTTGCCGCCGTCGTTGGATTGCGAGGCGTTGCCGTCGAAGATGGAGTTATTGTCGCCCGAACCGCCGTTGGCGTCGGTATTGCCGACGCTCGGGTCGCTGCCGTTCCAGAAGCCGTCGCCGATTACGATATTGAAGTTCTGCTGGCATTCGCCGCCGTCCGTGGCCGGGAGAATCGGTGCATTCCCCGCGCCGGTGTTGTCGAAATACTGGCCGACGTCCTCGAGACCGCGGCGCATCGGGGTACCCTGCGCCCTGATGTCGTAGTCGTAGAAATCCTCTAGAAAGGCACGCTTGTTGGCCGGATCGCTCATTGTCGAGACCGCGGCGAGCTGGCCCTCGTTGAACTGGTGCATGCCCATGCGCGACGCGTCGGTATTGTTGATGGTCGCGCCGATGATCGACTTGACCGCGTTGATGCGCGAGCGGTAATACTGGAACCAGTTGGCGAAGTTCTGCATTTCGCCGGGCGAGTCCGTGGGAATCACCACGCGCTTGTGATCGTCGGTGACATCGACCACGCCGTCGCCGTCGGTATCGCTCCACACCCAGTAGACCGCGATCCAGAAATCGAAGACCTCGATATTGCGGTTGAAAGCGTCCCTTGAAGCGTTCCTGTCGAGATAGTAGGACACGGTCAGGTCGACGGATTCGCCGCCGGGATTGAAGGGGTCCTTGAGCGCGTTTTTCGGATCGGCGTCGGTGTACATCGGCGTACCGTCCGCCTTGGTGCCGGGCCAGGGTTCGTAGGTTACCGACGGATTGTAATAGTTGAGGTTGGCATTGTGGTTACGGACCACCCAGCCATCGTCCCAGGCGGCAAATGTGCCGTCGGCCGGGGGTACGACGTAGCGGCCGCCGTACAGGCGCGAAAATTGCGGCGTGTAATAGGCGCGCTGATCGCCGTCGATGTACGGCAGGCCATCGCCAACGGCGAGTCCGCCGGTATTCTCGCCGAGCACCGGGTTCCAGTCCATGCTGCCCGAGTCGTCGACCGTGAAGTAGATGTTGGGTTCGACGATGGTCGACAAAAATAGCGGCGCCGTCGCCAGCGAGCCGGGCGCGGCGTAAGCCGACTGCAGGGTCGACAGGCTCAGCATCGCGCTGGCGGCGATCACCGCAATTGCCTTGGAAAAATTTCTAGTGGCCATGTTACTCATCCTAGCTAAATATGATTAGGGCTTGTCTTTGCCGTAATATGACTGCACGTATCTGAACGAATTACCGGTCAGTCCCGCACCTCGCGAGGTCGAGCGGTAAATCGATACGGTGTCACCGGTTTGTTGTGTTCCGTAGCCGCCGATATTGATCGCGGCGAGCGGGTTTTGTGACCGGTCTCCCAGGTATTCGATCATGTAGCGCGGCTGCTCGTAGGCATCCAGCGAAGTATTCGCGACTTGCGACGAGGTGGACCAGGTCGTGCCGTCGAAGTAATCGGGGCTCGTATAATTCGGGTCGCTGGCCGCCACCGTGTAAAGTCCCAGCGAGGTATCGTCGAAATCCGCGTTGGTGGTCGAGGCCTCGACGAAATCCTCGGCCTTGACCAGCCCGACTTCGGCGGACTGGAACATCAGTCCGACCTCGCGCTGGTTACCGGCCATTGCCAGGTCTATCGTGCTGCGCTGGATAGCGGTCAGGCCCAGCATTGTCAGGCTGATCAGGATGATCATGCTGACTACCAGAGCCACGCCCTGCTGTTTTTTAATGGCGTAATTCATCATGATGAACCTATGCGATTGCGTAACGCGATGGTGGTCGAGAATACCTGGCGGATCCTGTAGTCGCCCGCGGTAGTCGTTGCGCCGTTGTAGGTATAAGTCTGCTGGTCTTCGGTGACATTATCGTCGACCGAGCGCATCAGCAGCATGACCCGCACCGCGACCACGTCGTTGAAATCGGCTACCGAGGCGGCATCCTGATACTGGTTCGGAAACTCGTCGCCGTCGGTGTCGACACCGTAGAGCACCTGCAGGTTTTCCACGCCCTCGACCAGTTCCTGCGGCGCGGCGTCGAACTCGCGGCGGTACAGTGCCGGCTCGCCGCTGGCGCCGGCAGCGATATAGTAGTTAACGGTCTGCAGTTCGATGACCATTGCGTCGTTTTCGTATTGCTGGCTTTTCCCGGTCGCGAGGTCTAGTTCGGTCTCGGTGGCGGCTGCCGTCGCCGAGGTGACCAGAAGAATATCGGCTTCCTCGTTGATCAACAGATCGTTGGCGCCGCAGCGCGCGACCAGAATGATATCGCCGGCTTCGATATTCGAGTCGGGGCCGATCATGAGCTTGGCCGTGGTTGCCGCCTCGAACGGGCTTTTTACATTGGACTGCCCGGTTTTGCCGCCGCGCAAGGTCAGCGTGTCGGAGCCGTTGAGACCGGTATCGTTAGTGCCCTCGATATCGTCCTCGCCGGTAAAATCGTGGAAGTTGGAATCGTAACTGCCCAGGATAGCGGAGCTGATGGTATTGTTGATATTGGAGGTATCGGTCGGATCGTACTCGATACAACCCCACTCCGAAGTCAGGCGCAGGTCCTGACTCATCAGGTCGAGGGCGTAACGCCCGTTTTCCTGAACCTCGGCGAGCGCGTTGGTAAATTTGAAGGCAGTCTTGTTCCCCAGGTACACCTGTACGATGCCGGCCAGCAGGAAGAGGCTGATCACCAGGGCGACGAGGATTTCTACCAGGGAAATACCGCGCTGATTGTTATAGCCGTTCATTGTGCCACCGTCAGTGTGTAACAGGTTAAGTCGACGCTCGGGTCGGATCCGCAGTCGGTGCCGGTAGCGCCGGTACCCTCGTCGTCCCACATCACCGTGACCAGCAGGCCGTCGGCATTGCTGGCGATGATCCCGCGGCCGCCCGGAAGGCCGCCGACCATGGCCGCCCAGTCAGCCGCGTCGGCGGTGACCATTTGTGCCGTGGTGCAGGGTCCGGAGGTGCAATCCTGGGCGTAGCCGGTGCTGGTATCGATACCGTCGTAGTTATCGAATTCGCTGATATTGGCGCGAATCCGGTCCGACATGTTGTAGGCGTACCAGACTGCCTGGCTGTGATTGAGCGAACTGGCGTTCTGGTTCATCGCGGTCAATTGCAGCGACGCGATGCCGAGCAGGCCGATTGAAATGACCAGTAACGCGATCATCGCCTCGACCAGGGTCACGCCCTGCTGGATTCGGGTTGGTCTTAGCATGATGTATCGGTCTCCAGTCTGACCCGGCCCGTGGTGGTAATTCTGACGGTCTTGCCGAAGTTACCGCTGCGGTCGTCGCAGAGTTGCAGGCTGCCGACCGAGCCTGCGTCGACGAATCCGCGGTTGTCGTAAGTGATCTGGGTACCGATGCCGGTGGCGGTCAGGGTATTGGTACCGCCGAGCGCCTGTTGCGCCCTGATGACTTCTTCGCCGGCGTCAAAGCTGTTATTGTTGTCGGCGTCTATATACACGATCCAGCCGTCGTTCCAGGTGCCGCTACAGGTCGCGGCGTCGTCGCTGGCGCAAACCGAGACTTGCTGGCTGCGCTTGACCGCCTCGCTGCGGGCATAGGCCAGGTGGCCGATCAGGGTATTGATGTTGGTGGTCAGCCGATCATTCTGCGTAAAGGTGGTCATCGATGGAATCGCGATCGCGACCAGGATGGACACCATCCCTACGGTGACAACTGCCTCTAGAAGCGTAAATCCTGAGTTCTTTTTCATGCTTGTATCCTAACCCAACGAGAATAAAAGTCTGCTCAAAGAAGATAAGATAGAAGAAACCACCGATGAACGGTACCGATGATCAAAATCCGCTTAAATCAATAACCTAGAGCTGAGACTTGCGTCACATTATGAACGTTGAAAAGGCCAATTCCAAGTCGATCAAAAGCTTCGTTCGCCGCACCGGAAGGATAACGCCGTCACAAAGGCGGGCCCTCGAGTCCTGCTGGCCCCGGTGGGGGATCGATTACAGTTGCGAGGTGGCGGATTTGCCCGCCGGCTTCGATGCGCTGATGCTCGAAATCGGTTTCGGCAACGGCGATGCGCTGATCGAGATGGCGTCGCGGGACCCGCGCAGTCTCTACATCGGAATCGAAGTGCATTTGCCCGGCGTCGGCCGTTGCCTGAACCGGATCGAGCAGCTGGGACTCGAAAACCTGCGCCTGATTCGCCACGATGCGATCGAGGTCCTCGAGCATATGCTCCCGCCCGAATCGCTCGACCGGGTAATGCTGTTTTTCCCGGATCCCTGGCCGAAGAAACGCCATCACAAGCGGCGCATCGTCAACCGTCGTTTTCGCGACCTGGTTCACCGGGTCCTGAAACCCGGCGCCGCGGTCCATGTGGCGACCGACTGGCAGGAATACGCCGAGTGGATCGCGAACGAGTTCCTCGGCGATCCGCTTTTCGTCAATCGGGGGGATACCGCGGGCTACAGCGAAAAGCCGGCCTACCGGCCGCGAACCCGCTTCGAAAGTCGCGGACGGGCGCTCGGTCACGGCGTCTGGGACCTTGTGTTTACTAAAAAATCAGATTGAGCGCCGCCATCATGACGATGATGAACAGGATGCTCATGATGGTGCCGGCACGCATGAAATCGGGTACCCGGTAACCGCCCGGACCCTTGATCAGCGCGTTTACCTGGTGGGTCGGAATCAGGAACGAGTTCGAAGTCGACAGGGCCACGGTGAGGGCGAAAATCGCCGGGTTGGCGCCGGCGCCGATGGCGATATTGACCGCCAGGGGCACCAGTAATACGGTCGCGCCGACGTTCGACATCACCAGGGTAAAGAAGGTTGCCAGTAGCGCGACGGCGGTCTGGATGATCCATATCGGCATGTGGCCGACGACCAGCAGGGTCTGATCGGCGATCCACTTCGCGGTGCCGCTGGTCTCGACCGCGAGGCCGAGCGGTATCAGGCTGGCGAGCAGAAATACCGTGCTCCAGGACACCGAGTCGTAGGCTTCCTCGATCTTCAGCACGCCGGAAATCACCATCCCGATCGCGCCGGTCATCAGGGCGACCGACAGCCGCAGGTCGGTGAATATCACCAGGAACAGGGCCAGCGCGAAGAAGGTCGCGGCCCAGCCGACCTTGTTTGGCCGGGTTTCCTCGCGCGGATATTCCGAGGTGACGATGACGAAGTTACGGTCGCGCTCGAGGTGGGCGAGCGATTTCCAGGAAGTGTGGGCGAGTATCGTGTCGCCCGATTCGAACGGAATTTCCCGGATATGCTCGCCCTCCATCATGGTTTCGCCGTCGCGATGCAGCGCCACCATCGCCAGGCCGTAGGTTTTTCGCATCCAGACATCGAGCGCGGACTTGCCGATCAGCGCCGAGCCCGGGGGAATGACGATCTCGGCGATTCCCGCTTGCGCCGAGGACAGGACTTCCGAGAAAACCCGCAGGCCTTTCTGGATTTTGAGCCCGTAAGCGTCGACGAAGTCGCGCAGGTGCTCGGGCGAACTGAGAATGCCGAGCGCGCTGTCGGGCCCGATATCGACGTCGCGCGAAATGTCGCCGCGGCTCGCGCGCACGCCGGCGCCGGCCGACTTGACCGCGATCACGCGAATCTTGTTGACCGACTCGATGTCGTGGAGCACCTGCCCGACCAGCGGACTGTCCGCGGGCACGTTGACCTCGAACAGCATGTAGTCCACGCCGTAGACTTCCTGCAGGTACTTGCTGGTGCCGGCGACCGCGGTCGAGGACTCACTGGCCGAGGCCGGCAGTACGAACCTGCCCGCGAGTACGAAATAGACGATACCCGCGGCCACCAGCGCAAGCCCCACCGGGGTAACCGAAAACAGGCTGAAGGTCTGCATTTTCTGGTCTTCGGGCAGCGCCACGTTGGAACTCAGTATCAGGTCGTTGAGCAGGATCAGCGGCGACGAACCGACCATCGTGATGGTGCCGCCGAGTATCGCGGTAAATCCCATCGGCATCAGCAGCCGTGACATGGGCAGCCCGGAACGCGCGGAAATCCGGCTGACCACGGGCAACAGCAGCGCCGCGGCGCCGACGTTTTGCATGAAAGACGAAATAATGCCCGCGGTACCCGAGACGATCGGGATGATCCGGCTCTCGGAACTGCCGCCGATCTTGAGAATGTAAGCCGCGACCTTGCTCATCAGCCCCGTCTTGTCGAGACCGGCGCCGATGATCATCACCGCGATGATCGATATGACCGCGTTGCTGGCGAAACCGTCGAACAGGTGCTCGGTGTCGACGAGTCCCTGGTCGAGTCCCATCGACGGGGCCAGCAGCGACGAAATGCCGAGCAGGACCATGATCGTGATCGCGGTTTCGTCGACATTGACGATTTCGAAAACGAACAGGTAGATAGTGAAAATCAGCAGGCCGATTATCCACGCGATCTCGGTGCTCGGCGCGAGTTCGCAGACGTACATGCCGAAGGCAAGAAAGAGAATTCCGGCTAACCATTTGGTGCTGCGCAGTTTCTTGAGTTTGACTTTTTTAAGCCTGACCCGGAATATTCTTGATAGTCTGCTCAAGGGCTGGTCGAATCCTCATAAACTTTCAACAAGCCCGGAATAGCCCATTCCGCGGGCCTAAAAATCTGCGCTGCAGTTCTGTTTGAATCAAGTAGCGCCGAAGAGAATGAACGCTGACTAGACGAGACAGGTAAACGGGATTAGTTTACACAATATCGCCGGACGGACAAAGCGCAGGCCCATAGAAGAGGCTTATGCGCCCATCGCGATCCTGTATGAAAGCAGCTAGAATTCCACCTGTCGGAAGCAGGCCAAAAACGGATTCAATCGATGTCGAAAAAACACCCTGTCGTGGTGGTGACCGGTTCTTCGGGAGCCGGAACCTCGACCGTCAGAAAAGCGCTGGAGTCGATTTTTCATCGCCACAAGATTCGCTCGGTATCGGTCGAGGGAGACAGTTTCCACCGTTACGATCGTGCCGGCATGCAAAAGAAAATGGAAGAAGCCCGGCGCGACAACCTGAACTTCAGCCACTTCGGTGAATTGTCCAACGAGTTCGAGTTACTCGAAGAATTGTTCAGGACCTACGGCGAAAACGGTACCGGCAAGCGACGCTACTACCTGCACGACGCGGTCGAGGCTCGTCGTCACAGCGAACGTCTCGGCACGCAACTGAAGGCTGGCGAGTTTACGCCCTGGGAGGAAATCGAGGCAGGTACCGACTTGTTGTTCTACGAGGGATTGCACGGACTGGTTAAAACATCGCGGGTCGATCTGACGCGTTACGTCGATCTCAAGGTCGGGGTGGTGCCGGTGGTCAACCTCGAATGGATTCAAAAGATTCACCGGGACAGCGCCGAACGCGGATACAGCCACGACGAAGTCGTCGATAGTATCCTCAGGCGCATGCCCGATTACGTCAAGTACATCACCCCCCAGTTTTCGGAAACCGACATCAATTTCCAGCGTGTCGCGACGGTTGATACGTCGAACCCGTTCATCGCCCGCGACATACCCTCGCTCGACGAGAGTTTCGTCGTCATCCGCTTCCGCAAGCCGGATATCCGCAACACCGACTTCACCAACCTGCTGTCGATGATCAGCGGCTCGTTCATGTCGCGGCGCAATACCATCGTGGTGCCGGGCGGCAAGATGGGCATGGCGATGGAAATCATCATGACGCCGATCATCAGCGCCCTGTTGCAGCGCCGCGACGAGTAATCCGTCGTCACATGGAGTTGATCGACAGCCATTGCCATTTCGACGACGACCGTTTCGACGAACGGCGCGGCGAGGTAATCGCGGCCGCGGCCGCGGCCGGCGTGCGACGGCTGGTGGTTCCGGCGACCACCGCCGGCCGCTGGGAGAAGCTCGCGCGGATATGCCGGGAAGGGGACGGACTCTATCCCGCCTACGGCCTGCATCCCTGGTTCGTCGCCGAGCACCGGCGCGAGCACCTCGACGAGCTCGACGCCTGGCTGGGCCGGGAAAAGCCGGTCGCGCTCGGCGAATGCGGACTCGATTACTACGCCGGCAAGGCCGACGCGGACTGGCAGACCGAACTATTCTCCGCGCAACTGGAGATCGCCGGCAATCATCGCTTGCCGGTTATCGTGCATGCGCGCAAATCGCTCGACGAGGTCTTGAGCCTGCTGCGCCGGCATGCCGGTCACGGCGGCGTGGTACACAGTTTCGCCGGCAGCGAACAACAGGCGCGCCAGCTCTACGACCTCGGGTTCAGGCTCGGTATCGCCGCCACGGTCGGCTTCGAGCGCGCGCAAAAGCTGCGCGCGGTGGTCGCCGCGATGCCCGAAGACGCCTTGCTGCTGGAGTCCGATGCGCCCGACCAGCCCGGT
>JASFKL010000116.1:0-10728 GCA_050118655.1 Gammaproteobacteria bacterium | reverse complement strand
TAAGAGGCTCGAGCAGGGCGATGAAGGGCAACGATTTTCCGACCGGGGAGCGGGGCGCGTTCGACGCCGATGCGCGCCTTTCGCCGACCCTGCCCGCGCGGTATTACCACGATCCGGAAATCCACCGCCGCGAACTGAAATCGATTTTTTACCGCCACTGGTGTTACATCGGCCATGCGAGCCGCCTGCCGAATCCGGGCGATTACCGTGTCGAACGGGTCGCCGACCAGTGTATCTTCGTGATCCGGGACCGGGAATTCCGGGTGCGGGCCTTCCACAACGTTTGCCAGCATCGCGGCCATCAGCTGTTGAGCGCCTCGGGTGCCGGTAAAAAACGTATCGTCTGTCCTTACCACGCCTGGACTTACAGCCTCGACGGCGAGTTGCTCCAGGCACCGCATACCGCGCGGCTGCGGAATTTCGATCCCGCCGAGTTTTCTCTCAAACCCGTCAGGCTGGCCGAATGCGCGGGATTGCTGTTTGCCAACCTCGATCCCGAGGCAGTCGATTTCGAACAGGCTTACCCCGGGTTCGAGCAAACGATTACCGACATCCTGGCCGGCAACGGCGGCTTCACGACCGCGTTCGAGTTCGATTTCGATATCGCTGCCAACTGGAAGATCGTGGTCGACAACTTTTCCGAGGGTTACCACATCCCGGTCGCGCATCGACTGCTCTCGCAGGTAATCGACAACAGCACCGGAAACTGCCTGCGCCGCGAAGACTATTACGCGTTTTTCGAATCGCGCTCGAAGAGCGGCTACGACGGCTACGAGATCGAGCCGGGCTCTCCTTACCGCTCCTGGACCCTGTGGCCCAACACCTGCATGCTGAGCCTGCCGGGCTGTGAAAACCTGGTCGTGATCCGGATGGCGCCGGACGGTGCCGAGCGCTGCCGCGAGCATGTCGACCTGCTGGCCGCGCCGGATGCGCCGGCAGAGCGGCTCGACAGCCTGAAAAGCCTGTTCGCGGAACAATTCAACGTCGAGGATATCGAGATCGTGGAGAGCGTTCACCGCGGACTCAAGTCGCTCGGCTACGACCAGGGACGCTATGTCGTCGACGATCAGGACGACTGGTATTCGGAATCCGCCCTGCACCGGTTTCACCGCCTGGTACTGGGCGCGCTTGCAGGCTGACTCGCCGCCGCGCGAGCGTTCGATAGAGTAAGGCGCCTATAAAGTCAACGAATAGGTGACGATGCCGTCACGCATGCTGGACGCCAGCGGCAGACCGGAACCGTGCAACAGGTTCGACATGCGGGAGTTTTGCGGCAATACCGAGGCTTCGAGCCGGCTGACGCCGAGCTTGCGAGCGCAGAGAACCAGGTGTTTCAGCAAAGCCCTGCCGATGCCCTGGCCCTGCAACGCGTCGGCGACGGTGATCGCAAACTCCGAGTGAGCGGGGTTTTCGCTGATGCGCACGAAGCGGCCGGTGCCGACGAGGCGCGGCACGGAGTCGATTTCCATCACCGCGGCCAGCGCGACGTGGGAGGAAAAATCGACCTCGGTAAAGTAGGTGAGTTCTTCCGGGGTCAGGTCCATCTTGATGTTGAAGAAGCGATCGCGCACGGTGGTTTTGCTCAGCTTGAGAAATTCCTCGTGTAACTCTTCGCGGTCGCCCGCGCGAATCGCGCGCACCAGTACCTGCCGCCCGTCGGGCAGCGTTTCCAGAGCCTGGTAGCTGGACGGAATCTTGCGCATGGAGATATCCTAGACCGATAATTGCTGCACCGCAACATTATTTGCATGGCGGGCGATAATGCATCCGGACGGTGCCTGAATCCGGCCGCGGGAAGCCGGAGCAGACGGATTTCGGGCCGGCACGCACCGCTATCGGGCAAGCGGTCGATGCGTGCCGGCCGCTGGCGGCCGCATTCATGGGTCTATACCGCCATTCTGCTGCAGGGATCGATGCCTTGCGGCGGGGTCGGGCGATGATACGCGGTATCCGCTCCTGTCGCGAACCACCGCGTCGATTTCCCAGCGATCGATGCCGATGTCATCGAGCAGGTAAACGTCGATTTGCCGCAGATGCCTGATCGCCTCGCTCTCGCGGCGCCATTGCCGGAAATGCAGCC
Organism: Gammaproteobacteria bacterium; assembly: GCA_050118655.1. Lineage (GTDB taxonomy): Bacteria > Pseudomonadota > Gammaproteobacteria. The sequence goes on along the minus strand of JASFKL010000116.1, from coordinate 8,648 downwards.
AGGCGTAGATCAACCGGCAGGCAAGACGCTGGCCGAGTCGCGAGGCATCGATACGGTACTCGTCCCGGCGCATTTCGTAAGGGTGGGTAGTCTGGTATTTCATTCAGTCGCTCCCGTATTCTCGGGTTGTCGGGTTGTGCCCGCGAATCGCCGGGCCCGCGGGCCCGGCAAATCGCGGGCAGCCTAGGCCACGGCCTCGCTTGCGACCGGGTCGTCGCGAACGATGACGGTATCCACGACGGGGTGGATTTCGTCGGCCTGGAGGCCGGCGCGCTCAGCGTGCTCCCTGATGGCAGCCGCATCGACTGCCTGGTAGATGCACACCGTGCCCAGGCGTCCGTCCTCTTCCTGGACCACGTAGCTGCGGATCCAGCGGACCTTGTCGGACATTTCTTCGTTGCCGACCTGCGTGGAACGTCCGGCGGCTTCCTGAAGTTCGAGGGCATCTGCCCAGTTGCTACGGCGGCGAATGGTAAAAGTTTGCATGTTATGCTCCTGTTTTCGGTTAGGTTTCGAGTCAAATCCGGGCAAGGTCTCGTCGAAACGGGTCGACCTGCCGGGTACCGTCCGCCGGGAGTGCCGCTGGCGGCTTGGTATCCCTCGGACTGTGTGTGTATCCTAGTCGTCGGGCCGATTGGAGTACTTTCCGTATGCTTACCATCTGCTTATCATTTTCGGAACTGGTGGTTAGCGCGGTCCGCGGTGGAGCTTCAGGGTGATATATCGATTCGAAAATCTGCTGCTCGACGCCGATCGCCGTGAACTGCGCGCCGGTGACCGTCTGCTGAAGCTGCAGCCGCGAATCTTCGATCTGATCCTCTACCTGATCCGGCATCGCGACCGGGTCGTCGCCAAGGACGAATTGCTCGACAAGTTGTGGCCCGGAGTGGTGGTGGTCGAGGGCGCGTTGCAACGGGCCATCAGCCTGGCGCGTTCTTGCCTGCGGGAAGCCTGCGGTGCGGAATGCATTCGCACCCATGCCCGCAAGGGATACCGCTTCGTCGCGGAAGTCGTCGAAACCGGGTCTGCCGGGGAGGGCGCTGACCAGGCGACGGCTGCGTCCGCCACCGACCTTGCCAGGCCGCCGATCGCGGTGCTGCCGCTGGATAATCTCAGCAACGATCCCGAACAGGATTACGTCGCCGAGGGCCTGGCCGAGGATATCAGTACCGGGCTTTCGCGATTGCGCTACCTCGCGGTGATTTCGAGGGCATCGATATTGAAAATCAGGGATCGGCTCGCGGATCTCGAAGCCGCGGCCAGCGAACTCGGCGCACGCTATCTCTTGACCGGCAGCGTGCGTAAATCGGCGGACCGGCTGCGGGTGTATGTCGAGTTGATCGAAACCGCCGGCCTGACGCAGATCTGGTCGCAAAGCTTCGACAGCAAAATCGACGATATCTTCCGCATCCAGGATGAAATCACCACCGCGATCGTGGCCACGATCGAACCCGAGTTCAACCAGTTCGAATACCGGCAGGCACGCAACAAATCGCCGGACAACCTCGACGCCTGGGAAGCCTACCAGCGCGGACTGTGGCACCTTTACCAGTTTACCCGCGCCGACACGGTGGCCTCGCTGCCGTTTTTCGAACGCGCGAGCGCACTCGATCCCGAGTTCGCTCCCGCGTTCGCGGGCGCATCCTTTTATTATTTTTCGAGCGCCTATCTCGGCTTCGCGACCGACTGGAACGAGACGGCCGCACTGGCACGCTCCACCGCGGACAGCGGGGTCAGCGCCGATCCCCGATGCCCGGCGGCCCGCTGGGCGCTCGGCCGCGCACTGCTGCTCGACGGTCAACTCGATGCCGCAATCGACGAATTCGCAACCAGCGTCGATCTCAACCCGAATTTCGCTCATGCTTATTACATGCTCGGCTGGGCTCTGACGCTCGCGGGAGAACCGGCCGCGGCGATCGAATATCTCGACACCGCCGAACGCCTGAGTCCGCACGACCCGCTGTTGTTCGCGTTCCGCTCGGTCCGCGCGATGGCGCTGATCGGGATCGGCGACAACGAACTCGCGCTCAAATTCTCCGACCAGGCCGTGCGCCAGCCGAACTCTCACCAGCATACCCTCGCGGTACATATCGCGGCACTGATCGCCTGCGGCGAATTGCAAAAGGCAGGCGATGCGGCGAACAGCCTGCTCGATATTTACCCGGGTTACAGCTGCTCGTCTTTCGCCCGCGCCATGCCATTCCGTTCGGAGCGGGATCTCGGCGTTATCACGGGGGCCCTGGAGGCAGCGGGAATCCCGCCGCTGGGCGGATAGAATACATAATTTGCCGGCTATCTCGCCGGCGCAGGCAGGCGGTCTACTAGGCCGATTTCTTTTTCATCTTCGCGTAATTCACCAGCTTGTCCTTGAGACGCTGCGAGTAGGTGATGAAGTTGGTCATCGCGCCGGCGTCGCGCCGTTCGGGGTCGGCCATCAGCGAAAGCAGTTTTCGGTTGGCCGCATCGAGGTGATCCTGCATTTCGCGCGCCGCCTGCTTGGCGTCCTGAACCTGTTCGGCGCCGGTGGAATCCCTGAGACGCTCGAACAGCACCAGCGTCTGGTTCGACATTTCGCGGATCAGCAGCAGGATATCGCTCTTCAACTCGATGTAATGCTCCGACATGATCTTGCGGGTGTCGAACAGGTCGTTGATCGAATCGTGCATCTGGAACAGGTAATCGAAGCGGTTGATCAGGTGAATCAATTGCTTCGAGTCCTGCGCATCGTGCACCTGGGTTACGATTCTCGAAAAATATCCCATGTATTCCTTTTTCAGAAAGTCGATGTAGTCGATTCGTTTACCCGCCGCCTCGGCAATTCCCGGGTAGTTGGTCTCGATACTCAGGGTGACGAGATTGTAGTTTTCCTGCAGGAAGGCGAGCAGCGCATCGGATTCCTTTTCAAGCGACTCGCGGATCGCGTCGAATTCGAGACTTTCGTCGAACACCGGCAGACGAAGGCGTTCGAAATCCATCTTGCCTTCGCCGAGCAGCATGTCGACCAGGCGTGTGAAGGGTCCGATCAGGACGATGAATATGAGGCTGGTGACGAGATTGAAGATCAGGTGGATATTAGCCAGCGCAATCGCCGGATCCATGTGCAGTTCGCCGAACCGATCGCCGAACAGCAGCAGTATCGGCAGGAAGATCAATACCCCGCCGATGTTGAACAGGAAATGGCTGAGCGCGGTTTTCTTGGCCGATGCATCCATGTTGAACACCGAGATAAGCGCCGTCGCCGTGGTGCCGATATTGGCCCCCATGATCAGCGGCACCGCGTTTTCGAGACCCAGCAGGCCCTGTTGGGTGAAGATGATCGCCAGTCCGGTGGTTACCGAGCTGGACTGGATCAGTGCCGTGAACAGGCAGCCGATGAGAATCGCGTAAATCGGGTTTTGCGGCCGCGTCAGCAGGTCGATGAAGTCGGAGTTGTTCTGCAGCGGCTGCAGTGACGCCGATATCAGGTTGAGGGTGAAAAATACGAAGCCGAAGTAAAATACCGCCTTGCCGAATACCGAGTAGCGGGTTCTCAGCAGCGACAGCACGAATCCCAGGATAATGATGACCGGCGCGTAGGCAGTCAGCTTGAAGGCGACCAGTTGCGCGGTGATCGTGGTACCGATATTCGAGCCGAAGATGATACCCACGCTGTTCTTGAACGATAACACCCCGGCGTTGACCAGCCCGATAGTGATCACCGAGGTCGCGGAACTCGACTGGATAAGGGCCGTGACCAGCGCGCCGATCAATACCCCGACGATCGGGATTCGGGTAGCGTGGCCGAGGGACTTGCGAAAACGCTCGCCGGAAATTTTCTCGATTTCACGGGAAAAGTTTTCCAGCCCGAAGACGAACAGGATGACCGCGGTTACACCCGCCATCAGGATATGTATGTTTTCCATACCGCTCGAGATCCTCGTGAAAAGCCCGGCCTGGATGCATTATGCGCCTGAAAAGTGCATCCAGTACGGCTGTTTCGAAGTATTATCGAATGCTTTCAGGCGAGGTTTTCCGATACAGGTCAAGCGGAGCCTCGATAACGGGCCGCCGAGGCCGGGAAAAACCGGCCGCGGAGCCGGGTTTACCGGCGCGCGCCGGGAATGCATACTCGAGCCGGTTTTTACGGCATAACCGGTGCGAACCAGCGAGATTGACAAGCGAATGACAGTATCGAATCCAGGCGCGAAACCGCGGGTGGTAATTGTCGGCGCCGGCTTCGGCGGCCTGTTCGCGGCACGCGGCCTGCGCGGCGTCGAGGCCGACATCACGCTCGTCGACCGGCAGAATTATCACCTGTTCCAGCCGTTGCTCTACCAGGTAGCGACCGCCGGGCTGGCGCCGTCCGATATCGCCTGGCCGATCCGCGGTATCCTGAGCCGGCAAAAAAACGTCAGGGTGCTGCTCGACGAGGTGCAGGACGTGAATACCGAGGCCCGCGAGGTGGTCACGCAAACGCGCCATATCGGCTACGACTACCTGGTGCTGGCCACGGGCGCCCGGCACGCCTATTTCGGTCATCCCGACTGGGAAGCCTACGCACCGGGGCTGAAGAGCATCGACGATGCCGTCATCATTCGCCACCGCATACTCATGGCCTTCGAGCAGGCCGAGATGACCGACGACGAGGCCGAACGCGAACGCCTGATGAATTTTCTCGTCGTCGGTGCGGGGCCGACCGGCGTCGAACTGGCCGGAACCCTGGCCGAACTGGCCCACTATACGCTGGCGGCCGACTTCCGCCACATCGACTCGCGCAGCGCGCGCGTGATCCTGATCGAGGCCGGGCCGCGGGTATTGCCGGCGATGCCGCAAAGTCTTTCCGACTACGCGGAGAAATCGCTCGCCGACCTCGGTGTCGAGGTGCGTCTCGGGCACGCGGTTACCGACTGCGATGCGCAAGGAGTCATGCTCGACGGGGAGCGGCTGCCGGCGGCGACCATTTTGTGGGCGGCAGGGGTTTCGGCCTCGCGGGCCGGCGAATGGCTCGGTGTCGATACCGATTCCGCCGGCCGGGTCGAGGTGGCCGACGACCTTTCGGTACCCGGATTCCCCGACGTGTTCGTGATCGGCGATACCGCGGCGGTTACCGATTCCGCCGGCGAGCCGGTGCCGGGCATCGCGCCCGCGGCCAAGCAGCAGGGGCGTTTCGTTGCGCGGCTGATCGGCGCGCGCATCGCCGGCCGGGAAGCGCCGTCCGAGTTTCGCTACCGACATGCCGGGAATCTGGCAACCATCGGCCGCAAGTCGGCGGTTATCGACTTTCCGATGCTGCGCATGTCGGGGCGTTTCGCGTGGTGGCTGTGGGGCATCGCGCACATTTACTTCCTGATCGGCATGCGCAGCCCGGTTCTGGTGGCGCTGAACTGGTTGCGTCAATACCTGACCTATGGCCGCGGCGCGCGCCTGATCACCGACCAGGGTGCCGGAGGGCGCAAGCCGCGCTCCTAGTCCCGGTCAAATCTCCAGAATCCGTTCCGCGACGGCTTCCATGTGCCTCGGGCTGGTACCGTAGCAGCCGCCGACGGTGCGAATATCGCAGCTATCGAGCAGACGGCGGTTGACGAGCGCGAAGATATCGGGCTCCCCGGTGTCGAGTTTCTCGAGTCCGTCCAGCTCGTCGACGCTGCGCGCCGAGGTATAGGCCGCGAAGGCGGTGATACGATTACCGATGCCGGGGGAGTCGCGCGGGGCTGCTTGTGTCGTGCCCAGCCTTCCAATATCGTTCGCTTTTATCGAGCATCCATTCCGCCTGGCGGTAACCACGAACGAGGACAGCATCGTGAAACAGATCGACTGGTACTTCGATTTTATTTCGCCGTTTTCCTATCTCGCCAGCGCGGGCCTGCAGCGCTTGCCGGACGATATCGAATTGCGCCCGCGGCCGATCCTGTTCGCGGGGTTGTTACAGCATTGGGATACCCGCGGGCCGGCCGAGATCGAACCGATGCGGCGTTTTACTTTCCGCCATATCCGCTGGCTCGCCGAGCGGGACGGCATCGAGCTGAACCTGCCGCCGATGCATCCTTTCAACCCTCTCCGACTGTTGCGGCTGTGCATTGCTCTCGACGCCGATGTAAAGCTGGTTCAGCGGTTGTTCCGTTTCGTCTGGGCCGAGGGACGCTCGTCCGACGATCCCGATCACTGGCAAGCACTGCTCGCCGAGCTCGGGGCGGAGGATGCCGGTGAATCGATTGGCAGGCCCGAGATCAAGGAGAAACTCAGGAAAAACACCGCCGGCGCGCTCGAGGAGGGCGTTTTCGGGGTACCGGGTTTCGTCGTCGACGGCGAGGTTTTCTGGGGTTACGATTCGATGGATTTCCTGCGCGCATATCTCGCCGACCCGAATCTGCTGGATAGCCCCGGCATGCGCGCTGCCGACGCCCTGCCCGAAGGGCCGCAGCGAGCCAGATAAACACGCGGACCTCGAGAGCTTTACTTCAACGCCGCCTCCAGCAAACCAGTCATTTCGTCGTAACCTCGTTCGCGGGCGTGGCCCAGCGGCGTGATACCGTCGTTGTCGGCTATCGTCGGGTCGGCGCCGGCCTCGAGCAACAGGCGCAGGATTTCGGTATGGACCGGTCCGCCGTCGCCGAGAATGACGGTTTCGAGCAATGCGCTCCAGCCGAGGTAGTTGACGTGATCGATATCGATATCGGTGCCGAGCAGTACGCGCACGATATCGACGTGGCCATGGTGGGCCGCGGGGATCAGCGCGGTGCCGCCGTAACGGTTGACGCTGGCGAGGTCGGCGCCGTGTTCGAGGGTCATGCGCAGGATTTCGAGCGGTCCCTCGGCGCCCGCGTAGAGATAGGGCGAGTCCGAAATATCGTCTTTCGCGTTGACGTCGGCGCCGGCCTCGATCAGCACGCGCGCGGCTTCCACCGCATTGGCGTGCGTGGCCAGCAACAGGGCAGTGCGGCCGTTGGCATCGCGGAACTCGATATCCGCGCCCAGGCGCAGCAGTTCGCCGACCACCGCGGCATCGTCGGCGGCGGCCGCGGCCAGCAAGCGATTGGAGTTCGCGTCCGGATCGTTCGCTTCGGAATTTCCCATAGCCATCACCAGCAGAAACAGAAACAGTTTACAGGATTGCCCGGACATCGGAATCGATCGCCTCAGCAGCGTTTTTACCGATTCGATACCGCCCGTTTTCGCCCGTGCCGGGACGATGCGCGCGCTTTCTCCCATTGTGTATATTGTCCAGACCCGCCAAATCGATGGATAATCGGCATTCTAATCCTGAATAACGGGTGCCATGAATACTTATGCAAGCCCCGCCGTCCTGTCGGACCTGGAGCGCGACAACGAGGGTTTTCTGCTCGATCCGGATGACTGGAGCCCGGAAGTCGCGCGAGCGCTGGCCATCGAGGCGAAACTCGAGCTGACCGATGCGCACTGGCAAGTCATCGAATTCATCCGTACGAGCTACGAAGACAGCCAGGTCGTCCCGGAAGCGCGCAAACTGTTGCGATACATGAAATCGATCTGGGGTTCGGAGCGTGCCACGCGCCGTTACCTCTACGGGCTGTTTCCGACCGGCTACGGGCAGACCGCGTGCAAGATCGCGGGCATGCGCAAGCCGCTCAAACTGATGCTGGATATCTAGCCCCGACTGTCGACCAGCCGTTCGCAGCCGATGACCGACGAAGACTTCGATTTCAGGGAATACGCATCGCCGGCCTGCCTCGCGCACGAGCTCGATGCCGCTTTCCGGGATACCGAACTGGTGGACGCCGATACGAGGCGCGACGTAATGCGCTGGCGCAAGGCCGAACGCCAGCGCCTGTATCGCGAGCGGGGGCTGATTTCGAAGCAGCAGCGAGCACGGGCACAAGCGCGAATCGCGTCCGAGCTCGACGATTTGCTCGCCGACGGGGTATACACCAGCGTCGCCGCTTACTGGCCGATTCGGGCCGAGCCCGACCTGCGGCCGTGGATGACCGGGCTCGCACGGTCGGGTGTCGAGGTCGCCTTACCCGTCGTGGCGGGCATGGACCGGCCGTTGCAATTCAGCCGCTGGCGTCCCGGCGATCGCCTGGCCCGCGGCCGCTGGGGAATCGCCGAACCGGCGGAACCCGAGTGGGTCGAACCGCAACTGGTAATCGCGCCGTTGCTCGGCGTGGATGCGAACCGCTTTCGCCTCGGCAATGGCGGCGGTTTCTTCGACCGTACGCTGGCCGCTGCCCGGCCGCGGCCGCTGGCGGTCGGCGTCGGCTTCGATTGCGCGCGAATCGCGACCATATACCCGCTGCCGCACGATATCGCGATGGACATCGTCGTCGTGGCGTAACCCGGGGACCGCGAAGCCGGGGCCTGAAACGCCGCGGCGGCACGGATTTCCCAGCATACGGCGGCCGGATTCGTGCCGGCCGTAGCCGGGCAAGGATCAGCGGCAGGCGCTGGAATCGACCTCGGCGCAATTCTCCCGGACCCGGGACCGTCAAATACTTCACATTTTTACTGGGCAATAATCCTGATAAATCGAGCGTAACAGCTTGCAGGTGTCGCGGATCGCCGGGTCTATAAATAACGTTAACAACACCCATTGGAGTTAGCGATGACACATACAGCAGTCGAGACCGGAAGCGCACAGGTCGCAAGCCGAACGAATTTTCAGTTTTTCGCGATCGTCGATCGCCTTGTCGAGG
>JASFKL010000115.1:0-10736 GCA_050118655.1 Gammaproteobacteria bacterium | reverse complement strand
CCGATCGCGATGTACTGCTGCGGATCGACGAAGCCCCGATCGAATCGAACCCATCCCCTGTCTTTGACCAGGTAGGTTCCATTGGTCGAATCCAGGTCGCGAAGATGGACCTTTCCGTCGATGATCCGGATTTCGGCATGCTGCTTGCTGGCCGTGCTCGAATCGATATAGATATGCCCTTCCCGACCGACGATGAAAGATCGGCCTTCGATGATTTCGAGATTTACGCCCGGTTTTTTGTTTTTCATTGCTGACTCACTCCGTCTCTCCAGCTGCTCGATTACGAACTCCGGTTCACTGACCGGCTAGAAAAAGATTAGATCAGGGCCGGCGAATTTGTGATGAAAGTTAATTTTTAACAATTTCCCGCGACGGCCCCCGTCGGCCCCGATTTTCGTCGAAAAAACCGTCAAATCGCGATTCCCTAGCCCTTTCCGCCCGCTGCGAGCGGTTATTGCGCTCGGCACAAACACCCGGCCGGGAATTTGGCGCCCCATCGACTAGAATCCGTGTATCTTTCATGGACTCCAAAGATATGTCTGCAATGAAATTGAACAGGCGGCAAGTGCTACGGGCGGGCATATGTCTCGGTTGCGGGCTGTTGCTTTCCGAGACAGCCAAAGCCGCGACGATCCACGAGATGTCCGGAACGGTTCACATCAACAAGCGTCGCGCGAGCGTGGCCGACGATATCGAACCCGGCGATATCGTGTCGACAGCCGAGAACGGCCGCATCGCCTTTAACGTCGGCGGCGACGCCTTCCTGGTACGCGAATTCTCGTCGGTTCGCATCGGCAATACGGGCGGCACCCTGCTCAACGCGCTGGAACTTTTCGCCGGAAGGCTGCTAGGGGTGTTCGAAACCGGCCGCAGGCGCAATATCTACACGGGAACCGCAACCATGGGTATTCGCGGCACCGCCTGTTACCTCGACGTAAAGCCGACATCGACCTACTTTTGTACCTGCTACGGCGAAACGGAAGTGGTCAGCGGCGGCGAGAAAAGGGAATTCGAAGCCACCCATCACAATCCGCAGCAACTCGATTTCATCGACGGCAAGCTGATGAGCATGCAGGCAACGGGTATGCGGGACCACGGCGACGACGAACTGCGCCGGCTCGAGGCCTATGTCGGGCGCGTACCGCGTTTCGATCGGGGCTGACCCGGACTCCCTGTCCTCCCCCGCGACGGGCGATTCCGGGGAGCAGACTTGCGAATTCCGCGAATGAACCCGGCTCGACCGGGATTCGGCCATTCCGGCGAGCGCTCAAAAAAAAACGGCCGGATTGAAACAATCCCGCCGTCCGAAATGACCGGGCCCATGTCGGGCCCGGACAGGCGCCGGTTTCCCGGCGTTATTCCGAGTATAAATTCAGCAACCGTGCCGGAATTTCCTCGCGATCGAGTCCCATTCCCCTGAGATCCTCGTCGCTCATGGCATAGAGCAGCCTGGCCTGGCGGGCGATGTTTCTGGCGGTACGGAACCGGGCCTGAATAGCTGCCGGGACGCTCAAAATCCGCGGAGCGGAATTCATCGCGGGGAGGTCTTCCAGTTCGAATCGACCTTCGTTCATGGTACGGGTATTCATAAATCTGCACTCCTTTCGCGCTTTTTTATCGATATTCAGGGAAAGTACGACCCAGTAGTAAATTCCCCAGATCACTTAAAATTCAATGCCGCCCGGATGCTGCCGGTACCTGGCAAAAGTGTGATTTCGGTTCGCCCGAATACGCTCGAAATGTGACTTCAATTCCATTCCCGGCAGGTCCCGGGTTACCCGGTCGAACTACCTGCGGTCAGGCGTCGCTAGCCGCCGAAAATATTGAAGATATTGAAATCGGTGGGATAAGGAACACGCACGGCCCCGCCCGTCTTGGGCGCGATCATTTCCAGATACAGTGCCATGCGATGATAAGCCAGATTTTCCTCGCTCAGGGTCTGGCGCGTGAAGCGGGTCGCTCGCAGCATGCTGTCGATTCCGTCCAGCACGGCATACTCGGTATCGGCCAGCAGCACGACTTCCGTGCCGGCATGCCAGTAAACGTCGAGGTCTTTGATGTCCAGCGGATCGAACGGCGGCAATAACGGCACCAGGTCTGCCGGAGTTACCACGCGAATCAGATCGATTCGCCGGAATTCCGCGGCCCCGGCGATATTGGTGAACTTGGGCTGGCCGAAGGTGACCACTCGCGCGAGATCGAAACCCGCCTTATCGAGGTACAGGGCCAGTATCGACGCCACCGCGCCGCCGAGGCTGTGGCCGGTGAGCCTGATTCGATATCCCTGCAGGAGCAGTGGTTTCACTTCCTCGAAAACCTGTTTCGCCGCCGCCGCGAAGCCCTCGTGCAGGCGCAGCCCGGTATCTGCATCGGGTTTCAACTTCACCGAGATGTCGAGCATCGCGTTGACCACGTTGGAAGTCCCGCGTATCGAAATCAACTGGGTTTTCGCCGCCTCGCCGGTGGCGAGAAAAAACGCAACCTGGGTAGCCTCGAGGGTGTGATGCAGCGTCAGGGTATAACCCCTTTCCTCGGCCAGGGCGCGAATTTCGGCTTCCGGGCGGTAGGCCGCGGCGGCGAACTCGGCCTGCTCGTAAAGCTCGCTAAAATCGATCCCGTCGGTGTCGGTTGCGGACGCGGTCGCAATGACGCAGCTGAGCACGAGCGCGAGCGACAGGATTGCGGGACCTCGCCTTGCTGACGGAAACCGGGACACCATGATCTGCCTCGCAACGGCCTGACTACGAACCGAGCCTGGCGCGTAACTCGCGCCTGAGCTGGTCGCGCGCCGACGCGGCCTGCGCGTAGATTTCGTCGGCCCGGTTGAATTCGAGTACGCGGATGTCCTGCAGGCCGGGGCGGATGTAGATATCCGGCGGCTGGCGGCGCATCTTTTCCCGCAAAATTGCGGCCTGGGAGATCTGGATCGTATTGAACAGGTTTTCGAAATAGCCCGGCGTCCCCTCCCGGGTCGGCGTGCGCTCGCCGAGTACGTCGATGGCGATCACGAAACCGCATTGATCCTGCAACAGGTCGAAGGGCACCGGGTTGACGAGTCCGCCGTCGACGAGCACCCGGCCGCGGTATTCCACCGGGTTGAATAGCCCCGGGATCGCGATGCTGGCCTCGATCGCCGGGGCGAGTGCACCGCGCTCGAAGACGACCTGTTCGCGCTTCCAGAAATCGGCGGCGACGACCCTGAGCGGAATTTTCAGCTGTTCGAAGCGACTGATACCGATTTGTTTCTCGATGAAGTCGATAAACTTGTCGGTATCGAGTAGCCCGCCGCGTCCGAGCCGCAGATCGATCCAGTTCCACCAGTGCCCGGCCTCCCCCTCGAACAGGCTGCCGAGCAGGGATTCGCCGTCGGATACGGTCAGGCGGTCGATCAGCGCGTGGATTTGCCTGCCCGTCATACCGGACGCATAGAGCACGCCCATCACCGCGCCGATACTGGTACCGGCGATATAGTCGGGACGAACCCGGAGTTCGTCCAGCACCTCGAGCATCGGCACGTGGGCGAGGCCGCGCGCACCGCCGCCGCCGAGCGCGAGACCGATTTTATCCCCGGGGCCGACGACACGATCGCATCCCGCCAGCAACGCGGCGGCCATCGAGAATTGCAGAAATTCGCGTCTTTGCATGAATCCGGAAATCGAAACGGAAGTCCGGATTATACCGATTGTCGGCGAATTAAAGGGACCCGCACCGTCGGCAGCCTTTAGCCGGGAAACCGCCAGCCCGGCGGTCCGGGACGGCTACCACGGAATCGACTCGCCGTTATACTCGATGAATCGACCGCTTTGTGCGCTGCCCGCCGATTGCAGGATCGCCTTCAGGCCGGCAGCGCTCTCTTCGGTCCCTATTTCCGCGTTCGGCCCGCCCATGTCCGTCCGTACCCAGCCCGGATGCAGGCTGATTACGGAAATACCTCGTCCGGCGAGGTCGATCGACAGGCTCTTGACCAGCTGATTGACGGCTGTCTTGGAGCTGCGGTAGAGATAACCGCCGCCGCTGCGATTATCTTCGATACTGCCGACCTTGCTGCTGATCACCGCGGCCAGCTTTTGCCGGCTGGCCGCGAGATGGGAAACGAATGCCTGCACCAGCATCAACGGCGCAATGGTGTTGACTTCCAGCACCTCGCGCCAGGCGGCCGGGTCAACCTCGCCGAAGGTAACGCCCCTCGGCCCGTAAATGCCCGCATTGCTCAACAGGATATCGATCGGCCGGCCCTCGAGCTGTTTTGCCAGCGCGTTCACGCGCGCGTAATCGGTTACGTCCAGAGCATGAACCTCGATGCCGGCATGGCTATCGGCAAGGGCTCGCAGCGCATCGGCCGAATCCGGATTTCTGCAGCAGGCGATCACTTTCCAGCCGTCGGCGGCGAACTGTTTGCACAATTCCAGGCCGATACCGCGATTGGCGCCGGTAATCAGCAGAGTCGAATCGGTCATGGCTCCCCCTCGGAGCGGAAAAATCGAATTGCGGATAATACGGCATCGGGGATAAAACTTTAAGTACGGGTCCCCGCGGGCGGGTACGACGCCGGAAACTGCCGCGAGTTTGTCGACATCGACAAATAGGCTATGATTCGAACAACCTGTACGAACCGCGACGGGGCGGTTTTCCGCCACCCGCGAGGAGTACCGGGGACGCTTTCGCCAGGGCGGGTACCGAGCGGCCGAGGGACAGACGGGAATTCACCTTCGAGCTCGTATGAAAAATATTTTAGAAACATCGCACCAACCCGACGCCAGGCTGCTGCGCCGCCTGCGCCGCGCCGAGCGTGTCTGCCTGCTGCTCGCCTCGCTGATCGCGATTTTCATCTTGATCGGCTGGCTGCTGCCGCCGCTGCAGGCGATTCTGCCGGACGGCTGGCCGCAGATGAAAGCCAATACCGCGCTCGCGGTGCTGTTATGCGCCGTCGGTTTCGCGCTCGAAAGACAAACCAGAACCCACGGGCAAACTATTGCCCGCAAGATTTGCGCGTCGATTGTCGTGCTGCTCACGGGGGCGGCGCTGTACGAACATGCGACCGGCGATGCCAGCGGCATCGGCACCCTGCTCGCGACGGACGAGGAGTCGCCGATGCCGGGGCTGATGCCGGAACAGGCGGCAGTCGGTTTACTGCTGATCGGTGCCGCCCTGCTGCTCGACAGCAACCAGAAAATGCTGCTGGGTTACCTGCTCGATTTTGTCGTCTCGGTGACCTTCGTATTGCTAATGATCATGGTCGCCGGCTCCGTCTACAACGTCACCCTGCCGGTCGGGAAATCGGATATGATACCGATTGCGCCGCAAACCCTGGCCTGCTTCGCGATGCTGGCCTTCGTGCTGATATCGCGGCGCGCGCCCCGGGGTATTTTTTCTCCCATGGTCAGTATCGGCATCGGCGGCCAGATTGCACGAATTCTGATCCCGTCCTCGATCGCGGTTACCTACCTGTTGATCCTCGCGGGGCTATCGGTGGCAATCCTCGGCCGCCTGTCGATGTCTCTGAGCGCGGCGCTGACAGCCGCCAGCATCGTCGTCATCCTGTTTTTTTCGACACTACTAGTCGCGCGGCGGATCAATGCGCTCGAATCGAGGCTGCGCGCCAGTTCCCTGACCGATGAATTGACCGGGCTTCACAACTTCAGAGGTCTTACCCTGATGGGCGAGCGGCTATTGCTCGATGCGCGGCGCGGCGAACAATCGCTCAGCATGATCTTTATCGACGCCGACGGGCTCAAGGAAGTCAATGACACCCTCGGACACGATGCCGGCTCCAGGATGCTGGTCGATATCGCCACCCTGCTGCGCGGCAATTTTCGCGACGTCGACCTGATCGGGCGCGTCGGCGGCGATGAATTCGCGGTCATGGTCAAGGGCGACAAGTCCGATCTCGAATCGATGCTCGAGCGCTTCAAGGCAGCCATCGAGGAAGCCAATCGGCTCGGCGACAAACCCTACCGTATCAGTTGCAGCCTCGGCGTGATCACCACCGAACCGAATCAAAAGATGAGCTTGATCGACCTGCTGGCCCACGCCGATGCGAAGATGTACGAAAACAAACGCGAGCGGCGCGCCAGAAACAGTAGCCGCAGCGCTACCGAGGCAGCGGGATAAAACGGCTTCGGCCCGAATTAATGACGTGATATCCTGCGGCCCGCTGGCCCTTCAGGGACCTTGCGAATATCTCGCCCTGGTCTGGCTGCCGAAAACCGATCCGAATTCGAAACCGGAACTGCCATGTTGTTGATCGACAGACTCGCGGAAGAAAACATACTCGCCGCCGCCCGTCGCGGTGAGTTCGAAGACCTGCCCGGAGCCGGAAAACCCCTGCAGCTCGACGACGACAGCGCCGTGCCGGAGGAATTACGCGTCGCTTACCGCATCCTCAAGAATGCCGGATGCCTGCCCCCCGAGCAGCAACTGCGCACCGAAATACGGAAAATCGAGAACCTGCTCGACCGCATCGAGGCCGACACCGAGGAGATGCGGCTCAGGCGCCGGCTGTTATTGTTGAAGACCCGGCTCGCGCTGCAGGGCCGCGATGCCAACCTGATGACCGAAGAGGGCGCCTACCGCGAAAAGCTGCTGCGCCGCCTGGCGGATAGTCCACCCTGCTGAATCGCGCTCGGACCGGAGACCGCGGGAGCTTCAGTTTCGACTCGACCGAACTTCGGCGACCGCCTCGGCAAGGCAGCGGCTTTTTTCCTCGAGCTCGCCGGCCGAGATCAACGGCTCCCCGGATGCCGCGGCGGACCTCGCGAAGGCGATGCGGCGCAGCACCATTCCGGTTGCCCGCTGGCTGGCGGCATAACGGGACTGGTCGATCAGGGTTTGCATGGGACTGTCGAACTTGATCGCCTTGTAGTAACCGCCCAGGATGCCGAAAGCGGTCACCGAACAGGCGGCAAACTCGTCCTCGGCGCAATGACTTCTGCACAGGTTCGCCATCGGCGCGGCCGCCGGGGCGGATTCGATCCAGCCGGCCAGGTCGTCGAAGTACTCGTTGGCGAAGTCGAAGTCGGAATTCTGCACGCCGGTCTGGTAACCGAATTCGACGAATTTCGCGGCGGCGTCGGCATCGGTGCCGGTTAATTCCATTGCCCCGGTAATCTGCCGCAACGCGGTATGCCCCGGAGATAATCCGGCTTGCGGATTGCGCAGCGCGAGTACGTAAGGCAGTAGATCCGATCCTTCGGGCAAAAATTCGACCAGCGCCGCCTTTTCCTCGTCCGATCCGTTGCCCGCAGCCTCGCGGATCAGGTCATATGCCGCTTCGGGTTCGCCGATTCGGTACAGGTTTTTGATCGCCTCGAGATTCACCGCCAGGGCCGAGCTTTCCAGCAACGCGGTCGCCAGCTGGTTGCCGGCTTTCGCCTCGGTCTTCAACCAGGTGGGGCGGAACAGTCCCTTGCCTGACGTGGAGCGAAACAATTCGACTCGTTGCTTGCGGGACAGACCTTCGATGAAGTCGCTCGGCGCCTGGTCGGTTGCCGCGATCCGCGACAGCAGCAATCTCGCCGCGATATTGCCCCCGGCGGCAAGTCCGGCGAGTTCGGGGAGGCTATCGGAATCGTTATCGTCGAGCCAAAGCTCGACCGCGGCCTCGAAAGCCGGGTCACTGGAGCCGGCAAGATCGCTGGCCTGTGCTTGATGCGCGTGGAAGATACCGATCAGAATGCAGGTCGCGATGCTTGCCCACAGGCGTGGATTGAGCGCTGTCATCTTCCGTTCCCGCTGACGGGACGGATCAAGTTAGCACAGCCGGCGGAACTTGTCAGCCGCCCGCATTCCGGCTCAGACGCGTAAGGCGGGCAATTCTTCGGTTTTCGGTACGAAGCGCAGCGCCACGCCGTTATTGCACCAGCGCTTGCCGGTGGGCTGGGGACCGTCGTCGAATACGTGTCCCTGGTGACCGCTGCAGCGTGCACAATGGTACTCGGTGCGGGGCAAAATCAGTTTCCAGTCCCTCTTGGTGTCGACATTGCCGTCGATGGCCTGGTAAAAGCTTGGCCAGCCGGTACCGCTGTCGTACTTGGCCGAGGATTCGAACAGCGGCAGGTAGCAGGCCGCGCAAATATAGGTGCCGTCTCGCTTCTCGTCGTTCAGCGGACTGGACCACGGGCGTTCCGTGTCTTCTTCGAACAATACTTCGTATTGTTTCGCGTCGAGCAGTTTCCGCCACTGGTCGAGGCTTTTGTCGATGGGCGGGAAATCTCCTTTCACGGCGCCGGATTCCCGGGCCGCGAAACCGAAGCGGCTGGCGGCGAGACCCGCGGCCGAGACCAGCGCGCCGGCGATAAACAGTCGTCTGTGCATACGAAATCTCCGCAATTCATATCTTATCTGGGACAGTGAATTGCGAGTTTAATTCCCTCTGTCGGTACGACCCGCGCGGAAAATCGGCCGAAGTAGAGGTCACGTGGATCGGACTAGAAGCCGTGCGATGCATCCAGCAGGTTGTACTCGCCCTGCAGGCGCGCTGCCTCCAGTTCGAAATCGTGGATATC
This sequence comes from Gammaproteobacteria bacterium, assembly GCA_050118655.1. Classification (GTDB taxonomy): domain Bacteria; phylum Pseudomonadota; class Gammaproteobacteria. The sequence continues at coordinate 2,232 of JASFKL010000115.1, read as the reverse complement.
GGTGTCCAGCAGCGCGATATCGGATTGCAATCGCTTGTACCGATCCAGCAGGGCCTTGCGTTCCTGCGCCGACAGACCGCCCGAGACCAGTGCGGCCTCGATATTGTCGCGCCGTTCCACGAGCACCGCGCGATCCGCGTCCATATTGCGTGCATCGCGCTGCAGACGGTCGATTTCATTGTCCAGCGCGTACAATCGATGTCCGGTCGCGTGCGCGGCCAGAAAATCCTGTTCCAGGTCGGCCGGGCAGACACCGGCATAACCGCGCCCCGCGCGCCCCTGGCGAAAACCGTTCGGCGGCGTGCAGAACTGGCGCACCCCGATCGCATGTCCGTCGCGATAGGCCGCCAGATCAGGGGTAACGCCGTATTCCGCGCAAGCCTTGCGATGATTACCGATATAGGAAACCGCGTGACCGGCAGAGCCGTCCTCCAGACCGATGGTCCGCCAATCCGCCTCGCGGCACTCGGATTTGTCCATGGTCGCGCAGCCGGCGGCTGCCAATGCCACGGCCATGCAGAAAATGAATCGGGATAATTTCATGCGCTCAATATCCGCTCGGAGTTCATGGGCATCGGCGACGGGCCGGCGGCAAATCCGCGCGGCTCCATATTGCCGACCGATTGCCCGAGTATAGTACCGATTCGCCCCTCTATCCGCCCGGAGGCACAGACGAAGGTCGCACTGTCGGGCGCGGAATTCAGCTTTTTCGGTGCCCGGCGATCGGTTAACCTGCGCTCTCGTACAACGCCGTTGCGGACCGCCATGCAGAAAGCGCCGAAAGAATACCCAAAATTGAAACCCGGGAGCCTGCTCTGCGCCCTGCTCTTCGCCATCCTGTCGGCCCTGGGTGGGTTGCCGGCGGCGCAGGCCCAGTCCGACCCGCTCAAAATCGGCATCATCGGCACCGGAAAAATCGGCGGTGCGCTGGCGAGGCACTGGGCGCAGGCCGGTCACGAACTGGTCATTTCCTCACGTCATCCGCACGAACTCGAGGCGCTGGCCGAGGAGCTCGGGCCGAAGGTGCGCGCCGCGGCGCCGGCGGTGGCGGCCAGCTTCGGCGATGTCGTGCTGGTCTCGGTGCCATACGGGGCAATGCCGCAAATCGGCCGCGATTACGGCGACTTGCTGGCCGGCAAGGTCGTCCTCGATACCGGCAATCCGATCCCGCGACGTGACGGCGAAATGGCGGTCGAGGCGCTCGAAAAGGGTTCCGGCATCGCCTCGGCCGAGTTCTTGCCGGGAGCGCGCCTGGTGCGGGCCTTCAATTGCATTCCGGCCTGGTCGCTCGCCAACCGCGCGAATCGCAAACCCGAAAGAATCGCGATCCCGATCGCTGGCGACGATCCCGCCGCGCTCGAAGCCGCGCGGCGCCTGGTAGACGACGCGGGCTTCGACGCGGTGGTGGTCGGCCCGCTGATGCGGGCAGGTGCATTCGATCTCGGTCATGCGCTCGCCAAGGGGCACCTGACGGCTACCGAACTCCAACGCCTCGTCGACGAACGCTGGTAATGCGGTCGGCAGATCGAAGTAACAAGGGCACAGGCAAGGCCCGCAGAAAAGGAGGCGTTTTGTATCCGCGGATAATCGCGATTTCGACCTGTTTGCTGGCGGCTATCGCCCCGCTCCGGGCCGCGGAACCGGTGCGCGTCTACATCGTCAACGAAGACTCGCATCCGCACGAGGTCGCTCCGGGCGAGAGCACCCGCTTTACGCTGGAAGCCGCGGCCGGCGGCGCGTTGATGGACGTAAAATGCAGCCTGCGGGGCGACGGCGATAAACCCCTGGCTTCGGTAACGCTCAGAACCCACGGCCTGACCGATATCCGCTGGCCGTTTCCCGGACGCTCGATTCGGCTCGCGCGAGCCGTCGATTTCGACATCCAGGCACGTACCCTGCCAGGCACCGGTGACCGGGCCTGGTTCGAGTTCGTCAACCGGGATGCATCGCGACTGCTCTGGCACCAGTGTTACAACAATTGAGCCGGACCGGTATCCGGGCGACGGTAATCGGGTTTACGCATCGCCTGGATCCGGGCGGGTCGCCTGTAATTCGAACACCGGCGAGCCCGCCGGCGACGAAATTGCGCGATAATGTTTCGTATTCGCGCTCAGGCCGCCAGATCCCGACAAGGCACCGGATTCCCGGACGGCGGGGATTCCGGTGCCGCACTTTAACGGCAAATTTGCCGCCACTCGTAACGCCCGGCATAGCGATTGTAGACGTATTCCA
>JASFKL010000114.1:0-10920 GCA_050118655.1 Gammaproteobacteria bacterium | reverse complement strand
TCTCGCTGAACTGATTGGCCTTTTCATCGTTGCCGGCATAGGTTGCGACGACCTTGTAGCCGGCTTCTTTCAATGCCAGGCAAATGGCTTCGCCAATGCCTCGCGTACCACCTGTTACCAGAGCTATTCTGCTCATTTCAATATTCCTCCGTTAGTCGTTTCTTGATTATCGCTCGACTGCCAGCGCAACACCCTGGCCGCCGCCGATACACAGGGTCGCAAGACCCTTTTTGGCATCGGTGCGTTTCATGCCGTGCAGCAATGTTACCAAAACGCGCGCGCCAGAGGCTCCGATGGGATGTCCGAGGGCGATTGCGCCGCCGCTGATATTGACCTTGCTGGTGTCCCAGTCCATGTCGCAATTCACCGACATGGATTGCGCGGCGAAAGCCTCGTTGGATTCGATCAGATCGAGATCGTTGACCGACCAGCCGGCTTTTTCGAGGCACTTGCGCGACGCCGGGATCGGTCCGGTGCCCATGATCGCCGGATCGACGCCCGCGCTGCTGTAGGCGGTGATCGTCGCCAGCGGCTCGAGGCCCAGCTCGGCGGCCTTGTCGGCGCTCATTACCAGCAATGCCGCGGCGCCGTCGTTGATGCCGGATGCATTGCCCGCGGTAACCGTGCCCTCGCGATCGAAGGCCGGACGCAATTTGCCCAGTCCCTCGGCGGTGGTGCCGGGCTTGATGTATTCGTCGCGGTCGAAGACCACGGGATCGCCGCGGCGCTGCGGCACTTGCACGGGCACCAGCTCGTCGTCGAAAAAGCCCTCTTTTTGCGCCTGCTCGGCTTTTTGCTGCGAGGCCGCCGCGAAGGCGTCCTGGGCTTCGCGTGAAAACTCGTACTTTTTGGCGATATTCTCGGCCGTAACGCCCATGTGATAGTCGTTGAACGCATCCCACAGACCGTCGACGATCATGCTGTCGCGCATCTGCCAGTCACCCATGCGCTGGCCGTCGCGCGATTTGGGCAGCACGTGCGGCGATGCGCTCATGTTTTCCTGGCCGCCGGCGATGATTACCTGTGCGTCGCCGCACTTGATCGCCTGCGCGGCGAGGTGAATGGCCTTGAGGCCGCTGCCGCATACCTTGTTGATCGTCATCGCCGGGCATTCCTGGGGAAGTCCGGCCTCCATCGCGGCCTGGCGCGCAGGATTCTGGCCCACCCCGGCGGTCAATACCTGGCCGAGAATGACCTCGTCGACCTGCTCCGGCGCGATCTTGTTGCGTTCCAACAGGGCCTTGATCACCAATGCGCCCAGCTGGCTTGCCGGCATCGAAGCCAGCGCGCCCCCGAAGGTCCCGATCGGGGTTCGAAGTGCGTCTACGATTACTACTTTGGTCATAATTTTGCTCCAAAAATAAAAAAAGGCCCGGGGTTATTATACCGCCGGGCCAAACATAGGAGGAGTAAACATTAGGGATTTACGTTGACCTTGGCCAACCCGGGTCCCCGGGGTCCGGTTAAGCGGCTTTCTTGCCAGCCTTGCTGATTTCCTTCTCGATATTTTCAACGGTCTTCTTGGCCTGGGCCTGAACCTCGGCGAAAGAGCCTTCGAAAATCTTGCCGGCTTCGGCAATCGCGGCTTCGATAGCTGCAGCGTTTTCCTTGGCAGAGTCGATCAGCTTCTCGTTGAGCGACTCAACGTATTTTTGCTGCATTTCGACGGCTGCGTTCAGGTCTTTGGTTTCGACCAGCGCTTTCATGTGCGCCAGGTTTCCCTGCAGCAGTTCAGACGCGCTCTCGGTCTGGCGCTGCATCAGTTTGACCGCCAGGGCGGTGTTGTTTTCGGCCATCTTGACGACCGGCTTGAGGCTTTCCTGGGCCATTTTCATGAAATCTTCGTACATCTCAAATTCCTCTCGAAACAGGGTTAAAAATCTTTTGCTGCACTGCAGCAATACGCATAATATAGGGGTGCATGGCGCGGATGTCAAGAAATTTGTTGCACTGCAACAAAATAATTTCGAGTCACGTAAATTATTGATTAAATTATATTAATGCAAGTATTCCCAGCCGAAACCGCCTTCCGGCGGGCTCGTCGGAAGAAAAAACTTTCGGAAATTCCTCCCTGGAGGACTTTTTAGCCGATGACGTCCGGCAATTCGTCGAGGCCGGCGATCACGGCGGTCGGCTCGATGCTCCAGGGGTCGAACACCACGCCGTCGGTACGCTTCAGCCAGGCAGCCTTCATGCCGGCCGATACCGCGCCGATGACATCGAAGCCGTTGCTCGAGACCAGCCAGCAGTTGGCCGGATCGACGCCGGCGATTTCGATCATGTGGCGGTAAACCGCGGGATCGGGTTTGAAAGTCCGCAGGCGATCGACGCTGACGATGTCCTCGAAAAAATGATCGATGCCGGCATGTCTTATTACCGCGCCGACCATTTCGGCGGTGCCGTTGGAAAACGGAAACAGGCGGCAATCGGCATTGCTGAGCAATTCGAGCGCCGCCGGGACGTCGGGGTAAGCGGGCAATACCCGGTAGGCCCGCATCAACGATTCCCGGGCCGCCTCGTCGAGACTGGTCCGAAAGACCTGATCGGCGTAATCCAGGGCCTGGCGGGTGCAGACCCCGAAATCCTCGTATCGATCCATCAAGCCCCGCCGCCAGGTGTACTCGAGCTGCTTTTCGCGCCAGACGCGCGAAAATTCCGCGGCGCGATCGCCGAGCAGCTGCTGCAACTCTTCGACCACGCCATGCGGGTCGATCAGGGTACCGTAAATATCGAAGGCCAGTGCGTAAGTCATGATTCCCCCTCCCGTTCGGGATCGGGTTGATAGAAATCGGGCCACAGTTTGCGAACCACCTCGCCGCTGCTCGACAGGGCCAGGCAGGTATCCAGGATCGGCGGCTTTTCCCGGCTCGACCGCTCCGCTTCGCGCTCCTCGAGCGCCGCGTGCAGGGTCTGGTAAGCCGTGGCGGCGAGCTGACCGAGCAAGTCCATCAGGTGAGTGCAACTGCGGTCGCTGCCGACCCGTTCGCGAACCTGCTTCATCCAGCCGCCGCCGATGCGCAGGCCGACCAGGTCGCGCATCGAATCGGCGGCCCGCGGACAGATTGGGAACGGCGTCTGCACTGAAGCCGCCTGCACGTCGTGAATCAGAAAATCCAGGTCGATGGTAAAACGCAGCCACATGTCGTGTACCGGTTCGCCCGCGCGGATCAGGCCGTCGCGGTGATACTCGTCATAGGTGCAGTCGTAGGTGCGCGTATCGGTCATATGGACGTCGATGTCCCAGAGGCCGTCGGCGCGCTCAAATCCCTCGCAATCGATCTTGCGGTGGTGTTTTTTCTCGCGTTCTGCGGGTGGCGGCAACGGCATGGTTCAGCTCGCCCGCTTGCGCAGCAGCGCGGTGGCCGCGCGCGAGACCGGTTCGCGACCGAGAAAATCGCTGATGAAACGGCCCGCCTCGAGCAGTCGATCCATGTCCACGCCGGTTTCGATACCCATGCCGTCGAGCATGTAGACAACGTCTTCGGTGGCGACGTTGCCGGTCGCGCCCTTGGCATAGGGGCAGCCGCCGAGGCCGGCGACCGAACTGTCGATCACCGCGATACCGCATTGCATCACCGCGTGAATATTTGCCAGCGCCTGGCCGTAGGTATCGTGAAAATGCGCGGCCAGGCGTTCGACCGGCAGCTTCGCGGCCAGCCGTTCGACCAGTTCGCGGGCCAGTCCCGCGGTGCCGACGCCGATGGTGTCGCCGAGCGAAACCTCGTAACAGCCGCGCTCGAAAAGTCTTTCTGCAATCATCTCCACGGTATCGAAGCTGACCTCGCCCTCGTAGGGACAGCCGAGCACGCAGGAAATGTAGCCGCGAATCCTCAGGCCCGCCTGCTGCGCGGCGTCGATCACCGCGTCGAAACGCTCGATACTCTCGGCGATCGAGCAATTGGTATTCTTTTGCGAAAAGGTTTCCGTGGCGGCGGCGAACAGCGCGATTTCCTCGACCCCGCATTCGAGCGCCAGTTCCAGTCCTTTCAGGTTCGGCACCAGTACCGGGTAGGAGACGCCCGCGCGCCGCTCGATGCGCCGCATGACCTCGGCCGTGGTCGCCATTTCCGGGACCCATCTAGGCGACACGAAGGCGCCCGCTTCGATCACCGGCAAGCCGGCGTCGGCGAGCATTTCGATAAGCCTGACCTTGATATCGGCGGGCACGGTTACGGATTCGTTCTGCAACCCGTCCCGCGGTCCGACCTCGACGATTTTAACAGCGGCGGGAAAATTCATCGGATCAATCGACCTCCAGTAACACCAGCGTATCTCCTTCCTCGACCTGGTCGCCGACAGCGAACAGGATTTCGCCGACTCTCGCGCCGGTCTGGGCGACGATGGCATGTTCCATTTTCATCGCCTCGATGACCATCAGCGTGGTGCCGGGGTCGACAGTATCCCCGACCGAAATTGGTAGCGCAACAACCGCACCGGACATCGGCGCGCGCGGATGGGCGGCCTCCGCGGCCGCGGCTTCGTCGACCGGGGCGGCGCCCGGAATCTCGAATTCGTAGACCTGGCCGAGCAGGCACAGGCTGATACGGTTTTCGTCGCGCAGTACCGGGTAACTGTAATAACGGCCGTTGACCCGTACCCGCAGATGCCGTTCGTCGAGCCGTTTTCCCGCCACCCGGTAGCCGCGGCCGTCGATCTCGAATCGCCAGCCGCCGGTCTCGTGGACGATTTCCAGGCGATATTCATGGCCGTCCAGTACCAGGGTAACCGTCTGCTCGGCGCGCAGGTTCATGCGCCAGTGAACGCGCGAATCCCAGGGACCGCCGGCATCGGCGCGTTCGGCGTCGATGCCGGGCAGAATCGCCGAGGCCGCCAGTACCGCGGCCAACGGCGCCTGCTCGTCCTGTTCGGGAAACAATGCCTGCCGATGCCGGTCGATAAAACCGGTATCCACCTCCGCGGCCGCGTATTCGGGTGTCGCCACGAGCCTGGAAAGAAAGCCGATATTGGTTTTCAGCCCCAGCACGTGGAAAGACTGCAATGCCCGGGCGAGCTTCTTTAGCGCTTTCGCGCGGTCGGCACCGTGCACGATCAGCTTGGCGATCATCGGGTCGTAGTGGATGCCGATCCGGTCGCCGCCGCGCACCCCGGTGTCGACGCGCAGTCCGTCTTCGGGTTCGGGCAGGGCCAGGTAGCGTATCTGCCCCGTCGCCGGCATGAAATCGCGTTCCGGCGATTCGGCATAGATGCGCGCCTCGAAGGCGTGGCCGTGGCTGTCGATTCGATCCTGCGTCAACGGCAGCGATTCCCCGGCGGCAACCCGCAACTGCCATTCGACCAGATCCAGGCCGGTTATCATCTCGGTCACCGGGTGCTCTACCTGCAGCCGGGTATTCATTTCCATGAAATAGAATTCGCCGTCGGCGTCGAGCAGAAATTCGACCGTGCCGGCACCCACGTAGTCGATCGCGCGTGCGCAATCCACGGCCGCCTGGCCGATGCGCGCGCGCAACTCGTCGCCGATTCCGGGCGCCGGGGCTTCCTCGAGAATCTTCTGGTGGCGGCGCTGCACCGAGCAATCGCGCTCGAACAGGTGCACGCAATTGCCCTCGCGGTCCGCGAATATCTGCATTTCGACGTGCCGCGGCCGCTCCAGGTAACGCTCGATCAGCACCTTGTCGTCGCCGAACGCCGATTCGGCCTCGCGCCTGGCCGATTCCAGCGCGGCCTGGAATTGCTTATCGTTGTCGACCCGTTTCATGCCCTTGCCGCCGCCGCCGGCGCTGGCCTTGATCAACTGCGGGTAGCCGATCAGCTTCGATTCCTCGAACAGCCACTCGTCCTTTTGTTCGTCGCCGTGATATCCCGGAACCGTCGCTATGCCCGCGCTTTCCAGCAGGGCCTTGGAGCGACTTTTCGATCCCATCGCGATGATCGCCTTCGCCGGCGGACCGATGAAAACTATGCCCTGGCTTTCGCAGGACTCCGCGAAGGCCGCGTTCTCGGACAAGAATCCGTAACCGGGATGTATCGCATCGGCGCCGCTGGCGAGGGCGGCCTTAAGGATACGCTCGGCATTGAGATAACTTTCGCCCGCCGGGGCGGGACCGACGCGGTAAGCCTCGTCGCATACCTGCACGTGCATCGCGTCGCGGTCTGCATCCGAGTAGATCGCGACGCAGGAGATACCGAGGCGATGCGCGGTCGAGGCTATGCGCACGGCGATTTCGCCGCGGTTAGCGATGAGTATCTTGTCGAACATGGCTAGGCGCCGCCCGCCGCGCGCGCTCGAAACTCCGACAGGAATATCGATCGCATCGGCATCACATCCTGAAAATGCCGAAACGGGTATCCTCGAGCGGCGCGTTCAACGCCGCCGACAACCCGAGCCCCAGCACGCGGCGCGAATCGGCGGGATCGATGATGCCGTCGTCCCACAACCGCGCCGAGGCGTAGTAAGGATGACCCTGGGTTTCGTATTGCTCGAGTATCGGCTTCTTGAACGCGGCTTCCTTGGTCGCGCCCCACTTGTTGCCCTCGGCTTCGATGCCGTCGCGCTTGATCTGCGCGAGCACCGTCGCGGCCTGTTCGCCGCCCATCACCGAGATGCGCGCATTCGGCCACATCCACAGGAACCGGCCGCCGTAAGCGCGCCCGCACATCGCGTAGTTGCCGGCGCCGAAACTGCCGCCGACGACGAGCGTCAGTTTGGGCACGCGCGCGCAGGCGACCGCGGTGACCATCTTGGCGCCGTCGCGGGCGATGCCGCCGTGCTCGTATTTCTGGCCGACCATGAACCCGGTGATATTTTGCAGGAACAGGAGCGGAATTTTGCGCCGCGCGCAGAGCTCGACGAAATGGGCGCCCTTCAGCGCCGACTCGGAATACAGGATGCCGTTATTGGCTACGATCCCTACCGGCATGCCGTAGAGGTGCCCAAATCCGCATATCAGGGTGGTGCCGTAGAGTTGCTTGAATTCGTCGAATTCGCTGTCGTCGACGAGGCGCGCGATGATTTCGCGGATGTCGAAGGGTTTGCGCAGGCTGACGGGGATGATCCCGTAGAGTTCCTCGGCCGGGTAACGCGGCTCGACGACCTCGCGCATGGCGATTTCCGGCCGCTTGACGCGATTCAGCGAATCGACGATATCGCGCGCCAGTTCGAGCGCATGTTTGTCGTTTTGCGCATAGTGATCGACCACCCCGGAGATGCGCGCGTGCACGTCGGCGCCGCCGAGATCCTCGGCGCTGACCACCTCGCCGGTCGCGGCCTTGACCAGCGGCGGCCCGCCGAGAAAGATGGTGCCCTGGTTTCTGACGATAATCGACTGGTCGCACATCGCCGGCACGTAGGCGCCGCCGGCGGTACAGGAACCCATCACCACGGCAATCTGCGGAATACCGGCAGCCGACATGTTGGCCTGGTTGTAAAAGATTCGCCCGAAATGCTCACGGTCGGGGAACACCTCGTCCTGGCTCGGCAGGTGAGCGCCGCCCGAATCGACCAGGTAGATGCAGGGCAGGTTGTTTTGCGCCGCGATTTCCTGCGCGCGCAAGTGCTTTTTGACCGTGATCGGGTAGTAGGTGCCGCCTTTGACGGTCGCATCGTTGGCGAGGATCATGCATTCCTGGCCGTGGACGCGGCCGATGCCGACGATCAGTCCGCCGGCGGAAATCCTGTCGTCGCCGTACATTCGATAGCCCGCGAACTGGCCGATCTCCAGAAACGGCGAACCCGGGTCGACCAGCGTGTCGATACGATCCCGCGGCAGCATCTTGCCGCGGCTCAGGTGTTTCTCCCGCGCACCCTCGCTGCCGCCGAGAGCGATCGCCTCGGCCTGCTCGCGCAGGTCGACCACGAGCTTCGCCATGGCGCCGAGATTTTCCTCGAATTCTGCGCTCCGGGTATCGACCCTCGATTCGATGACGCTCATGCGCCGGCCGCCAGTTGACGGGCGATGACCATGCGCTGGATATCGCTGGTACCTTCGTAGATTTGCGCCACGCGCACGTCGCGGGCGATGCGTTCGAGCGGAAAATCCCGCAGGTATCCGTAACCGCCCAGCACCTGGATGGCATCGGAGCAGATTTTTTCCGCGGTCTCCGATGCGAACAGCTTGGCCATGCTGGCCTGCTTCAGGCAGGGCTCGCCGGCATCGCGCAGGCGCGCCGCGTTGTGCACCATCAGCCGCGCGGCTTCGAGCCGGGTGGCCATGTCGGCGAGCCGGAAACCGACCGCCTGGTGTTCGATCAGGGCCTTGCCGAAGCTTTCGCGCTCGCGCGCGTAGTCGAGCGCACAGTCGAGTGCCGCGCGCGCCATGCCGACGCTTTGCGCGCCGATACCGATACGGCCGCCCTCGAGATTGGCGAGCGCGATGCGATAACCTTCGCCTTCGGCGCCGATCAGGTGGTCGGCGCCGACCCGGCAATTTTTAAGAAAAACCTGCGCCGTGTCCGAGGCGCGCTGACCCATCTTCTGCTCCAGCGTGCCGACCTCGTAGCCGGGGGTGGCGGTCGGCACGACGAATGCACTGATACCCTTCTTGCCGGCTTGCGGGTCGGTAACCGCGAATACGATCGCGATGTCGGCATGCTTGCCGGAGGTAATGAACGCCTTGCTGCCGTCGAGCACGTAATCGTCGCCCTGCCTGACGGCGCGCGTCTTCAAGGCCGCGGCATCCGAACCAGCTTGCGGTTCGGTCAGGCAAAAGCAACCGAGCCAGTCGCCCGCGGCCAGCGGTTTGAGATAGGTTTGCTTGAGGTACTCGCTGCCCGAGGCCAGTAACAGGCCGCAAACCACCGAGTTGTTGACCGACAGGATCGTCGAACAGGCACCGTCGCCGGCTGCGACTTCCTCGATGGCGAGCGCAAAAGACAGGTAATCCAGGCCGCTGCCGCCCCACTCCTCGGGAATAAACATGCCGAACAGCCCGAGACCGGCCATTTCCCGCAACTGCTCGGCCGGGAAATGGCCGTCGCGGTCCCAGTCGGCGGCGAACGGCGCGACTCGTTCGCGCACGTACTCGCGCACGCTGTCGCGTACCAGCCGCTGTTCGTCGCCGAGTCGCATCGCGGTTACGGCAGCTCGACCGCAACCGCGGTGGCTTCGCCGCCGCCGATGCAAAGCCCGGCGACGCCGCGCTTCAGACCCCGCCGCCTGAGCGCGGCGATCAGCGTGACCATGATGCGCGCACCCGACGCGCCGACCGGATGCCCGAGTGCGCAGGCGCCGCCGTGGACGTTGACGCGTGCATGATCGAGCCCCAGGTCGGTCATCGCGGCCAGGGTAACCACCGCGAAGGCTTCGTTGATTTCGTACAGGTCGACCTCGTCGCTGGCCCAGTTGGCCGCCTCGAGGACCTTTTTCAGCGCGCCCACCGGGGCGGTGGTGAACCAGGCCGGCTCCTGTGCATGCGAGGCCTGCGCGCGGATCACGGCCAGCGGTTCGAGACCGCGCCTTTCGGCCTCGGACTCGCCCATCATCACCAGCGCCGCGGCGCCGTCGGAAATCGAGCTCGAATTGGCCGCGGTCACGGTACCGTCGGCACGAAACGCGGGACGCAGCGACGGAATCTTTTCAATGTTGGCATTGAACGGCTGCTCGTCGGTATCGACCGTGACCTCGTCCTGTTGCTCGCGCGTGAAACCGTACTTGTCGGCGGTCGCCTCGGCGAATACGCCCATCAGCTTGCCCTTGTCGTAGGCGTCCTCGAGGCCGTCGAGGAACATGTGGTCGTAGACCTGGCCGTGTCCCATGCGCATGCCGGCGCGCGCCTTGGTCAGCAGGTAGGGTGCATTGGTCATGCTTTCGAGCCCGCCGGCGACCATCACGCGGTTGCTGCCGGACTTGAGCATATCGTGGGCGAACATCGCCGCCTTCATACCCGAACCGCACATCTTGTTGATCGTGGTGCAGCCGGTGGACAGCGGCAGGCCTGCGCCGATGCTGGCCTGGCGCGCGGGCGCCTGGCCCTGCCCGGCCGGCAGTACGCAGCCCATGATGACTTCGTCGATATCCCCGCCCGTGAGCCGGCTGCGCTCGACGGCGGCCTTGATCGCCGCGCTGCCGAGTTCGGGGGCGCTGGCGCCGGAAAGAACGCCCTGGAAGCCGCCCATCGGGGTGCGGGCGATCGCGGTAATGACAATATTCTCGCTCATGGTTGAGTCCTCACTTGGTTTCGTTGAACAGTTCCCGCCCGATCAGCATGCGGCGGATTTCCGAGGTGCCCGCGCCGATTTCGTAAAGCTTGGCGTCGCGCAGCAGGCGCCCCACCGGATATTCGTTGGTGTAACCGTTGCCGCCCAGCGCCTGGATCGCCTCGAGCGCCATCCAGGTCGCCTTTTCGGCCGCGTACAGGATCGCGCCGGCGGCGTCCTTGCGCGTCGCCTCGCCGCGGTCGCAGGCCTTGCCGACCGCGTAGACGTAGGCGCGCGTCGCATTCATCGTGGTGTACATGTCGGCGAGCTTGCCCTGCATCAATTCGAATTCTCCTATCGGCTGGCCGAACTGCTCGCGCTCGTGCACGTAAGGCACCACCGCATCCATGCAGGCCAGCATGATGCCGGTCGGCCCGGCGGAAAGAACCGCGCGCTCGTAGTCGAGACCGCTCATCAGCACCGCCGCGCCGCGATTCAGTTCGCCGAGCAGGTTTTCTTCGGGCACCTCGACATTGCGGAACACCAGTTCCCCGGTGTTGGAACCGCGCATGCCGAGCTTGTCGAGCTTTTGCGCGGTTTCGATACCGAATTTGCGCTCGACCAGGAACGCGCTGATGCCGCGCGAACCGGCAGCCGCGTCGGTCTTCGCGTAGACCAGGACCAGGTCGGCATCGGGGCCGTTGGTGATCCACATCTTGGTGCCGTTCAACCGGTAGCCGGCCGAGGTTTTCTCGGCTTTCATCTGCATGCCGACCACGTCGGAACCGGCGCCCGGCTCCGACATCGCCAGCGCGCCGATATGCT
>JASFKL010000113.1:0-11026 GCA_050118655.1 Gammaproteobacteria bacterium | reverse complement strand
GCTCGATTACAAGCAGCTCGCGCAATGGAACGGAATCAATATCGACGATCCGATTTTTCCGGGTCAACGCCTGCGCCTGATTCGGCCCTCCGGTACCGCCGTCGCCAGCAAGCCGCCGGCGGCCGCGTCTTCCGCCGACACGAAGACTGCCCAAACGGCCTCGACGGTCACCGCGAAAGCTGCCGAGGACAGTTCCGATAGCGGCCGTAACCCGAGCAACTGGTTGTGGCCGACCGACGGCAAACCGCTGAATACCTTTCTCGCCTCGCAACTCGACCGCCGTGGTATCGACATCGCCGGAGAAACCGGCCAACCGGTGCGCGCGGTCGCCGACGGCCGCGTCGTATATAGTGGTAATGGTTTGGCCGGTTATGGTAATCTGATCATCATTAAACATAGCGATACTTACTTGAGCGCCTATGCATACTGTCAGGAACGCTTGGTGCAGGAAGGGGCAGCGGTGAAAGCCGGTACCCTGGTGGCAAAAATGGGCCTCCACGAAAACCAGGCGAAGTTGCATTTCGAAATCCGGCGTAACGGCAAACCCGTGGATCCGATGAAGTATCTCCCCGATCGTTAAAGGAACTCCCTGCATGAGCAAATCCACCGATAAGTCGCTTATCGAAGATACCGAAATACCACCCGAGGATATGGCGGATGAAATGGTCGATGACGACGATGTCACGGATTTGCCGGACGACGACGATGATGACGACGACGATCTCGAGCACGCCACCATCGTCGACGACGATTCGGACGACACCACGATACGGGCGGAGAAGTTCGTCGAACGGCGCAAGCCCGAAGATCGCCGCAAGGTTTCCACGCGGCGCGCATCGGACGCCGATCCGACCCGGCTTTATCTGAAGGAGATCGAGGTTTCCCCGCTGTTGACCGCGGAGGAAGAAGTACATTACTCGCGGCTCGCGCTGAAAGGCGATACCGCGGCGCGCGACAAGATGATCGAGTGTAACCTGCGCCTGGTGGTAAAAATCGCGCGTCGCTACATGAACCGCGGGCTGGCCCTGCTCGACCTGATCGAGGAAGGCAATCTGGGCCTGATTCGCGCGGTAGAGAAATTCGATCCGGAACGCGGTTTCCGGTTTTCGACCTACGCTACCTGGTGGATCCGGCAGACCATCGAACGCGGCCTGATGAACCAGACCCGCACCATTCGGTTGCCGATCCACGTGATCAAGGAATTGAACACTTACCTGAGGGCGGCCCGCAAGCTCACCCAGGAGTTGAACCGCGAAGCGACTCCCGAGGACGTGGCCAGGCTGCTCAAGAAGCCGGTCAAGGATGTCGAAAAGATGTTCAAGCTCGCCGATCGCGTATCGTCTTTCGATATTCCGATGGGCGGCGAGGGCGAACGCCCCCTGCTCGATGTCATCCCCGACGAGGGCAATGCCGACCCGTCCACCATCCTGCAGGACGAAACCGTCATCAAGCATCTCGACAGCTGGCTCGACGAACTGGACGAAAAGCAGCGCGATGTCGTGGTGCGACGCTTCGGTCTGCGCAACCATCCCCGCGGTACGCTGGAAGAGGTCGGTCTCGAACTCGGCGTGACCCGCGAGCGCGTTCGCCAGATCCAGATGGACGCGCTGCGCAAGTTGCGGCGCATCCTCGAGCACAGCGGATACTCGCGCGAAAACATCATCGAAGAGTAAACCTCGACGTCGGAATGATCGGGGTCTGACCAGGCGTCGCCGCGCTTTGCCTGCCGCCTCCGATATAACCGACGCCTGCTCTGTCCCCCGCGAAGAGAGCGAAGCATTTCGACGTTTCCTCGATTGCAGCCGAAGGTCGCGCAAAGCGGATCCTCGCAGATTTTCGGGAGGACCGACAGGCTGGTTTAACTGTCCCGGAACTGGGAGCGATCCGGCCAAAGAAAAACCTTCGGTTCACTGAACCGGTTTCCCGGAGTTGGCGATTCGGGTAACGGGTGCCTTCGGCAAGCCCGCTTAAACGGACTTGCATCCGGGCATCTATGAATCGGGACCGCTATGGAGGGGCAGAGCAAAATTTCCCCGATCAGTGCGGTTTCGAGTCAGGGATGACGAAATCTTTGCTCAAGCAAGGATTTCGCCGGCTTGCGGGGGCGATAGACAGCGGGTTCCTGGGGTTTTTGCTCTGACCCCGATTTTCCCGGGTTTGGAAAAGTTATCAGGATTCGAGAATGATGGCGGCGGTAACCGCACGGTCCTCGGCGACGAGGATATTGAAGGTGCGGCACAGGGCGCCGTTATCCATCACTTCGAGGCCGATTCCCTGCTGGCCGAACAGTGCGTAGAGCCTGGCCTCGGGGAATTGCTGCTGTTCGCCTGTACCGAGCAGCACCACCGCCGGGTTGGATGCGAGCACCGGCTCGAGGGTTTCGGTACTGAGTTCCGCGAGCGAGGTCACCGGCCAGGGGCTGTGCACCACGTCGGCGGTCAGCACCAGGCTCTGGTGATAAACGGTTTCGTTGACGGTGACGGTTTGCGGGCCGTAGGCGGTAATGCGGTGACGGCTGGTGACCCTGTCTTCGGCGAGCGGCATGCCGATCAGGATAAAACAATTGAGCTCCGGGTTCAATGTCGCGGCCGGCCGGCGCGCGGTTGACAGCCGGGGGCAGATTTCATTAATGTGTCGCGGTCTAAATTTAGCCTGCGGCCACTTCTGGAGACTTGGATTGAAACCGGTAAAACTGGGTTTGCTCGGTGTGGGCACGGTGGGCGCGAGCACCGCGCTGGTATTGAAAAACAATGCCGCCGAGATCGCGCGCCGTGCCGGCCGCAGTATCGAGATCATCCAGGCAGCGAGGCGTGACATCAGCGCCGGGCTCCCCCCGGACAGCGGCGATATCGAACTCGTCGCGGACCCTTTCGAAGTCGTCGACAATCCCGAAATCGATATCGTTATCGAACTGATCGGCGGTGCCGACACAGCCTATGACCTGGTCATGAAGGCGATCGAAAACGGAAAACACGTGGTGACCGCGAACAAGGCCCTGATCGCGCTGCACGGCAACGAGATATTCGCCGCCGCGCAGAAAAAGGGAGTCAATGTCGTATTCGAGGCGGCGGTGGCCGGGGGCATTCCGATCATCAAGTCGATCCGCGAGGGTCTTGCCGCCAACCACATCGAATGGCTGGCCGGAATCATCAACGGCACCGGTAATTACATCCTCACGGAAATGCGCGACGCGGGGCGTAATTTCGACGAGGTGCTGCTCGAGGCCCAGGCCCTCGGCTATGCCGAGGCCGATCCGACCTTCGATGTCGAGGGTATCGATGCCGCGCACAAGCTCTGCATCCTGTCGTCGATCGCATTCGGTATTCCGCTGCAATTCGATGCCGTCTATACCGAGGGCATCAGCAAGGTTTCCACCGAGGACGTCGTCTATGCCGGCCAGCTCGGCTACCGGATCAAGCATCTCGGCGTCGCGCGCCGCAGCAAACGCGGCATCGAGATGCGCGTACACCCGACCCTGATACCGGAAAAGCGCCTGATCGCGAATGTCGACGGCATCATGAACGCGGTCCTCGTCAAGGCCGACAAGCTCGGGCCTTCGCTGTACTACGGCGCCGGCGCCGGCGCCGACCCGACCGCCTCGGCGGTCATCGCCGATATCATCGACGTCGCGCGGACGATTACCACCGACGCGCAAAATCGCGTTCCCCACCTGGCGTTTCAGCCCGACCAGATCGTCGATATCCCGATCCTGCCGATTACCGAGGTTCAGACGGCTTATTATCTGCGTATGCGCGCCGACGATCGTCCGGGGGTGATGGCGGACATTACGCGGATCATGGGCGCCAACGACATATCCATCGAGGCGATATTACAGAAAGAGCCCGAACCGGGCGTTACCCGTGCGACGATCATCATGCTGACGCAAAAGATACGCGAGCAGCAGATGGACGATGCGATCGCCGAGATCGCCGAACTCGATGCCGTGCACGGCGATGTACACCGCATCCGGGTCGAGCCGCTCGATGGCGACTGAAACCCGGAACAGGCCACCATGTTCGCGGGTTCGATAGTCCCGCTGCGGCCCGCGCAGATCCCGCAACTCGAAGCCTTGCTCGACGCCAATTCGCTGCCGAGCGAAGATTGCGCCGAGCAGAGCGAAAATTTCTTCGGTATTTTCGACGGCGACCGGCTGCTTGCCGCCGGCGGTCTGCAGCCGGCCGAGGAATTTTTCTTATTGCGTTCGCTGGTCGTCGATCCGGCTTACCGCGGCCGGGGACTGGCGCGCGCGCTGTCCGGATTCCTGCTCGATCGAGCAGAGGCGGCGGGTGGGGCGGCGGTTTATCTGCTGACCGAAACCGCGGCGGAATATTTCACCCGCCTGGGATTCGAGCCCACCGCGCGCGAGTGCGTGCCAAAGGCCGTCGCGCGTACCCGGCAATTTACCTCCCTGTGTCCCGACAACGCCGATTGCCTGCTGTTCAGGCTGCCGCGTAACCGGGTCTAGAGCATGGACGAAATCAAGACTCAAGCGGCCGCCGGGCGCGGGCCCGGCTTCGTCGAGTTCGTGATCATGATTGCATTGATGATCTCGATGGTGGCGCTGGCAATCGATGCCATGCTGCCGGCGCTGCCGGCCATCGCCTCCGACCTCGGTATCGAAAACCTCAACGACAGCCAGTACGTGATCACCGTGTTTTTCGCCGGCATGGCGCTCGGGCAGATCCTGTTCGGTCCGCTATCGGATGCCGTCGGCCGGCGTCCGGCGATCATCGCCGGTTTATGCGTGTTGGCCGCGGGCAGCCTGCTATCGTTATTTGCGGTCAATTTTTCGCAAATGCTGCTCGGACGCCTGCTCGGAGGGATGGGTGCCGCGGGACCGCGGATCGTATCCATCGCCCTGGTGCGCGACCGTTATCGAGGGCGTGAAATGGCCAGGGTGATGTCGTTCGTGATGACGGTATTCATCCTGGTGCCGGTATTCGCGCCCGCGGTCGGGCAAGGCATATTACTGTTCACCAGCTGGCATTATATCTTCGGCCTGTTCGTGGCGCTCGCGCTCGGTGTCGGCGGCTGGTTCTGGGTGCGCCAGCCGGAAACCCTGGCGCCGCAGTTTCGCAGCAGCTTTTCGTTCACCAACCTGGCGCTCGATACCCTGGGCGTCCTGCGCCAGCGCGCGGCGCTCGGCTATGCGCTTACCATGGGTTTCGTGTTCGGCGCATTCATCGGATATCTGAGCAGCTCACAACAAATTTTCCAGATTCAGTACGATCTCGGCGAGCTGTTCCCGCTGTATTTCGGTATTCTCGCGAGCGTCATCGGTATCGCGTCGATGGTCAATGCGCGGCTGGTGATGCAGCTCGGTATGCGTCGCCTGTCGCGACTCGCGTTGCAGGTGATCTGCCTGTTGTCGGCGGCTTTTTTTCTGCTCGCCTGGTATCAAGGCGGGCATCCGCATCTGAACTCGCTGATGCTCTACCTGTTGCTGCTGTTTTTCTGTTTCGGTTTGTTATTCGGTAATCTCAACTCGATGGCGATGGAGCCGCTCGGTCATATCGCGGGCCTGGGTTCCGCGGTGGTCGGCTCGCTGGCGACATTCCTGTCGGCGATTTTCGGCAGCCTGGTTTCCAGTGCCTACGACGGTACCGTGCTGCCCCTGGTGCTGGGTTTCGCGTTGCTGGGCGCCGGCGGCCTGTTGATCATGTACTGGACCGAGTCGGGGCTCGAAGCGGAAAATTAGTCCTCCGCCGCGGTTTCGAGAAACCCGAGAATTTCGCTCTCGATCTCCTGCTTGTCGACCACCCCGGGGTGGGCGACGGGTTTTTCGAACAGCCCGGCAATCGCTTCCGGCACCTCGATACCGGCGCTGGCGGCAATCGACGACAGGGCCTCGTAATCGCCTTTCGGTTCGCCGCCGTTGATTGCCTGATCGATCACCGGCGCGAATTTCGTCCACTCCGCGGTCGAGTAGATGACATTGGTCTTGCCGGCGAATTCCGGCGCGCGGCAGGTCTTGAAGCAGGTCGCCGTGTGCGGGTCCATCAGGTAGCCCCGGTCGAATGCCTGCTTGATATACGAGAGGCTTTCGGCATCGGAGCAGAAATCCGCGGCAAAGATATCCTGCAAACGGGCATGCTCGTCGGCATCGAGTTGATAGCGGCCGTGTTCGTCGAGTTGCCGCATCAATTCGCGCGTGCGCTCGGCGCCGAACTGGTCGAACAACACCCTTTCGACGTTCGACGACTTGAGGATATCCATCGCCGGAGAAGTCGTCGCGATCAGTTCGCGCTTGCTGAGATCGTAGCAACCGGTTTGCAGCCACTCGGTCAGGACGTTGTTGGCATTCGAAACGATGACGATCCTGTCGATGGGCAATCCCAGGCGGCGGGCGTAATAGGCGCCGAGCGCGTTGCCGAAATTTCCGCTCGGGATGTGCAGCACGATGGCTTCGCCGGGATCGATTTCGCCGCGCCGCAGTAATTCCAGGTAGCTGTGAAAATGGTACAGCAATTGAAACAGGATACGGCCGAAGTTGACCGAGTTGGCGGCCGACAGGGAAATGCCGAGTTCCTCGAGCCGGCGATTGAAACCCGGCGAGGAAAGCAGGGTTTTGAGAGCCGTCTGGGCATCGTCGAAATTGCCGCGAATACCGATGACCTTGAGGTTGGGCGCCGACTCGGTGACCATTTGCAAACGCTGGACGTCGGAAGTGCCGCCGTCCGGGTAAAGGCAGGCGACGCGGATATTCGCGCGCCCGCGAAAAGTTTCCAGCGCCGCCGGGCCGGTGTCGCCGCTGGTCGCCGTGAGGATCAGGAACTGGCGGTCTCTCTGTTGCGCCAGTTGCGAGAGGATCAGTCCGAAAGGCTGCAGCGCCATGTCCTTGAATGCCCGGGTCGGACCGTGGAACAATTCGCTGACGAACAGGCGTTCGTCGATTTTAACCAGCGGGGCCGGATCCGTGGGGTCGTCGAAACGCTCGTAGAGTGCCAGCGCCTGTTGCAGGATGCCGGGCTCGAGATCGACCTCGAGGTGCTGTAACACGGCCAGCGCCAGGTCGCGGTAGGAACTGTCGCGATGGGTCTCGAGAAAATCTGCCGGGATCGGCGGCATGTCTTCGGGGCTGTAGATGCCGCCGTAGGAGGCGATTGGCGACAACAACGCCGAGGTAAAGCCGACGCGGGCCTCACGACTGCCGTCATTGCCCCGGGTTTCGGTAAAAATCATTTTCGCCTGAGGGTTGTCGGAAACTGTGAAATCGGGGATTATATCGCCCGTAAATGCCCCAACAAGCGGTTTTCCGATAAAAAACCCCCAAAAGCCGGCAAATACCGGTCGCCGGTAAGCTTTTCACTTCTACTGCGCTACATTTATGCGTAAAATTCGGCGATTGGTCCGGCGGCATGTCGATGCCGGGCGTCAATTTGACCGATCCAGAGTACCTGAACTCATTCCAATGTCGACGAGCGAAAAGATTAATCTACTCGATCTCAATCGAGCCGCGCTGGAGGCGTTTTTCGTCGCCAACGGCGAAAAGCCGTTTCGCGCCAGACAGCTCATGCAATGGGTGCATCAGCGCGGGGTGATCGATTTTTCGCAAATGACCGACATGTCGAAAAAGCTGCGTGAATTCCTCGCCGGTCACTGCCGGATCGAGCACCCGAAAATCCTCACCAGCCAGCGCTCGGCGGACGGCACGCGCAAGTGGCTGCTGGGCGTGGACGACAGCGACAATGCGATCGAATGCGTGCTGATTCCCGAAAAGTCCCGGATGACGCTATGCGTATCCTCGCAGCTCGGCTGCACGCTGAACTGCAGTTTCTGTTCAACCGCCAAGCAGGGATTCAACCGTAATCTGACTACCGCGGAAATCATCGCCCAGTTGCACCTGGTCCACCATGGCCTGCTCGCCGAGGGTCACCCGCAGGGCGTAACCAACGTGGTGATGATGGGTATGGGTGAGCCGCTGCTCAATTTCGAGGCGGTAATCGCGGCGGTCGACACGATGTGCGACGATTTCGGCTATGCGCTCAGCAAGCGACGGGTAACCATCAGTACCGCCGGCGTCGTGCCGGCGATGGAAAAACTCGAGCAGGTTACCGACGTCGCACTGGCGGTATCCCTGCACGCGCCCAACGACGGCTTGCGCAATCAGCTGGTGCCGCTCAACCGCAAGTATCCGATCCGCGAACTGATGCGCGCCTGCCGCGGGTATATCGACGGTTACCGCAGCCGCAAGATCACCTTCGAGTACGTGATGCTCGACGGGGTCAACGACAGTCTCGAGCACGCACGCGAACTGGCCGCGCTGATCGGCGACATTCCCTGCAAGCTGAACCTGATACCTTTCAATCCCTATCCGCACGCGCTCTACCGCTGTTCGGACCGGGAAACCATCGACCGCTTTCGCGACTACACCTCGGGCAAGGGGATCGTGACCGTGACGCGGCGCGCGCGGGGCGACGATATCGATGCGGCCTGCGGTCAGCTGGTCGGGTCATTTCACGATCGCAGCCGTCGCAGCGCCAGGTACCAGCTGAGCCTCGACCAGATAGAGGGGGTGTCCGTTGCGCATTGACAAGCTCTTTGCCCTGTTGCTGATACTTGGGCTGCTTCAGGCCTGCGTGGCGGTCAATCCACAGCAGACGCAAAACGAGAAGGCCAGCGCGGTCAACGTGCAGCTCGGAATCGGTTATCTGCAACAGAACAAGCTCGACCTGGCGAGCGAAAAACTGGAGAAGGCGCTGCGACAGAATCCCGACTCGGCTTCCGCGCACAACGCATACGCCATCCTGCAGGACCGCCTCAAGCAATACGACAAGGCCGAGTATCATTACAGGCGCGCAACCGAGCTGGATCCGAAGGATTCGCAGGCGGCCAACAACTACGGCGCTTTTCTATGCCGCAACGGCCGCGAGCGGGAAGCCGAGGAATATTTTCTGCAGGCGATCAAGAACCCGCTCTACAAAACTCCGGAATATGCCTATACCAACGCCGCGATTTGCCTGTTGAAGGTTAATCGCGTCGAGCCCGCCCGCGAATACCTCCGCAAGGCGCTGGCCGCGAAAAGCGATTTCGCCGCCGCGTTGATCGCAATGGCCGATATTCTCTTCGACGAAGGCGACTACGAGGGAGCCAAGCTGTATATCGATCGCTATCACCTGGTCGCCAGGCCGAGCGCGAAGAGCCTGTGGCTCGCGATACGCAATACGTTGCAGCTGGACACCAGGGCCGATGTGTCGGAGTACGCCCAGCGTCTCAAAGAGGAGTATCCGGACTCGGAGGAGTACAAGGCCTGGCGTCAAATTCAATAGCATGGAAAACCAACAAGACAATCCGAAAACAGAGTCCCGGCAGTCCGGAATTGGTCCCGGCGAGCGACTTCAGGCGGCCCGCATCCAGCAGAGCCTGTCGATCGACGACGTCGCCAGCCGGATGCACCTGAGCGTCAATATTCTCAAGTCGATAGAAAACAACAACTTCGAAGAGATTACCGCGCCGATCTTCGTCAAGGGATACCTGCGCGCCTATGCGCGCATCGTCTCGCTGGACGAGGAGGAATTGATCCAGCAATACGGTGAATACTATTCCCACGAGGATCCGCCGATTTCGACCACCAGCAACATGGCCCCGGAGCTGTCGGTGGCCGACGTGCGTATCAAGTGGATGACCTACCTCGTGATCCTGGGTCTCGCCGCGCTACTCGCGTTCTGGTGGTGGAACAAAAAGCAGGGCGATGTAATGCCCATATCCCTCGACAGCCAGAGCGGGGAGCAGCAGATCGTGCAGTCGGACGGAATGAATACCGGCGACGGCATGGAGGCCGGTACTGCCGATACCGGCGCCGCGGAACAGGCGCCGACGGACAGCGCGTCCGCCGGTCTCGAACCGACACCGCCGACCGAACCCGAGGCCGCCGAGCCGCAGGCCGCGGCAGCCGAACCCGAGACCGCGGCAGCCGAACCCGAGAATGCCGAGCCGCAAGCCGCCGGGCCCGCGGTTACCGAGCCGCTGGCTTCCGCGGAGGCGGATAACGAATCTACGGCAGCCGGGGAGGCCGCCGCTGCCGAAACGCAATCGCCGGCCGGCGAGGCGGAAACCACGGCCGCGAACGAAGAAACTCCGCAAGCCGAGCCCGCCGCCGAGGAAGAGCAGCCCACCCGGTTGCGGTCGGCTTCCCCTATCCTGGTTGCGCCGACGGGCTCCGACAAGTTATTGCTTACGATCACGGCCGATACCTGGGCGGATATCAAGGACAGTACCGGGTTCCAGATGGTTTATCACCTGCTGCGTGCCGACCAGTCCTTCGAATTGACCGGCAGCGCACCCTTCTCGGTATTTCTCGGCAACGGCCGCGGGGCCGAAATCAAGTTCAATGGCGAGGCAATCGATTTCACCGGGAAAATCCGCAGCGACAACACCACGCGTCTCAAGATAGGCGGCTAGCCTGAATATTGTACGAAGGCGGCCCAAACTTATGAGTAATCGTATAAATATCAGGTTCTATTACCAGCCTCCCGAATATCAGACGGGGTACGGTTTGTGCCAGAACGAAATGCGCAGCACATCCCTGTTGTGCTGCGCCCCTACTTTCGTTCCCTTCATGCAATATGCAGGCTAGGCCGGGGATAGCAGTGACTGAGCAATTACAGGTCATTCGCGGAATGCACGATATTCTGCCCGCCGAAATGCCGGCCTGGAACCGGCTGGAAGACGAATACCGCGCGTTGGTCGAATCCTACGGCTACCGCCAGATACGTACCCCGATCGTCGAAAAAACCGCGTTGTTCGCGCGATCCATCGGGGTAGTCACCGACATCGTCGAAAAGGAAATGTACAGCTTCGACGATCGCAACGGGGACTCGCTGAGCCTCCGGCCGGAAAATACCGCCAGCGTGGTGCGCGCCGGCCTGCAGGCCGGCCTGTTGCAGGATCAGCAGCATCGGCTCTGGTACTCGGGCCCGATGTTTCGCCATGAACGGCCGCAAAAGGGACGTTACCGCCAGTTTCACCAGTTCGGCGCGGAAACCTTCGGCATGCCCGGAGCGGATATCGAGGCCGAATTGATCCT
>JASFKL010000112.1:0-11061 GCA_050118655.1 Gammaproteobacteria bacterium | reverse complement strand
GATCAGATCGCGCAACTGCCGGTACGACGTCTGCTCCTGCCCGAGCCTGCGATGCAGTGTTCGTGGAGTCAGCGCCAGCCGCCGCGCGACTTCCGACTCGGAGTTGGTACCGCCGGCGATGCTGTCCTCGATAGCGACACGCACGGCCGACAGGAACCCTTCGCCGCTGCTCAGCTTTTCGATCAGCGCCAGCGCGTACTGCTCGAGTTCCTGCGACATTTCCGGCGTATGATCGCTCAACGGCGATCCGATGATCGAGTCGTCGAAGACCAGACAATCCTCGTCCTGCCCGAATTCGAGCCGGCAGTCGAAATATGCCTCGAACGGCGCCCGATCCCGCGGGCCATCCCACTTGAAACGGGCTTCACAGGGCGATAAATCCGCGCGGCACAGCTGCCGCCCCCAGGAAATCCACTTCGCCATCCTGCCCGTGAGAACCTGGTGACGGGGTCCGGCGTCGGCGTGAGGCTCGGTGAACACCATCGCCGTGCCCTGCTCGCGGCGCTCCAGGCGGTATTCGGGGTCGCGGGCGTAAACCCGGTGAAAACGTATCGCGCGGGCGAGAAAGTCGCCGTAACTGGGACTGGCTCGGAACAGAAAACCGACCATACCGAGGCCCTGGAAACGGATGTTGGAACCGAAGCGCAAACCGATCGTTTCGTCGGGCTGCATGAAGATGAAGCGGGCGAATTTTCTCTGCTGCTCGATGGTGATAAAGCCTTCCTTGCTGCCCGGGTCGAGGCCGGGAAAGAAATCGTGCATGTCGACCTTTATACCGGTCGCATCGGCCGCCGCCTGCATGGCCCAGGCGACGCGGGCCAGAACCTGTTCCTGCTTTCTTTCAGCCATAACCGTCTCGGTATACCCGAACGCCAAGTCCCGGCAGATTTGACGACTGGCTGGTTCGGATGCCGGAAGCATCGAAACCGATTGTCCGAAAATGCAGCAACAATGTCTCAACCCGCCAATGGGCAATCAGTATATACCCATTACTATTTCGTCGGTATCACGGCTTGCCCGTGCAACAACCCGAATCACTTGCTTCCTACCCGGGTGCAAACCCTGGTCTGGCGAGAGTGATTCGTTAATCAACAAGTAACTGGAAATCTGGAAATGTGCAGCTCGAAAATTTTGATGCCGGCCTTACTGGCCATGACCCTCGCCACCGCCCATGCCGACGAACCGGCCCCGGCGGACGCCTGGCACGGGATGATCCTTTTCGGAGTCGGTGTCGGCCCGCAATACGAGGGGGGCGACGACTACGAGGCCATGCCGCTGTTCGCCGGTACTTTCAGCAGGGGCAATCTTTACATGGGTTTCGAGGATGCGACCTTGCGCGCGAATTTTCTCGACAGCGGCAATTACGAATTCGGTCCCCTGGTAAGTTTCGCCACCGGCCGCGAGGACGATATCGACAATAGCACCGTAGCGGCGCTGGGCAGCATCGATACGGCGACCGAGCTGGGCGCCTTTGGCGCTTACTCGTGGTCATTGACGGCCGACTCCCGGATGCGCGTCGGCGGCGAATACCTGCGCGACGTCAGCGATGTCTACGACAGCTGGCGGGGCGGGTTAAGCCTCGGCTATTCACGCGAAATCGACCCCCGTTGGTCGATCAACGTCGAGGCCGCGCTGGGCGTGGTCAGCGATGACTACGCCGATACCTTCTTCTCGGTTTCACGCAGCGGGGCCATTGCCAGCGGGCTCGACCAGTACCGCGCGCAGGGCGGCGCCGATAATTTCGGCGTCACCCTGGTGCTGGGATATCAGCTCAGCGACAACCTGGGCCTGTTCGGCGCGGCCGCCTTCCAGCGCCTGCTCGGCGACGCGGCGGACAGCCCGATCGTGGCCGACCCCGATCAGGCGATGGTGGGAATCGGCATCGCATATCTCTATTAAACCCGGCGGCGGCCAGGGACAGGGTCAATCCTGTCCCTGCGCGCCCCGGCCGAACCGCGGGGCGAAACACCCCGGCAACAGGAATCGATATGAACACAATAATTTCGCTGATCAGGCGCCACCCGCAGTCGAGCTTCTGGTGCATCGCCTGTATTACCTTCTACGTGGCTGCATTTCAGGGCTTTACCGGAGCCTGGGCATTCCTCATCTACGGATCCTTCCTGGGCGGTGCCCTGGTCACCGGCATCGCCGACGGCCGCGGCGGTCTGAAGGTATATTTTGGCCGCCTCGTGAGATGGCGCGTCGGCCTCGTATGGTATGTCATCGCCCTGGCCTTGCCGTTACTGCTCAACGGGCTGGCCCTGGGTCTCAACTACGCCCTGGGAGCGGCGCTTCCCGGGAATATACAGTGGCCGCCTGCGGGCGATGTGGCGATCGCGTTTATCTGGCCGGGGCTGCTCGGCATCGCGCTGGCGGAAGAGCCGGGTTTTCGAGGCTTCGCGCTACCCCGACTGCTCGACAGGGGCACGGCAATCCGGGCAGCGCTGATCGTCGGCGCCCTGCATACCCTGTGGCACCTGCCCCTGCTCGTGCAAATGCTGCTGGAGGGTTATTTCATCGGTGTGCTGACCAAGGGCCTGATCATCGTTTCCGCATCGATATTCTTTACCTGGCTGTTCAACAATACCGGCGGCAGCGTGCTCATCGCCATGCTGCTGCATGCTTCCGAGGACCTGTTCGCCGGCGACGGCTCGGAGCTGACCCTGGGCCTGCTGCAGGCGGGCTTTTCGGCGACCGACCTGGTACGACAGGATATTCTCGAAGCCGCCGTGTTCGTCGCCGTGGCCGCCCTGGTGACGCTTGCCGCGGGCCGCGAGCTGGGTCGAAGCGCCGCGTCTCCGCCGGGTTCCCGGTTGCGGCCCGGGGTCGCCTAACCGCGGCCGATGTAAGGCATCTTCGTGGCCATGATGGTCATGAACTGCACGTTCGTCTCGAGCGGCAGCGAAGCCATGTGCAGCACGGCCCCGGCGACATGCTCGACATCCATCACCGGCTCCACGGCGCGCTCGCCGTTAGCCTGCATCACGCCTTTCGGCATCGCCTCGGTCATCGGCGTCGCCGCGTTGCCGATATCGATTTGCCCGCAGGCGATATCGTCGTTGCGGCAATCCAGCGAGATCGACCTGGTGAGCCCGGTGATCGCGTGCTTGGTCGCGGTATAAGCCACCGACAACGGGCGCGGCGCATGCGCCGAAATCGAGCCGTTGTTGATGATGCGCCCGCCCTTCGGCTGTTGCGCCTTCATGATCCGAATCGCCTGCTGCGCGCACAGGAAAGCCCCGGTCAGGTTGACGTCGACGGCGCCCTGCCAGTCTTCGAAGGCCAGTTCCTCGATCGCTACCCCGGGCGTATAGGCGCCGGCATTGTTGAACAACAGGTCGAGACGACCGAATTGCTCCACCGCCGAGTCGAACAGGGCCCGCACCGCGTCCGGGTCGGCGACGTCGGTCGGCACGCACAGCGCCCGCGCGCTATCCGCGCCGGACTGTGCGACGGTTTCCTCGAGCGGTTCGAGTCGCCTGCCTGCCAGTACCACCGAGTATCCGGCCTTCAGCAGTGCTCGACTGACGGCGCGGCCGATGCCGCTACCGGCGCCGGTGACCAGCGCCACCCGGGTTTGCTCATCCATAGATCGCTCCTTCAATAATCGACTTCGATGTTCAGTTGCGGATCGTCGTGCAGCGCCCAGTATGCCTGGTTCAACCTTTCGGTCAGCTCTCCGGGCTTGCCGTCGCCGATCGGCGATCCCGATATCCGCGTCACCGGCATCACCCCGCCGGCGGTACTGGTGATGAACGCCTCGTCGGCCGCCTTCGCGAACGAGGCCGGCAACAGTCCGGGTTTCACCTCGAGGCTCGCCTCCCTGGCGAGCAATTCCAGCACCGTGCTGCGGGTCACGCCCTGCAGGACGCCGCGTTCGGGGGTGATCACGGTATCGCCGTGGCGCACGAAAACGTTGAAGCCCGGACCCTCGACGAGATTGCCCCCGGCGTCGACCAGCACCGCGGTATCCTCGCCCTTGTCGTAAGCCTCGAACAGCGCCATGGTCATGTCGAGCCAGTGATAATTCTTGATGCGCGGATCCACCGATTCGGGCGGAATGCGCTGCTGTTTGCTGATCAACAGGTCGAGGCCTTTGGCCCGCAGCTCGTCGTCCGCGATCCAGACGAACGGGATCGCGAACGCCAGGAAACGGTTTTTGCAGCTTCGCGGATCGCGCGAACCCGGCGCCGGAATGCCGCGCGTGCAGACGATTTCGACATAGGCGTCGCGCAGGCCGGAGAGGCGCACCAGCTCGAACATGATCGAGCGGATCCGGTGGTTGTCATAATCGATCGACATGCGTAATTTTTCCATGCTCGACCGGAAACGGTGGATGTAATCGTCGACGCGAAAGAACTTGCCGCGCCAGACATGCGCGACATCGTAGGTGGCGTCCGAGTGCAGGAATCCCCAGTCGAGAAGCGGGATGCTGGCCTCGGCGACCGGCAGATATTCACCGTCCATGTATGCGGCACCCTGGCTGAAATCGGTCATCGCGGCCCCACCGTTACTCGAATTTCGGTTCGCGCTTGTCGACGAAGGCCCGGATGCCCTCGCGCCCGTCGGGCGATGCCGCGCAGCGCGACAAAAGCTGGGCCTCGAGTTCCATCTGGGTCTCGAGATCGTTGCCGGCGCCGGCCAGCAGCAGTTTCTTGACACCGGCATTGGACAGGCGCGCGCCGGCCGCGAGATCGGCGGCCAGACGGTCGACTTCATCCTGCAACTCGGCGTCGGGGACGACTCGCGTTATCAGCCCGATGTCGACGGCCTCGGCAGCCGACAGCCGGCGATTGGTGAGCATCAACTCCTGCGCGCGGCGCAAACCGACCAGGCGCGGCAGCATCCAGCTCGAACTGCCGTCGGGGCACAGACCGGCCTTCGTATAAGCCATCGTGAAGCTCGCCGATTCGGCCGCCAGCACCAGGTCGCCGGCCAGCGCGAGGCTGAAGCCGCCGCCGGCCGCGATGCCGTTTACCGCGACGATCAGCACCGCCTGCATGCGCGCAAAAGTGGATATCGCCGCGTGCAGGTCATCGGCAAGCGCCTTCAGCGCCGGCCCGACCTGGTCGCCGTGGGCGAGCATTTCCCTGATATCGCCCCCGGCGCTGAAGAACCGGCCGTGTCCGCCGAGCACCACGACCTTGATCTCCGGATCGCGGTCGCAGGCCATAGCGGCCTGTTTCAATTCCCGGTTGAGCCCGGCATTCATGCCGTTGGCGGCCTCGGGGCGATTCAGCGTGATGCGCGCTATCGCGCCCTGCTTGTGGAATTCAAGATGCTCGAAATCACTCATGTCGTCGCTCCGTATTGCCGCGCACAGTATACCTAATACGCAATCCGATTTGGGTATACTGGCAGCCCCGAATCAAGAGCTTTGAGGAGATCCCGGCATGAGCGCTTATTTAATCGTCGATACGCAAATCGACAACCCGGAGGCTTACGAGGAATACAAGCGGCTGGCCAAGCCGATCGCCGAAAAATACGGCGGGATCTATCGCGCGCGCGGCGGTGAAATGGATATCCGCGAAACCGACCTGTGGACACCGACGCGCATGGTCATCATCGAGTTCCCGGACATGGATGCCGCGCGCGCTTTCGTCGATTCCGAGGAATACGCACCGGTCAAGCCGTTGCGCCGCGAAAACGCGCGCTGCACGCTGCTCCTGCTGGACGGCGGCTAGTCGCGCCCACTTCGTCGAGCCGCCCCTAAGGAGCACGCCGACAGGGATGTCGGCGCTAGGGCAATGCAGGAGCAATTGCCGAGAAGATCGGTGGGAATTGCAGGCTAGGCGCGCCGGGCGTGGAGATTGGCGACCGCGAGGTCGAAGGCTTCCATGGCCTCGGTTTCGCGCTCGCTGATGCCCTCGCCGCGATTGTCGGCCTCGTTGTTCTCGGACTTGTTCCACATGATTTCCGAGGCCGAATTGAAGGCGTCGACGATCTCGACATAGGTATTGGTCGGCGACAATAGCGTATTCATGAAACTCATGATGATCGACAGCACGATGCCGAGTATCGAGGTGCTCAGTGCGAACGAGATCTTGATCAGGAAATTGTCGATCACCACCTTGCTGGCTTCGGCGTTGGTGATGTCCATCGCCGTGAGTTCGGGCAGCGCGCGCATGATGCCGAGAAAGGTACCGAAAATACCGCCGACGATGAAGATGCTCGGCAGGATATTGAGCACATCGTTGGTGCGGCTCATCGAAAAGATGCCCAGCACCCGGTTGAAGACCGGGTTGGCACCGAATACGCTGTTCGATATTTCGTGAAAATCGGGCTGTCCGCCGCCCTTGCGCAGGTAGCGGATATGCTGCAGGAAATCGTCGATCAGGCGCAGGATGCCATCCTGGATCAGGAAAACGCGGTCGCCGACGCTCATGACGTGGTCTTCGTTGCGGCGCTTGTAACGCGCCCGCAACTCGAAGGTCTCGAAATAGGTCCTCGTCAGCGCGCGCTTGACGTGGTTGTAAAACGAACCCTTCGGATCGGGACTGGCGGCGATATCCTGGTGCACGCGCTTGCAGAATTCCTTGACGAAGCGTTTTTGCCGGCGGACGGTAACCGTGATCAGCAGGCGCATGATGACCGCCAGTACGAAACCGAACAACAACAACGGCATCAGGTAGTCGGTGGCGTAAACCACCACGGCATTGATCAAATTGACAATCGATTCATTCATCCGGATTTCTCTTTTTCGGCCAGGCCGAATTTGATGATTACGCGCTGCGAGCCGAAACAATCGTAAAGCTTGCAGAATTCCTCGCGGGACAGGTTACCTGTATCGTCGGGATTGACCTGCTCGGTGAAGAAACTCCGGCCCGTGACCTTGATCAGCGGCAGCATGGTTTCCTGGTGCTTGAAGCGCAGCGTCTTGGGATTGAAGGCATATTTGAAGATCGACCGTGCGCGTTCGTAACTGAGATCGAGGTTGTAATTGACCGCGCGCCGGTTCTCGGCCGACAACGAGGTCGGATTGACGGGCTTGCCGGCGAAGGTCGGCGATGCGAATCCGATGATCTCGATCGCCGAAATCTTCGCGGCATCGGACTCGACGCCGAACAGGCTTTCGGCGTAAACCGGCATGGCATCGCGAATAACCTTCATCATTCCCGGTTTCAGCTGCGCGCTGTCGGTTTCGAAATACTCGTCGCCGAAGTCGATAACCACGTCGCCGGTGCCGCTGTCGACATCGGCCTTGATGCCGGCCTGGTTGAAGCCTTCCTTGATCCGCTGGGCGACATCCTGGCGCTGCTTGGCCATTTCCAGCGCCTTTTTCAATTCGTCGGTGGTGGCCGCCAGTTCGGACTCCGCCTTGTCGAGGTTTTTCGAGGTATCCTCCAGTTTCGCCTGCGCCTCTCCGAGTTTTCCCTGCAGCTTGGCGAGTTCGTCGCCCTTGCGATCCAGATCGTTTTTGAGTCCCTGGTACCTGTCTTCGAGACCCTTGAGCTTGCCCTCGTAATCCTGCTCGAGACCGGCCATTTTTTCCTTGCCCTGCTCGATTTCTCCCTGCAATGACTGCAGATCGCCGAGCTTGTTGTCGTAATCCTTCTGCAGATCGTCGTATTTCTTCTCCAGACCTGCCAGTTGCTCGGCACTGGCCTGTTTCAGAGCGTCTTTTTCGGCGGCCGCCTGGCCAAGCTTGCGTTCGAGTTCGGCCAGCTCGTTCTGACTCTCGCCTTCCCGCGACTCCATCTCGCCGAGTTTCTTGTCGTATTGGCTCTGCAAATCCCGGTACTTGTCCTCCAGGCTGGCCAGTTTTTCCGCGGCGGTGTTTCGAAGCGCGGCTTTTTCCGCCGCCTCTTTGCCGAGTTGCTGCTCGAGCTTTTGCAGCTCGCTCTGGCTCTGTCCCTGTTGCTGGGTCAATTCCTGGATCTTGCCTTCGAGATTTTTCGTCTGCGCCGCGAGCGACTGCTCGAGCGCGGCCTTTTCGGCAGCTTTCTGGGCCAGGGTTTGTTCGAGCGCGGCGAGCTGAACCTGGCTCTGGTTATGCTGGGCGGTGAGTTCGGATATGCGGCCTTCGAGTTTCTCGGTCTGCGTGACCAGGGTTGCTTCGAGAGCTTTCTTTTCCGCCGCCCGCTGTGATAATTCCTGCTGCATCGACGCCAGTTGCGTCTGGTTCTTGCCGTATTCGCGAGCCAGGTCCTGAAGTTGCTGTTGTAATTGGCTGGTACGCTGCGCATGAGCCTTCTCCAGCGCGGCCTTGGCCTCGGTTTCCCGTTCGATCTGACCCTCCAGGGTCGCCAGGTTGGAGAGACTGGCATCCTGCTCGGCCTTCAAGGCTTCGATGCGCGCCTCCAGTTGCCTCGACTCTTCACCGTGCTGCGCCTGCATGGCGGCTTTTTCATCGGCCTCGCGCTGCAGCATCTCGGAGAGCGTCTCGACCTGGCTTTGACCCTGTTCGATTTGCGCGCGCATTTCCCGGTACTTTTCTTCGAGCGCCCGGGCTTCGGCGGCATGCGCCTGCTTGAGCGACTGTTTTTCCCGGGCCTCGCTTTGAATCCGCTGCTCGAGTTCGGCGAGTTTCGACTGGTCCTGCTGGTAACTCGCTTGCAGGGATTCGAATTTCTGCTCGCGCTGCTCGACTTCCCGGGCATGGCGCTGCTGCATCGCCGAGAATTGCGCCTCTTCCTGCTGCAATTGCTGCTGCATGGATTCGAGATCGGCGCTGCGCTCGGCGATGGTTTGCTGCAATTCCCGGTTTTGCTGCTTTTGCGACGATATCTCCTTGACCGCCTCGGCCTTGGCGACCGTGTTGGCGTTCATCATCGCGACGATCATCTGCTGGTACTGGTTGAGCGCCGATTCGCGCTCTGCCTGCTCCTTCGACTGCTGCGCGAGCTGCTTTTTCTTCGCCGACGCCTCGTCCTCGAGCAGCGCGATCTGGTCGATGATTTCCCGGTAGATCTTTTTTTCCTGGGCGTTGGTAATTTCGGTCAGGTACTGGTCCTTGATGGTTTCGTAAACCTTGAGTTCCTGGCGAACTTCCTGAATTTCGGCATGGGAAGCTATCGAAACCATCCCGGTACGCAGGCTGGAGACCATGTACATGAGCAGGAAAATGAAGGCGAGCACCATGAAGAGATCGCTGTACGAAGCCCATTGGGTTTCGCTGGCTTGCTGGCGCGCGCGAATCTCTCTGTAATCGAAACTCACTACATGTCCCTGTGATGGTTAAAGCACTTGCGACCGGCGAATTTTACGACAGGCGTTCGGCTCGTAAATTGAACTAGTACCCGTTTTTGACAAATCGGCGGCGGAATCCCCTCCGTACGGTTGCTCCGGACAAGCCGTTTGGAAATTGATTCTCAGGCGAGTATCAGCGGCCTGATTTCGGCGGTTACCAGATGATCGAGCAGACGATGGCGCGAGGCATCCTGTTTCCCGAACGCGGTTTGCAGCAGTTGCAGGGCGTCGCCGTGCGAGACCAGCAGAATGTTCCTGCCCCGATAAGCCGATTCGAGCTCGACGACCAGCGCGGTTACCCGCCGCATCACCTGATTGGCGCTCTCCGCGCCGAACGGCTCGCTGTCGGGATTCCGGGCATCCTCGCGCCACACTTGCTCATAGCCGCTGTTCGACCCCAGCTCCAGCCCGCCGAAAAAGCGTTCCCGCAAACGTGCGTCGACGACCGGCCTGGACCCGCAGCCGAGCCGCTCGTGCACGATTCGGGCGGTTTCCAGTGCGCGCCTGAAATCAGAGCTGAAGACTAGCGTGGTCTCATCGAGTTCGCGGATTCTTGCCAGGCTGTCGGCGACCTGGCGACGTCCCAGCTCGCTCAGGCCGTAAGCCTCGCGGCCATTGTCGGGGTCGCTGACGATGATTCGCTGCTGGTTGGCCAGGCTGTGGCCGTGGCGCATGGCGAAATAACGATTATGCAGCTGATTTGTCTGGCGGATGCAATTCATCGGTTCACTTCAATCGGAACGGTATCTCGACGGCGTTGATTCGCGGCCCGCTTTACCGACGCTTGGCGTTACCGATCATGCGTTGCAAAGGCTTGCTGGAAACCCTTTCGCGGCGCTTCCGTACCAGTTGCAACGCTCGAATCGAAACACGATAATGGAATCGCTCCGCCGGCGGGCGAAAAGGCAAGTAATTAACAATAAACCGCCGGCCTATTCACCCAGGAGGATTATAATGACTAAAACCGTATCGACATACTGCCGATTGGCAGGAATTGTATTCGCGCTGCTGTTTTCGGGCGCGGCGCTGGCCGAGGATTGCTACCGCGGAACCCTGGACGACCAGTATTGCGACCGGAATCGAGACCTGGTGGCCGACCTGCCGCTGGACTCCGCGGACTGGGTGGATCCCGACACCATCATCTTTTCCTATACCCCGGTCGAGGACCCGGCGATCTATGCCAAGGTCTGGGACGGGTTCATCAAGCACATGGCCGAGGTGACCGGCAAGAAGGTCGTCTTCTTTCCGGTACAGTCCTACGCCGCGCAATACGAAGCCATGCGCTCGGGGCGCCTGCACATCGCCGGCGTCAATACCGGCGGCAACCCGGTGGCGGTTTCCTGCGCCGGCATGGTGCCGTTCGCGATGATGGCGTCGAAAGACGGCTCGTTCGGCTACGAGATGGAAATCATCGTGCCCGCCGGCAGCGACATCAAGTCGCCGGCCGACATCGCGGGACACACCATGGCATTCACCTCGCCGACCTCGAACTCGGGGTTCAAGGCGCCCTCGGCGCTGCTCAAATCCGAGTTCGGACTGGAAGCCGACAAGGACTTCAAGACCACCTTCTCCGGCAAGCACGACAATTCCGTGCTCGGTGTCGCCAACAAGGATTACGAGGTCGCCGCGGTGGCCAACTCGGTCATGAACCGCATGATCGACCGCAAGGTCGTCGATCCGGCGAAGATCAAGTCGATCTACAAGTCGGCGACTTTCCCGACCACCGGCTACGGCTACGCGCACAACCTGCACCCGGTGGTCGCGGCGAAGATCCAGCAAGCCTTTTTCACCTTCGACTGGGAAGGCTCTGACCTGCAAAAGGAATTCAAGAAGGAAGGCCGTTTCATCGCCATCAACCACAAGTCCGACTGG
>JASFKL010000111.1:0-11174 GCA_050118655.1 Gammaproteobacteria bacterium | reverse complement strand
ATCGTTACATTGATCGGCTCGATCTTCTTCGGTCGCCACGTGGTCCGTACCGAAAGATCGGACGCGGTGTTCGGAAACCCGGTGCGCGCGCTCGGCGGATGGCACTGGATCGTTTGCGGGGTATCGACGATCCTGGTGATCTGGTTCTGGTTTTCCTGGGATGCCGCACGCTCCTACTTTCCGCTCGCCGCCAATGAATTGTGCCAGGTGGCCAAGTTCCATCGCGCCGGCGTCCCGATGCGCTCGACCTTCCCGCTCGAAGGTAATCGCCTGCTACAGGGAACCCAGTTGCTGCAACGGGAATACCGCGAAATGGACGAATTGGGAGACCAGTTGCTGGCCACCGACTTCAGCAATGCCACCCGGGTCGAGCTTTCCGGGATCATCGGCGATATGCGCCTCGCGCTCGCGGCCCAGGCGAACGAGAATTTGATGGATCCCGAAATTTCGCAGCATATGCATGACATTGCTATACGGATTCGCGCGCTGAACGACAAGATGGGCTCCAGCGACTACCCCGGTCCGCCAGACCCGGAAGCCCAGGCAGAGGCCATGGCGCAGCCCGGCTGGGGTGAGACCAGTGTCGAAATACCGCCACTGCCGATGACCGACCGGGGCCGAAGGTTCGACGCCGCCAGTGAAGTTCTGGAAAAGATTTCTAACGACTATGTGCGCATTCGCAATAACGGCGGTCAGATCGCGACCATGCTCACAGACCTGAAAGCGAGAATCGACGCGATCGATATCGGCGAGGATGACGATCCGGCGGTCATGGACGCCAGGAAGGACATGGTCAAGCAGATCACCCTGATCTACCGGCGAATCGACGATGGCCGGATATTTCCGCCGACGGTACTGAACGATATCGAACAGGCCCTGATCCAGCTGGACGGGACTCAAAAAGAGGCTCAGGGCAGCCTGACCACGATCAATGCCTGGGCGATGCCCGGCGGCGAGATTCTGGCCGGAAACCGATCCTGTTCAGAGCAGGGCTCGGGGCGCTGGTTGCCGAAACCGTCGGATACGCTGGCCACCTTCTTTCGCCTCGCCAATCCGAACGAAGGTTACAAGGGCGTTTCGCTGCTCTGGTACAAGATGAAACCGGTTTCGGAAATGGTCGGTTTCATCGTTCCCGACTGGATTGCCGATCTCGTGCCGGGAGAATACCCCCGCCACGGATCCGACGGTCGCACCAACGATAATTTCAAGAGCGCCGTTTACAATTTCGCGACCGGCGACTTCGATTCGTTTTCGGTGCCGGTACCGGACGGACATGTCTGGGACTCGATCATGCGCGTGCTCCTGGGCCTGTTTTTCGGTATCGTGCTGGGTGTTCCGCTCGGCCTGTTCATGGGGCTGTCGCGATTCGCCAAGGGATATTTCGATCCCTTGATCGAACTCTACCGGCCGGTTCCGCCGCTCGCCTGGGCGCCGCTGATACTGACCATTTTCGGGATCCAGGACGACGGCAAGATCTTCCTGCTGTTCATGGTGGCGTTTGCGATCATGGTCATTTCGGCGCGCACCGGCGCGACCGGAACCCAGCTCTCCAAGATCCACGCGGCGCACTCGCTCGGCGCGACGCCGCGGCAGATCGTGCGCCGGGTCATACTGCCGAACTCGCTGCCCGAGATACTGACCGGCATCCGCATCTCGATCGGCGTCTGCTGGGGTACGCTGGTCGCCGCCGAAATGCTCGCCGGCACCACCGGTATCGGTTTCGTCGAGAACGTCGCGCGCAAGCAGTCGGACTACGAGATCATCTGGATGACGATCATCATTCTCGGCCTGCTCGGCCTGATCTTCGATTTGATCATGCGCTGGGTCATCAGGCGCACCATTCCATGGCGCGGCAAGGGCTGATCGCGACGCGGGAGCCGAAAACGGATTGCGCCTGCCCGGCGCCGGCTCCCTGACGGCCGGCGCCGCCATTTCGCTGCAGGCGATTCGAATCATGCAAACACTGGTCTTCGTCCACGGCTTCCTCGGCGGCAGCGCGCAGTGGAATCGGCAGAGATCGGTATTCGAAAACGACTTCGACATCGTCACCGTCGACCTGCCGGGTTTCGGCGCCAACCACGAACTGGAAGCACCGAGCCGGATCGGGGATTTCGCCGCTTACGTATTCCATCGCCTCGATGCCGCCGGAATCGAACGCTTCCACCTGCTAGGCCACTCGATGGGCGGGATGATCGTGCAGGAAATGGCGCGGCAGCAACTCGCGCGGATCGATCGACTCGTGCTCTACGGCACCGGTCCGGTGGGCGCGATGCCGGGCCGTTTCGAACCCATCGCCGTGTCGAAGCGGCGCGCCGGCGAAGACGGGGTCGAGGCTACCGCGTCGCGGATTGCCGCCACCTGGTTCCTCGAGGGCAGCAATGCCGAGGGATACGCGGATTGTGCAGAAATCGCGCGGCAAGCCTCGATGCAGGCAATTCTTGCCGGGCTGAGCGCGATGGAATCCTGGTCGGGCGTCGACTTCCTGCCGCGGATCAGCGCGCCGACGCTGGTTCTCTGGGGCGACGGCGACCGCGCCTACCAGTGGAGCCAGCCCGAGCAGCTCTGGCGAACGATCCCCGGTGCGCGGCTCGCGGTCATTCCCGGTTGCGCGCATGCGGTCCACCTCGAGAAACCCGGTCTGTTCAACGCCGTGCTGCAGGATTTTCTCGTCCCCGCATGACAGGAGACCCGGCTAGACCGCGTCCTGTTCCGAGTTACTCCGTCGAGCAAGCTGGAGAAATGCGGTCCTTGTAAAATTCGGTCAGGAAAATTCCTTGAGATTCAGACCCAGCAGAATAGCGCCCGCGCCGAGAACGATCCCGCCGGCCAGCATGACCAGATGCGGGAGCGGTGGCGAAAACGCGGCCAGCGGCGCCGCGAAAAACAGATATCCCGTGTAGCTATGCTTTCGCGCGATTCGGGCGATGAAAATACCCGACGCAATCCCGGCGAGACTCCAGACTGCCAGCAGCAGCATGAAGCCGGCTCCCAGTGCCCCGCCGAACAGGGGGCCATCCTCTGCGATAAACGGCAGGTACGCCGGATCGGTGACGGCCGCGGGCAAGACGAATCCTTCGACAAATAATAACAGACCCGACGCCAGGGCCGAGGTCATGGCAAAAACGATAAACGAGGCGGTCATCAGCCAGCTGTCGCGCGATTCGGTCTTCGCGGCGAGCGCCGAGAAGCCCATCGACAGCAATATCAGCGAGATACCGAGCATGGCGTGCAAATACTGCCAGGTCGTATCAGGGACAAAGCCAGCCGCCGTTTCGTCCGGATGAAGAGCGACTCCGACCGCAAACATGACACCTGCAATGATAAGGGAGTAACGAGATATGGCGAGGTACCTTTCAGTATTCATGTCAATAATCCTCTCAATGAATAAATAACATCGATGCAATTACTTCGAATGCCAGGTAAACCAGTCCCTTTTAAAAATACAGTGGTCCACAAAGATAACGACTGTCAAAGGTTATGCTTTTGATCGGATCGGCACAATTAAAGTTCAATCCGATCCAATGGCCCCGCGGGCCGAACCAGGAGAGCAAAAACCGGAGACGGGAAGGTAGAATTCCGGGCAACCGCCTGATTATCCACCGGTTACCAATATTGTTCCCCGAAGATTGTCAGTGCCGGAAAATTTCGCGTTAAAAATCCGGCTCACGGCGTTTAGCAGGTTGATTTTACCGTGCGTCCGAATGCTTTCAATTTTTCATCCAGGGCACTGATTTTCCGCGATACGTTGTGTAAAGATTTGGTGTGCTGTGCAATCGCGCATATCGTCTGGCGCGATTGGCGGTCGAGGCTCTGGTCGTTCGCCAGGCGGATGAGCTGCCTGATCGTTTCGCTGCTGTCGTCGTTCATCGTCCAATCCCGAAGGTCGAATTATTATTTACCCGCACTCTATCAGTTCGAATGACCCCTTGCATCACCCGTATGGGTTAAACCCGGGAGCAACAGCCTTGATCTACAAGGGAAAATTGGACGAAAGGGTTATGCCGGATTCGGCTGGAAGCCCGCTGGTAAAGGGACGATCGCTCCGCTATTGCAAAAAAAATTACCGCGTGAAGCGATCGGACCCGGTTCGCCCCCACAGCCAGTGTCCGGGATGGTATCAGGCGAACAGCGCATAACAGCTTGTCCGCGCCCTGAGTTTCCCACGGTTCCGGCGGCCGGTGGAAATCCTTTTCCGTCAACATGACCCTTATCGCCCAGCTGAAATTTCGCGCTTGCCGTCGGTCGGTAAATTGATGTGATCCATGACAAAGAAATAACGGTTATCGATCACGCACTTGCAGTCAGTGAGTACTCAGCTTTCATCACGGTCTTCTTCGGGGATATCGAAATATGAAGCGGGCGATGCGGCCCCACAGGCCAGAGGCGGCCCTCATGCGATTC
The DNA here is from genome assembly GCA_050118655.1 of Gammaproteobacteria bacterium. GTDB lineage: Bacteria > Pseudomonadota > Gammaproteobacteria. The sequence continues at coordinate 6,773 of JASFKL010000111.1, read as the reverse complement.
GCCGTATTTTTACAGAGACAGGTATTCATTCACTAATCTGCGATATACAGGTAACTATGCGATTGGCACGAAAGGCGTGCTATGTTAGTGACGCGAAAATTTTGATATGCGATGTCTAAAGAGGGCATAGTGAAAAGCATGCCATCCAGCATCAATGAATGCCGTGCGACGAAATTATTATTTCCGCGTAAAAACGGAGAGCCCGGTGAAGATCGAAATCAGACCGCATCGATCCCCCGGGGTGGCGATAACAACAGTGGGAGGATTCAATGGACACCGTAGACGAGCAGGAACCGGCTAGGTCTATCAGCGCGGCCGAGCTGGGTGCGATTGCACACCTTTACCGGGGCGAGGTTTACCGCAGTACCATCTGGCGAACGCGGCTCGACAATACCACCAACTGGACCGTGGTAACGCTCGGGGTGGCGCTGTCGATATCCTACTCGTCGCCGCAGGCCTCTTCGCTGCCGCTGGTGCTGGTCGGCGTGCTGATCATGTTTTTCGTCATCATCGAGTCGCGGCGCTACCGCTACTTCAACGTCTGGCGCGCTCGCGCCCGCTGGATGGAGACGCACCTCTATGCACCGATGCTGTCGGACGGCAACCTGCACATGGAAGAGGGCTGGCAGGAAGTCCTCGCGCATGACTACTGGAAGCCGCGGTACCACATTTCCTTTTTCACCGCGCTCGGCCGGCGCATTCGGCGTAACTACCTGTGGATCCTGATCGTCCAGACCTTTGCCTACCTGGGCAAGCTGGCGGTTCATCCGACCGGCATCACCGGTCTCGACGATCTCTGGGTACGCGCATCGGTCGGCCCCGTCCCCGGACAACTCATGATCGCCGGCGGTATCGTCTATATTTCGACCTGGTGTGCGATCGCGGCGATCAGTTACCGCGCCGATCGCTTGCGTCGCAGCAAGCGGACCGAACACATCGCGATGGGTTGAAACGAGCCGAACGTGCCGGACCTTGAATTGACTGCCTGCAAACCCTTTACCATCGATATCCCGGAGCGAACGCTGAGCGCCGTCCGCGCCAGGGTCGCGGCTTATCCGTGGCACGAAATGCCGGACGACGGCGGCTGGCAATACGGCACCAATCTCGACTACATGAAGGAACTGGCTGCCTACTGGGTCGACGCGTTCGACTGGCGCAAACAGGAAGCAGCGATCAACCGTTTTCCCCAGTTCAGGGCGAATGTCGACGGCATCGATCTCCACTTTATCCACGAAATCGGCAGCGGGCCCTCGCCGACCCCGTTGCTCATCAGTCACGGCTGGCCGGGCTCGGTGGTGGAATTCATGCGGATCATCGAGCCGCTCGCGCATCCGGAACGCTTCGGCGGCAAGGCCGAGGATGCATTCACGATCGTCGCGCCGTCGTTGCCGGGGTTCGGATTTTCCGCCCGCCCGCCCAGGCCTTACGGGCCGCGAAAAATGGCCTCGCTGTTCGATTCGCTGATGACCGGCGTGCTCGGCTACGATCGATATATCGCGCAAGGCGGCGACTGGGGCGGGGCGATTTCGTCCTGGCTCGGCTTCGAACACGACGCCTGCCGCGCAATCCATCTCAACATACTGACCATGCGCCATCCCGGCGGCCCGCAGGGCGAGGAAGAACTCGCCTGGGCGGAACGATTCGAACGAGAGCAGGAAACGGAACAAGGTTATCGCACGCAACAGGCCACGAAGCCGCAAACCCTGAGCTATGCAATGATGGATAGCCCGGTGGGCGTTGCAGCCTGGATCGTCGAGAAATTCAATTCGTGGTCGGATACCGAAGGGGACGACATCGAAAGCGCGCACAGCAAGGACGAGTTGCTCGCCAATATCATGATTTACGTGGTCACGCGCAGCTTCAATACCGCATCGTGGATTTACTACGGACGCCGTGAAGAGGGCGGGCGGATATTATCGCCGGAGGGCAGGCGCGTCGAAGTGCCGACCGCCTGCGCGCTGTTTCCGAAAGAGTTACTGGCCTGGCCGCCGCGAAGCTACGTGGAACGTATCTACAATGTTCGGCAATGGACCGAAATGCCGCGCGGCGGGCATTTCGCGGCAATGGAAGAACCGCAATTGTTGATCGACGATATCCAGGCGTTTGCCCGAAGCCTGCGTTGAGTTTTCGTGGGTGCGCTGATATGAAACCTGATTTCCGGCTTGCGGAAGAATCAAAACGGGCGGTGTCGTCAATCCCTATCCACGCCGACCTCTTTACTCTACGCTAGCGCCTGTTAACGGGATGAGTCACCCGGGAAGTACCATATTTCGATCCGGTTAATCCGCTCGGATACCGGTATTCCCCGCCATCTCCGGCGCCGATATACCGGCCACGACACCGCCTGCTAAATGACCCGGCGAGTCCCGAATTGACGTACATCAATGTCTTAAAAGTCGGGCTGTGAATACTGCTTCCGTTACAAACGGGACAGTACCGGCAACCTCGCTTGAAGATGGGGAATCAAGCGCGGGGTATTTCATTTTGGCGTGTATTTGGCAATAATCTCGTCTGTACGGGCGGAAGACCTGCCAATGCCTCGTCCCGGTTGAGTTGGAATCAATCTGCGGCTCATGGCATTGCCAGGTTTTTTTCTGCAATAGACGGTTGTCTGATTCGCGGGTAATTCCACCAGGCTGTAAGGTTCGAGAATCAGACAGGCTTATCGGGTATTTCCTGAACTAGTGAGTCCACGAAATGGTTGTAGTGCCTTTTCTCGATCTCGAGCGTCAATTCGAGCCGATACGCGAAAACATTTTTAACAGCGTAAGGCAGATCCTGGATACCTGTAATTTTGTCAATGGTCCGGATGTCAATGCCTTCGAATCGGAACTCGCCGAATGGCTGGGATTCGGGCAGGTGGTCGGTTGCAGTAACGCCACCAGCGGTCTTTTCGCGGTGCAAAAGGCGCTGGGAATCGGGCCCGGGGACGAGGTCATAACGACCGTTCATACCGCCATCCCCACCAGCGAATCCATCACCATGACCGGAGCGCAGGTCGTTTTCAGCGATATCCGGCGCGATACCTGTAATATCGATCCGCAAGAGGTACTTCGGCAGATAACTCCCAGAACCAGGGCGATCGTCGCCGTTCACCTGTACGGCCAGCCCGCGGAACTGGACAACCTGGCCTCCATTGCGAAAACTCACGGTCTCTATTTGATCGAGGATTGCGCGCAGGCGCTGGGAGCCGAATATCGCGGTAGCAAGGTAGGCTGCATCGGCGATGCCGCCGTATTCAGTTTTTTCCCGTCGAAACCGCTGGGCGGCCCCGGGGACGGCGGGGCCGTTGTCTCCACCAACCCGGAATTGTTCGAACGGGTGCGAATGTTTTGCGACCACGGCCGTAAAAGCAAGTACTGGCATGAATTCGAGGGTTTCAACAGTCGTCTCGATACGATTAAAGCCGCCATGCTCCGCCAGGCCTTGCCTTTTCTGGAGCAATGGAACGCAGCGCGCGGCAAGGCGGCGGCCTACTACCAGGAGCACCTGAAAGACATCGAGGAGGTCGAACTTCCGGCAGTTTTGGCCGATACGACCCCGGTCTGGCATGTCTATGCGATCCGGGCGGTCGACCGGGATGCGTTGCAGATATCGTTAAGAGAGAACGGGGTCGCAACGGGAATTCACTATCCCTGGGCCCTGAATCTTCTGCCGGCTTACGCGAGGCTGGAAAAGGGACCCGGAAGTTATCCGATCGCGGAATATCATTGCTCGCATACGCTGTCCCTGCCCATGTTCCCGACGATAACCGAAGACCAACTGGCTCATGTTTGCGAGTCGGTACGCGGCTTTTACCAGAACAGGAAGCAGCTGGCGGTTTAACATGGATGCAGACATCGATCTGTCTATCGTAATTCCCGTTTTCAACGAGGAAGAGAGCCTGCCGATACTGCTGGAGGAACTGGCGACAGCCCTGGGACCGCTCCAAAGACCTTACGAAATCCTCTGTATCGACGACGCCAGCACGGATAGCAGCGCATCGGTCCTCGGCGAGTTGCAAAAGGAGTACCCGGGGCTTCGCGTGGCAACGCATCGCGTAAACTGCGGTGAAAGCGCGGGCCAGGCTACCGGATTTCAGCTGGCTCGAGGCAAAATTATTATCACCATGGATGCGGACCTGCAAAACGATCCGGCAGACATTCCGGCATTCCTGGAGGCACTGACCGACGAGGTCGAGTGCGTGTGCGGTATTCGCAAGGTCCGCCGGGACGATCTGGTAAAACGCTTCTCTTCGCGCACGGCCAACAGGTTTCGCGATCTGATTACCGGAGATCGGATTCAGGATGCAGGCTGTACCTATCGCGCCATTCGCCGCCGCGCGGTCCGGGAAATCCTGGTCTTCAACGGCATGCATCGATTTATCCCGACCCTGTTGCGGGCGCAGGGTTATGCGATTGCCGAAATACCGGTCAACCATCGCCCGAGAACCCGGGGGTACTCCAAGTACGGTGTCGGTAACCGCCTGTGGCGGGGCATACGCGATTGCTTTGCCATCCGCTGGTACCGCGCGCGCAGCCTGCCGGCGGACAGGCTGGATGCCGGGTCCGAATGAACGTCGAGACAAATTTTCGCGAAGCGGATCCTGCAGATCCGGCGCCGGCAGCCAATCCCACCGATCCCGTTTCGCTCAGGCGAGCCGATATCTACGGCGCGCTTCGCAAGCTGGCTATCGTGATCGCAGTCGTCGGGGCCTATGTCGCGATTATTCATTTCACCGATCTCCGCGAGATTCTCGACGACACCAACCGGATCAAAACCCTGATCCAGTCTCATGGTGCCTGGGGGCCGGTCTCATTCATCGGTGGGGCGACGATACTGATACTGACAGGCATGCCGCGGTTACTGTTTTGCGTACTGGGAGGGGCATTGTTCGGTTTTATCGAGGGGCTGATCTACTCCCAGATAGCCACGATCATCGGGGCTTACGGAACCTTTCTGTTCGCCCGATGGAGTACCCAGGGATGGGTTCGGCGTCTAAAAAACAATCAAAGCCGGTTTTACAGGATGCTGGAAAACCCGAACCTGGTGACCGTATTTTTATCCCGCCAGCTGCCGTCCGGCGGTGTTTTCATCAGCCTTTTCCTGGGATTTTCCTCGGTGAGCCACATGAACTTCTTCATCGGATCGCTGCTGGGCTTTCTCCCCGAGGCGATCCCCGCGGTGCTGATCGGCAGCGGCGCAGGCAAGACTTCCATGATGATGGCATTCGCGCAGATCCTGACCGCTGCCGCGGTTCTGGTATTCGCGAGCATCGTCATCGTGCAGCTTTCCGCGGCCTATAAAAAACGTCACAGATGAGTAAAGGAAAGATGACCAAGGTAACGAACGTGGCACTCGTCGGCTGTGGCCGGGTTGCCTACAAGCATTTAACTGCTATCGATGAACTCGGCGACGAGGCGCGGCTCGTGGCGGTCTGCGATACCGATGCTTCCAAGGCACAGGCAAGCGATGTCCCCTTCTATCTGGACTACCGCGAAATGATGGAGGCTCATCCGGAAATCGACCTCGTCAACGTACTGGTTCCTACCGGTTATCACGCCAGGGTCGTCATCGACCTGGCAAAATACGGGCGGCATATCCTGACCGAAAAACCGATGGCGCTGACGGTAGCCGACTGCGACCGCATGATCGAGGCCTGCAACAAGAATAACGTCAAACTGTTCGTCGTCTACCAGAATCGCTACAACGAGGCCGTCAGGGCGGCGCGTAAGGCTCTCGACGACGGCAGGTTCGGCAAGATCGTCATGGGTACGGTACGGGTGCGCTGGTGCCGGTACCAGTCTTATTACGAGCAGGATAACTGGCACGGCACCTGGGCTCTCGACGGTGGCGTGATGTCACAGCAATCCAGCCATCACATAGACCTGTTACAGTATTTCTTCGGGCCGGTGGAGACGGTCCAGTGCCAGTATGCAACCCGGCTTCTGGACATCGAGGTGGAGGATACCGCTGCCGCCCTGATCAAATTCAAAAGCGGGAGTCTCGGCGTTTTCGAGGCCACCGTCGCGGCCCGTCCCGACAATCTCGAAGGCTCGCTCAGCATCCTGGGGGAGAACGGAACGGTCGAGGTTGGCGGAATCGCGGTGAATGAAATCAAGACCTGGAAATTTGCCGAGGATCGACAGGAGGACGACGCCGTGCGGAGTTCGGCATCCAGACAGGTCCCCAATGTTTACGGCCACGGGCACACCAACAATATTCACGATGTGATTCGCAGTATCCGGGAAAACGTCGATATTCCCAGCCTGTGCAACGCCGAAAACGGCAGGGAGAATATTAAAGTCCTGACCGCCCTGTACGAATCGGGCGCATCCAATGGCAAGCTGTTGAAGCCGGGCGTGGAACCGCGTTATTCACTCCTCGGCAAGGTGCAGGCAGCGGAACGATCTCCGGGGCGAATCGAATAGCCCGGATTTTCAATTGCGCGGGGCGGCGCGAAAGATAACCCATGCCTCGTCACGTTTTTTATCCTTTTGATCGAGCCGCTCTTCTAAAACAATTTCGCCCGCCAGCCCGCTATCCCTGATGTTCTTCGGGCTGGTTATGAAATAGCGCGCCGATTTCGGCTGCCCCGAATTCTTCCACTGCTCCAGGCTGAGCCGCTCGACATCGCTGGTACCGTAATAGGCGAAGAAATCAGGCAGGTGCTTACCCGTATCGTAATAAAGAACAGTTCCCTGCGGCAGGTCCGCCTCCACCTGGTTGACGAATCGGTAGGCTGAATTGGCAAATGAGGATTCCCCGACTCCTATCCAGGGATAAGTTCCCGA
>JASFKL010000110.1:0-11235 GCA_050118655.1 Gammaproteobacteria bacterium | reverse complement strand
GCGGCAAAACCGGCTTGTTCGGCGGCGCCGGGGTCGGCAAAACGGTATTGATCATGGAATTCATGAATGCGGTCGCCAACCTGCACAGGGGCCTGTCAGTGTTCGCCGGCGTCGGGGAACGCATTCGCGAGGGCTTCGAACTCTGGCACGAGGTTCGAAAGGCCGACATGCTGGAGCAAACACTGATGGTCTTCGGGCAGATGGACGAGTCCCCGGGCGTGCGCTTCCGGGTAGGCCTGTCGGCGCTCACCTACGCGGAATACCTGCGCGACACGCTGCAAAAAGAGGTGTTGTTCGTGATGGATAATATCTTTCGCTTCGTGCAGGCCGGCAGCGAAGTGTCGAGCCTGCTCGGGCGCATGCCGGCTACCGTGGGCTATCAACCGACGCTGACCACCGAGGTCGCCGAAATGCAGGATCGCATCCTGTCGACGGAGCGCGGCGCGATTACCTCGGTACAGGCGGTCTACGTTCCGGCCGACGATATGACCGACCCGGCGGTCAACACCATACTCGAGCACCTCGACACCACCGTCATCCTGTCGCGCAGCCAGGCGGGCAAGGGCATATATCCCGCGGTAGATCCGCTGCAGTCGAGCAGCAAGCTGATGGACCGGCATACTCTGGGAGCCCGTCACTACGGCATTGCCGAAGGCGTCCGCGAACACCTCGCCCGGTACCGGGAACTCGAAGATATCATTACCATGCTGGGTATGGAGGAATTGTCGCCCGTCGACCGCAAGATAGTAAAACGGGCGCGCAAGCTGCAACGCTTTCTCGCCCAGCCTTTCCGCTCGACCGCCTCGCATACCGGAATCCCCGGCGTCTCGGTGCCATTGAAGCAAACCCTCGACGACTGCGAGGCGTTTTTGCTGGGGCGCTACGACGAAACGCCGGAAGACAAGTGTTACATGCGCGGTTCGATGTCGGAGACGGCATCGTGAATACCTTCAGCCTGCGCTTGCAGGACGCCACCCGCGCCGAGGAAATCGACGGCGTAACGTCTTTCGTGGGCGAAGACGCTTCCGGAAGTTTCGGCATTCTCGCCGGTCACGCACGCCTGATGACAACCCTGGTCATCGGACTGGCCCGCTACCGCGTCGGCGACGGGGACTGGCAATACCTCGCCTTGCCCGGTGCGGTTCTGTATTTCGATCGGGACCTGCTAACGCTGTGTACGCGCCACTACCTGCAGGACGCGGATTACACCCGGATCAGCAAGGCATTACAGCAAGAGTTGCTCGCCGAGGAGGAAACCCTGCACAGCGTCAAGGAAAGCCTGCAGCGGATGGAGGAAGACGTCCTCAAACGCCTGTGGCAAATAAGCCGCGGCAGGAGGTCCTGAGATGTCGCAACGACAGGAACTGCGACGCAAGGTCGAACAACAGACCCGGCGGATGCAACGGGCCGAGCGAGACCGCCCGACTCTGCTGGCGCACACGGTCTACATCGGCACTCTGGGCCTGGTCTTCGTTTTACCGGTAGTCGGCTGCGCCTATCTCGGGCACTGGCTGGACGGGCTCGAGCCGGGCTACTCTTTCCGCTGGACGCTGAACCTGCTGTTGCTGGGAGTCGCGGTCGGCGGGATTAACGTCTACCTGATGATTCGCGAGTAAGCCGATGGACGAACCGATTGCGATAATCGAATGGGGCAAACTGGTGGTTACCAGTACGGTGGTAACTACCTGGGGGATCATGGTCCTGCTGGGACTATTCGCGTGGCTGATATCGCTCCGCCTCGACGTCGAGCCCGGGCCTCTGCAAACCGCGGTAGAAGGCATCGTGGTTACGATCGAAAATGCCATCGCCGAGGTCGCTCCCGAGCACGTGCGCCAGATCATGCCGTTCGTCGGCAGCCTGTGGGTTTACCTGGTGGTCGCCAACCTCGCCGGCCTGATCCCGGGCCTTCACTCTCCGACCCGGGACCTGTCGGCCACCGCGGGCCTGGCGATCCTGGTATTCCTGTCCACGCACTGGTTCGGAATTCGCATCCAGGGCTGGAAAAACTACCTGCACCATTACCTGACCCCGAACCCGATTCTGTTGCCGTTCAACCTGGTCAGCGAAATCACCCGCACCGTCGCGCTCGCGGTACGGCTGTTCGGCAATATGATGAGCCTGGAGATGGCGGCGCTGCTGATCCTGATCGTGGCAGGATTTCTCGCCCCGGTTCCGATTCTGATGCTGCACATCGTCGAGGCTCTCGTCCAGGCATATATCTTCGGAATGCTGGCGCTGATTTACGTCGCCGGCGGAATCCAGTCCCAACAACTTCGTCAATCCAAACAGCAGGAGTAGACATGCCCGACCTAAGTACCTTTACGATGGCATCGACCGTCGCCTCGATTCTCGGTATCGCGATCGGCGTGCTGGGACCGGCCATCGGCATGGGCCTGGCCATCAGTCGCGCACTGGACGCCCTGTCGCGCCAGCCCGAGGCCGAAAAATCCATCATGCGCACGCTGTTCATCGGACTGGCGATGATCGAATCGCTCGCCATCTACGTGCTGGTCATCGTCCTCATCGTGATGTTCCGCAATCCGCTGATGGAATACCTGCTGAAATAAAACCGGCGCTGAAGGTGAAAACAGGCAAAGACAAACAGGCGATATCATGGAATTAAGCTGGTCCACATTTCTGCTCGAGATGATCAATTTTCTGGTCCTGGTCTGGATCCTGAAGCACTTTCTCTACCAGCCCGTGTTGAAGGTTATCGCGCGGCGGCGGAGTGAAATCGAGGAACAGCTGGCCGAATCCCGACGCCTGCAGACGGAAGCCGGGCAATTGAAAACCGATTACGAAAATCGTCTCGACGACTGGGACAAAGAGCGCCAGCAACTCCGGGACGGGCTGGCGAAAGAGCTCGAAGGAGAACGCGCGCAACAGCTGGAAGCGCTGCGGGAAGATCTGGCCAGCGAACGTGAAAAAGCGCGCGTCGTGGAAGCTCGCCGCCAGGAAGATGCCGCGCGGGAAATCGAGCAGCAAGCGCTGCAGCAGGGCGCAAGGTTCGCCGCCCGGCTGCTCGGACAGGCGGCCGGCCCCGAGCTCGAAACGCGCCTCGCCGATCTGCTGCTGGACGAGCTCGGCAAGATCTCCGACCAGCGGGCCGGCGAGATCGGCAAGCAATGGGGCGAACCTCCGAAGGAGATAAGGGTGGAAAGCGCGTTTCCGGTAAGCGAGGATCGGCGACAACAACTGGAAACCAGATTGAAAGCCCTGCTCGATCTCGATCTGCCCGTGAACTTCGAGCAGAATCCCGAATTGCTGGCGGGATTACAGGTCACTATCGGAGCCTGGGTCATGCGGGTCAACCTGCGCGACGAATTGAAAGGTTTCACCGAGTTCAGTCATGACAGCGGATAACGCGAACGAGCAAGGATCGCTGGCGCGACAGGCCTCCTGGCTGGAATCCTACCGCCCGGGACTGCGTATCGCGGAACGCGGCAGCGTGATTTCGCTGGGCGACGGCATCACCTGGATTACGGGCTTGCCGTCGGCCGCTCTCGACGACATCCTCGAATTCGAGGATGGCAGCCGGGGGATGGTTTTCGATCTGACCGAAAACCTGATCGGCGCCGTTTTACTGCATGAGACCCCCAGGTTAACCTCCGGCACTTCGGTCAGCCTCGCCGGCCGCCGGCTCAGCATACCGGTCGGAGACGCACTGCTGGGCCAGGTCGTCGATCCGCTCGGCACTCCGCTGACAGGCAAACCGATCACCGGTTCGACCGCCTGGCAACCACTGGAGACCGCCTCGCCGCCGATAGTCGCCCGCGACTTCGTCAACGACCCCCTGTACACCGGCATCAAGATCATCGATACCCTGATCCCTATCGGCAAGGGACAGCGCCAGCTTATCGTCGGCGACAATGGCCTCGGGCGCAGCGCGCTGGCACTGGATACGGTCATCAACCAACGCGACAAGAACCTGCGCTGCATCTACGTGCTGATCGGTCAAAAACGTTCGACCGTGGTCAATACCATGGAAATCCTGCGCAAGTACGAGGCCATGGAATACACCACGCTGGTGGTGGCCGAAGCCAGCAGTCTGCCGGGCCTGCAGCACCTGGCGCCCTTCGCCGGTTGCGCGGTAGCCGAGCACTGGATGCAACAGGGCCACGATACGCTGGTGGTATACGACGACCTGGCCACGCACGCGCGAACCTACCGCGAGCTTTCATTGCTGCTGCGACGCCCGCCGGGAAGGGAAGCCTATCCCGGCGATATTTTCTCGATCCACGCCCGCCTGCTCGAGCGCGCCACTTGCCTGAATGCCGCCCACGGCGGCGGCAGCATGACCGCGCTGCCCATCGTGGAAACCAACCTGGGCGAGATCGCTACCTTCATCCCGACCAACCTGATCTCGATTACCGACGGCCAGATTTACCTGGATAGCGGATTATTTACCGCCGGTTTTCGCCCGGCCATAGACATCGCCCGCTCGGTTTCGCGTATCGGGGGCCGGGCGCAGCATCCCCGTATCAAGGAGGAAGCTGGCCGTATCAAGCTCGATTACCTGCAATTCCTCGAACTGGAAGTCTTTACCCGTTTCGGCGCCCGCCTCGAGGCCAGTATGGAAGCCGCGATTTCCCGCGGCCGTATTCTGCGCGAAATCCTCAAACAGGATCGCCTTGCGCCCTTGCCGGCGACATTCCAGATGGCCTGGCTGGTGGCTTTCAACGACGGCCGGTTCGACAAACTCGAAATGAAGGCGATTCCCGGCGTACTCGAAACGCTGCAACAAAAAATACTTCATACGACCCTGACCCTCGACGATGACCGCGAAGAATGGAGCAGCGCGGTTGCTTCCTGGGTAAGCCGGGACGAGCATGGAAAATCGCAATGACCCGCCGTCGCGACCTCGAACATCATCGACAAAGCCTCGGCGAGATTCGCGAGATCATGAACTCGATGAAAACCCTGGCGTTCATGGAAACCCGCAAACTGGACCGTTTTCTGCAGGCGCAACAGACAGTGGTCGAGGGCATCGAAGCCGTGGCGGCCGATTTCCTCGACTTCCATGCGGATACCCTCCCGGAGGCTGGCGACTCGACACCGGCAATCCTGGCAATCGGTACCGAACGCGGTTTCTGCGGTAACTTCAACCAGTCCGTGGTGGATCATCTGGAGTCGGCCTTCGACGGGCACGAGACCGGCGAGCCGATTGTGATCGCGGTGGGCACCAAACTGCATTCCCTGCTCGACAGGGAAAAACTGACGGCCGCGTTTATCGACGGCGCGGGCGTGGCGGAAGAGATTGCCAACGTCCTGCAGACGATGGTTCGGGAACTATCGGCGCTGCAGCAACAGCATGGCATGATGACCGTCTATGCACTCTACCATAGCGGCAATGACGGTATCGCGATGCAAAAACTGCTGCCCCCCTTTCAGCAACTCCCGCACCGGGAAAAGCGCTACACCTACCCTCCTATGCTGCACCTGTCACCTCCGCAATTCATGCTCGAACTCACCGAGCATTACCTGTTCGCCGCCCTGCACTCGATACTTTACAGCTCGCTGATGGCCGAAAACCAGAATCGTATGACGCATCTCGAAAGCGCGGTCAACCACCTCGACGAGCGATCGCAGGAGTTGGAGCGCCGTTGCCGGACCATGCGCCAGGAAGAAATCATCGAGGAAATCGAAGTCATCCTGCTCAGCTCTTCCGGTCTCGACGAACCCGGCTATCGAGAGCGCCCGCCGGAATCCGAAAATACCGCGGTGGCGAACGCGGATCGTCTCGATATCCCGACGCGCGGCGAGCTCAACTAGCCTGAACAATGCACGAGCATTCCAGATGACAGCGCAGGACAGCTGTCGCTGGAACGGGATGAAAGTCGGTTACACTGTGTACCCGGGATTTCTTGCCATTTACCTTTAATTTCTCCTTTTGCATTCAACCACATAACGAGAAACATTTATCCGGCTCGTGCAATATTCAGGCTTGCCTTGCCCGGATCGCGCAGGTCGATGCGCGCGCCGCGCCGCGCCGCGATGACTGTCGCGCCGGTCTCGCCGCGAATCGACTCGGCCAGCGTTTCGATCGAATCGGGCTCGCCGTGCACCAGGACCAGCGGCGGCCGCGTTTCGAAATGCCGGTACCAGTCCACCAGCCCCGCCTGGTCGGCGTGCGCCGACAATCCGTTTACCGTGTGAACGTGAGCATTGACTGAAATCGTTTCTCCCCACAGCCTGATACGCTTCGCTCCCTCGACCAGCTTTCGCCCCAGGGTGCCCTCCGCCTGGTAGCCTACGATTACGATATGGCAATCCCGGCGCCAGACATTGTGCTTGAGATGATGCCGGATCCTGCCGCCGGTACACATACCGCTGCCGGCGATGATCACCGCGCCGGAACGGATGTTGTTCAGGTGCACCGACTGGTTGGTCGTGCGGCAAAGGTGGAGATTCGACAGCATCGGATTCTGCTTGTGTTCGCGCCACAGCTCGGCCGCTTCAGCGTCATATAATTCGGTATGACGGGCGTAAACCTCGGTGGCCTGTATCGCCATCGGACTATCGAGGAACACTTGCCAGCGTCCAAGATCCCATTCGCGATGATGCCTGGCGAATTCGTAGAGTATCAGCTGGGTGCGCCCGACCGCGAACGCGGGGATCAGGATATTTCCCCGGGCGTGTTCCGCGGCGCGGACGATTTCGAGGACTTCCCGGCGGGTTTCTTCCCGTGAGCTGTGCAGTCGATTGCCATAAGTACTTTCCATCAGCACGAGATCGGCATCCCGAATATATTCCGGATCCTTGAGAATCGGGCGATCGCGGGCTCCCAGATCGCCGCTGAATACCAGCTTGCGCCGCAGGCCGTTTTCCTCGAGCCAGAGTTCGACGATCGCCGACCCCAGTATATGCCCGGCCTCGACCAGACGCAGCGTGATCCCGGGCAGAATTTTCTTCTTCACGCCGTAATCCAGGCCTCTGAACTGGCGCATGGCGGCGCGCGCGTCGGCAATGGTGTACAGGGGTTCGACCGACGGCAGGGACTTGCGCTCGCGCTTGCGGTTTTCGAGTTCCGCGTCATGCTCGCTCAAATGTGCGGAATCGGCGAGCATGATACGGCAAAGGTCGCGGCTGGCCTTTTGCGTGTAGACCGGCCCCGTGAAGCCGCGCTTGATCAAAAACGGGATACGCCCCGAATGGTCGATATGGGCATGACTCAGAACCACGGCGTCGATGGCGGCGGGATCGAACGGAAACGGCTCGAAATTACGCTCCTCGTCGCGCCGTCTGCCCTGTATCATTCCGCAGTCCAGCAGAATCCGGCGCCCCCCGACGCTGATCAGGTGGCAGGAACCCGTTACCTCGCCCGCCGCACCATGGAATTCAATATGCATTTAATACCCCGTATCGATAATTATACGTCTCGAAATCACGCCGCTCAGGCGAGGCTCGATACCGCCTCGGCGAGCAGGTCGCCGAGCGCGATCGCGTTAGTATCGTGCGTCACGCTGTCCGTACTCCACAAATGCCGTACACCGGCCTGTTTCAGCCTTTGCTCCGCATCTTCGAGAAATAGTCCGTGAGTTACCAGCACGTCGACCTGGCGCGCCTGCCGCGCCAGGCATTGCCGCGCGGCCGCAAGCAGGGTTTGCCCGCTGCTGGCGACATCGTCGACCAGCACCACGCTGCGGCCCTGCAATTCGATGTCGGGCAACTCTATTTCCACCGACTCGTCGCCGAGACGGGTTTTGCTGCAGGCCCCGTATTGCCAGCGATTGGGAAGCGCGACGGAACTCACCCATTGCTCGGACTCCGCGTCGGGTCCGAGCAATACCGGATCGTCGACTTTGGCGGGTAAAAATTCGGCCATCAGCGCACTCGCGGTCAGCGACAGGGCCGCGGTCGCCGGGACCGCCTGGCGCAGATCGTGCACCCGATGCAAATGCGGATCGACGGTTACCAGGTTATCGAACAATTCCGCGAGGAACCGGCCGACGATAACCTGGCTGACCGCTTCGCCGGGATGAAAGGCCTTGTCCTGGCGCATGTAACAGAGGTAGGGCGCGACCAGGGTCAGGGATTCGGCACCCAGTTCGCGCGCGGTACGCGCGGCCAGCAGCAGTTCGACAAGCTTTTCGTTCGGCCGGTCGAGGCTGCGGCAGATGACGACTCGCTCCGGCAGTGTCCGCGGCAACCCGATACGACATTCGCCGTCGGGGAAGCGGTGCCGCTCGATGATATGCAAGGGCATATCCAGCGCTTCCGCGAGCCGCCCGGATTGCGCGGCATAGTCATCGAAGCCGAGCAGCATTAAAACTCCACGAAGGCGCTCGGAACCTGCTCCAGGTTGCCGAGCCGGTAGCCGCTACGTTCCGTGCACAGCTTGATCGCGAAATTGAAATCGGAAGAGAATTCGGCATGGATGCGGTACAGCGGCTCTCCCTTTGCGACCCGGCTGCCGAGTTTCTTGAACAGGTCGACCCCGGCGCCCTTGTCCATCGGCGCGCCCGCAAAGCTCGCGATCTGCGCCAGCCGGAAGTTGTCTATATCCACGACGAAGCCGTCATCCGGCGACAACACGTCGTGCACGAGTCGCCCTGGCTGGTAATCGGCCGATTGCCTGCCCTGCGCTTCGATGATCTTGTTCATGGTGTCCAGGGCGCGTCCCGAATCGAGGATGTCGCGCGCGATCGAGTAGCCCTGCCCGCCGCGAACATCGGGGTCGAATTCGAGCACCCGCCCTGCCAGGCGCAATGCCTTCTGCCGTAAGTCGTTGGGCGCCTCGGGCAGGTTCTGCAAAACCTGCATGACATCGCGCGCCTCCAGTACCGGGCCGATGCCGTAGCCCACGGGTTGCCTGCCGTCGGTAATGATGACTTCCAGATGGATGCCGAACTGATCGCCGACGAATTCGAACAATTTACGCAGCCGCTGGGCATCGCGCATGTAGCGAACCTTGGCGCTCGGCCCCACCGGTATGTCGATCAGCAGGTGCGTCGAACCGGCGGACAATTTCTTGGACAGGATCGAGGAAACCATCTGCCCCTGGGAATCGATACCCAGCGGCCTTTCCACGGCAATCATGATATCGTCGGCGGGAGACAGCTGCGCGGTGCCTCCCCAGGCCAGGCAGGCCCGGTGCCGCCGCACGATCTCGCGCAGCTTGCCGAGATCGAGTTCCACGTTCGCCAGCACCTCCATGGTATCGGCGGTCCCGGCCGGCGAGGTAATCGCACGACTCGAGGTCTTGGGGATCAACATGCCGTGCGCAGCCACGATAGGCACCACCAGCATCGAGGTCCGGTTGCCGGGAATCCCGCCGATGCAGTGCTTGTCGACCACCAGCGTCTCGTCCCAGGATAATTGCTCGCCCGCTTCGATCATCGCCTTGGTCAGGAAATAAACCTCGTCGCGATCCATGTCGGATTGCCCGGTCGCGACCAGGAACGCGGAGATTTCGGTTTTCGAATAGTGCTTGTCCGTAATGTCGCCGATGATGTCGCGAAAATCCTGCTGATTCAGCCGCTCACCCGCAATCTTGCGCCGCACTGCCGCCATCGATGCAGGCGGCTCCGCATGCTCGATACTGACTTCGCGGCCTTCCTCGAGGTTCAGTTTGACGAAGGCTTCCTCGGACAGGCCGAGTTGGGTGGGCATGACGATCTGCTCGTCGTCGACGACGTTGAGTACCGCCAGAATACGTCTTCCGTCGGCGCAGACCATGACTTTCGACAGGGCCTGAAAACCCTCGGCCCGGTATAGCTCGCATTCCCGGTGAAGATAGGCGACGTTTTCGCGGTAAGTATCTATACCCAGACGTCGCAGTTTCAGCGTATGCGGGACTATCTTGGGAGCGGAGTCATCGGACATCGGTGTCATAGAGATCTGAATTTAACCAGGGACGCTGGCGAGCGGGTCTAAAAAACGAGTTTAACCTCATGAGTTCTTCGAGGGCAACGCATTCGATTCGAATCGGTTCTACCGGTCAGGCTAGCGGACGTGATGCCGGGTTCGGGCCCTGCCGGCATTGCCAATGGTCAACTGTTCCTCGATTGCTATACTCAGGTGGAGACGAACGAAAAACGCATTGACATGAAAAAATCGATTTCAACGATAATCATGCTGTTGTGCCTGACGTTTGCCGGTCCGAGCGTCGCGGGCCAGCTGTTCAAGTGGGTCGACGAACAGGGCAATATTCACTACGGCGATCACCCGCCCCAGAATGCGAACCTGGAGAGTATCACCGGTAAAATCAGCAGCTACGGCAAGGTCAGCGTCCAGCCTTTGCCCGGCGAACCGAAAAACGACAACAAGCCGGCAGCCAGCGCCAAAAGCGTGATCATGTACTCGACCAGTTGGTGCGGTTTCTGTAAAAAGGCGAAAAGCCATTTCCGCAGTAATAATATTCCATTCAAGGAATACGACATCGAGAAATCTCCGAGCGCGGCGAAAAAGTTCAAGCAGCTGGGCGGCCGCGGAGTCCCGGTCATCCTGATCGGCAAGCAGCGCATGAACGGCTTCGACGCCTCGACCTTCGACCGTATTTACCACGGAAATTCCTGAAATTACATCGATATCCTGATTGAGCCCCGTCGCTTATTACCCTAGAATAACGGCTCCACGCAGTCGGGGCGTGGCGCAGCCTGGTAGCGCACCTCGTTCGGGACGAGGGGGTCGGAGGTTCAAATCCTCTCGCCCCGACCAATTCACAGAAAAAATTAAGGCCTCTTACTTCAGTTTGAGGCCTTAATTTTTTCTGTGAGTTGTGCGGGACGATGGAACCGAATCCGAGGTTCACCAGTTCGCCGGGAGCGAACTGGCGGTGCGAGCGCAGCGAGCAGTCTCGCCGCCAGGCGAGACCGCGCACACGGACGTGCGCGCCAAATCCTCGAGCCAGAAAGGCCTCTTGCCACGTGCTCGAGGCCTAATTTTTTTCTGTGAATTGGGCGGGAATTTGGAACCGAACCAGAGGTTCACAAATCGGCAGGGACTGCCGATTTGCACGTTGCGAAGCATCGCCCTGGAGGACGGCCGAAGGCCGTCCGTAAGGGTGGCGGCCAGGGATGGCCGCCATGAAATCCTCTCGCCTGTTTACCTCTATTCAAGCTATTCGAATTCCTGAGCCCGAAAATCCCCAGTTCGTCGGCAGGCCGCTCCCGCACCTCCCTGTGCTCCACGGCACCTGCGCGTCCCTGCGAAATGCGAGCAGTCTCGCCGCCAGGCGAGACCGCGCACACGGACGTGCGCGCCAAATCCTCGAGCCAGAAAGGCCTCTTGCCA
>JASFKL010000109.1:0-11367 GCA_050118655.1 Gammaproteobacteria bacterium | reverse complement strand
GCGATCGTCGGCTGGCCGAAAGCGACATTGAGAATCACGTTCGCGGTCTTGCGGCCGACGCCGGGCAGGGCTTCGAGCGCGGCGCGGTCCTCGGGTACTTGCGAACCGTATTCATCGATCAATATCCGGCAGGTGGCGATAATGTTTTTCGCCTTGCCGTTGAACAGGCCGATGGTCTTGATGTATTCCCTGATGCCGTCCTCGCCGAGCGCGAGCATCGCCTCGGGCGTGTTGGCGACCTTGTAGAGCTTTTCCGTGGCCTTGTTGACGCTGATATCGGTCGCCTGTGCCGACAACAGGACCGCGATCAGCAGCTCGAAATGCGAACGGTACTCGAGCTCCGAGCGGGGTTCGGGAATATGCTCGCGCAGGCGTTCGAAAATTTGCTGCCGCTTTTGCGGATTCATGCGCTCTCGGGCAGCGTCGTCGCGGGCGCCGTCTTCTGTGCCGGCCGCAGGTCGAACCAGTTCTTGGCGACGATCAGCAGCGCCAGGCCGAAAAAGGCGCCGGGCGGCAGCACGGCCAGCAGGAAACCGGGATAATCGGGATTGAGTTCGATCGTAAGGTTATGGGCGCCGGGACCGAACATGAGTTCCGCATTGGCGAACAGGGTGCCGAAGCCGATGATTTCGCGCATCGCGCCGAGCAGTGCGAGGACCGCCAGGAAACCCAGGCCCATCATCAGACCGTCGAGGGCCGCCGGACCCACCGGGTTGCGCGACGCGAAACCCTCGGCGCGGCCGATGATCGCGCAATTGGTGACGATCAGCGGGATGAAGATACCGAGCACCAGGTAGAGATCGTAAAACATCGCCTTCATGCCGAGTTCGATGATCGTAACCACCGAGGCGATGATCAGGACGAATACCGGCAGGCGGACTTCCTTGCGCACGAAATCGCGAATCAGCGAGACGATGGTATTCGACAATACCAGCGTGATCAGCGTCGCGAGCCCGAGGCCGATACCGTTGACCAGGGTGCTGGTGACCGCGAGCAGCGGGCACAGGCCCAGTAACTGCACCAGCGCCACGTTGTTGCTCCACAGGCCGTTGCGGGTAATTTCGCTATTGGTCGTCATCGCGCATCCGTCATTGAAAAAGCATATCAGCGTTCTGTCGATAATACAGCAGCGTGTTCCTGACCGCGGCCACCACCGCGCGCGGCGTGATCGTGGCGCCGGTCAGCTGATCGAATTCGCCGCCGTCGCGCCTGACCGCCCAGCCGGAGGGTTTCGGGTCGTTCAGCGACTTGCCGTCGAAACCCGTTATCCACGGCGATTTTTTGATTTCGATCCCGTCACCGAGCCCCGGGGTTTCCGAGTGTTTGACGACGCGCACCCCGGCGATGCGGCCATCGACGTAGACCCCGACCAGCAGGTAAATGCGGCCATTGTAACCGTCGGGCGCGACGCTGTTGAAGATTACCGCCACCGGTTCGCCGCCGAGACGCGCGCGGTAGGCGAGGGTCTCCTCGTCGGTGCCGAGCAATGGCGAGGGTGGTAGCCGGATGGTATCCGTGGCGATGTCGTTGTCGAGTTCGTCCCGGGGCAGCAGGGCATGGAGATTGCGCAACAACACCTGCCGTTCGTTGGCGGCGATCGCGTCACGGCTGCTGTAATCGGTCAGCGCCACCAGCGACGTGCCGACTACCGCGAACAGCCACAGGAACAGCCCGGACAACAGGATCTGACGTCTGTGGCCCGCGATCATTTCTCGCCGTATACCCGCGGCTGGGTGTAGTAATCGATCAGCGGTACGCACATGTTGGCGAGCAGCACCGCGAAGGCGACGCCGTCCGGGTAGCCGCCCCAGGTCCGGATCACGTAGATCAGGATGCCGATCATCAGTCCGTAGTAGAGCCGTCCGAGGCTGGTGGTCGCGGCGCTGACCGGGTCGGTGGCGATAAAGAATGCGCCGATCACCGAGGCGCCCGACAAGAGGTGGAACAGCGGCGAGACATGGACGGCGGGATCGGCGAGGTGGAACAGCAGCGATATCCCGAGCAAACCGGCGAGCAGAGATACCGGGATATGCCAGCTTATGGTACGGGTCGCCAGCAGGTACAGGCCGCCGACGAACCACCACAGCGATATCCATTCCCAGCCCGCGCCGCCCCAGGTGCCGAACACCGGCGAGCCGCGAATTTCGGACAGCGGCATGCCTTGCCCGAGACCGATTCTGACCTGGTCCAGCGGGGTTGCCGCGCTGAGCGCATCCCAGCGGCCGATATCGGTGGTGCCGAAACTGTAGGCAATCGAATCGGCGAGGCCCAGGGTTTCGCCGGCCGTGCCGGGCTGGAACCAGGTAGTCATTTCCCGCGGAAACGAAATCAGCAGTACCACGTAACCGACCATCGCCGGGTTGAAGGGATTGAATCCGAGCCCGCCGTAGAGGTGCTTGCCGGCCACCATCGCGAAACCCATACCGACCAGCACCAGCCACCAGGGCGAATGCATCGGCAGGCAGAGTGCGAACAGCCAGGCGGCCACCACGGCGCTGAAATCGGTCAGGTGCGGCATCACGGCTTTGCCGCGCAGCGCCAGGATGCCGGCTTCGAAACCGAGTGCGAATATCACCGCGAGGCAAATATTGACGATCACCCCGGGGCCGAAAAACCAGACGTAGGCGACGGTGCCCGGTAGCAGGGCGACGATCACGTGGATCATCAGTCGTTTGAGCGAATTGCCCGGTGCCACGTAGGGCGAGGAGACGATGACGCGGTTCACTGGGTTTCGTCCTGGATCGCCGCCTTCTTTCGCTCCTTGACGCGTTCCAGCGCCGCCTGCACCGGGTCGGATACCGCGGTTTCGCCAGCCGCTGACCGGTCGCGTTTCTTTTGCAGCGCCTCGCGCTTCAACCGCTTGCGTTCCTCGTCCTGCTGCTTTTTCAGCAACAGGCGCTTTTCGCGAAATTCGAAGCGCGCCCGCGCGCGGTCCGATTTGAATTGCGCTTTCTGCGCCGCGCGGATTTCGCTCTTCGCGGCGCGGTAATACTGCACCAGCGGAATCCCGCTCGGACATACCGCCGAGCAGCAGCCGCATTCGATGCAGTCGAAAAGGTGGAACTCGCGGGTGCGATCGTAAGCGCCGGCGCGCGCGTGCCAGTAGAGTTGTTGCGGCAGCAGCTGCGCGGGACATACCTCCGTGCACTTGCCGCAGCGAATACATTGGTCGTGATAGCCGGGCGCGTGCGGGATGGTTTCCTCGCGCATCGCGAGAATGCAATTACTCGCCTTGACGATCGGTACCTTGTCGCCGGATAACGCGAAACCCATCATCGGGCCGCCCATGATCAGATAGCCGTCATCGCCGTCGCGGTATCCGCCGGCCAGTTCGAGCAGGTGGGCGACCGGGGTGCCGAGACGAACTTCCCAGTTGCCGGGCCGCGCGATCTTGTCGCCGCTGACGGTGACGATCCGCGAAATCAGGGGTTCGCCGGACTCGAGCGCGCGCGCGATGGCGACGCAGGTACCGACGTTCTGGCAGTAAAGGCCGATGTCGAAGGCGAGCTGGCCGTGCGGGACTTCCCGGCCGGTGAGGATCTGGATCAGCTGTTTTTCACCGCCTGATGGATAAATGGTCGGAATCGTGACGATTTCGGCGTCGATGCCGTCGGCGGCCGCCAGGGCCGGTCGAAGCGCCGCGATGGCCTCGGGTTTATTGTCCTCTATGCCGATCAGGGTAGTTCGCGGTTCCAGTATCCTCTGCAGGTAACCGATGCCGCGAATCAATTCGGCCGCATAGTTGCGCATCAGCATGTCGTCGCAGGTGATATAGGGTTCACACTCGACGCCGTTGATGATCAGGGTTTCGATGCCGTGGCTAAGGCCGCGCGACAGTTTCGGCGAGGTTGGAAACGCCGCGCCGCCGAGGCCGACTATTCCGGCACGGCAGATCAGCTCGATCATTTGCATGGCGTCGAGGTTTTGCAGCTCGGGCGGGGGCGTCCGGATTGACTTGTCCTCGCCGTCGACATCGATGACGATGCAGGTATCGCTCTGCCCGGACGGGTGCGCGACCGGGTACTCGTCTATCGCCAGGATCCTGCCCGATGTCGGCGCGTGCAAGGATGCGCATATCAGCGAGGAATTGGTGGCGATCATCTGCCCCTTGAGGACCGGATCGCCGATCCCTACCAGCGGCCTGTTGAACTCGCCGATGTGTTGTTTCAACGGCAGGTACAGGCGCGGAGGCAGGCTTGCCTGCTGCAGGTTCCGGGTCAGCGATTCCTGCTTGTGGCCGTCGAGATGCAGGCCGCCGTGGAACCTGTGCAGCCTAGACGACATGGTCGGGTGATTCGGTTTGCCGGGGAGGCGACCACTTCCAGTCGTCGATGGTGCGGCGCTCGGGAACCATGTCGATGCAATCCACCGGGCAGGGCGGCAGACACAGCTTGCAGCCGGTGCATTCGTCGGCGATCACCGTGTGCATGTGCCTGGCCGAGCCGAGAATGGCGTCGACGGGGCAGGCCTGGATGCACAGCGTGCAACCGATGCAGGTTTGCTCGTCGATTACCGCGACCAGCGGCACCTCGAGATGTTCGCCGAGCTCTTCGTTGAGTTCGAGCACTTCGGTATCGAGCAGGTCGGCGAGTGCGACGATGGTCGCCTGCCCGCCGGGCGGGCAGCGATTGATCGGCGCCTCGCCGTTGGCGATCGCCTCGGCGTAGGGGCGGCAGCCGGCATAGGTGCATTGCCCGCACTGAGTCTGCGGCAGCAGCGCGTCGATCTGGTCGACGATCGGATTGCCCTCGACGCGAAATCGAACCGAGGCATAGCCGAGCACCAGGCCGAAAAATCCGGCCATCAGGCTGATGGTGATAATTGCCAGTAACACGGTTTATACCTTGACCAGCCCGCTCAGACCCATGAAGGCCAGCGACATCAGTCCCGCGGTAACCAGGCCGATCGCCGAGCCGCGGAACGGAGCGGGCACGTCGGCGACGTTGATACGCTCGCGGAGCGCCGCGAACAGCACCAGCACCAGGGAAAAACCGAGCGCCGCGCCGAAGCCGTAAATCACCGACTCGATGAAGCTGTTCTGCTGCTGGACGTTGATCAATGCGACACCGAGTACCGCGCAATTGGTGGTGATCAGCGGCAGGAAGATACCGAGGACGTTGTACATCAGCGGGCTGGTTTTGTGCACTACCATTTCGGTGAAATTGACCACCGCGGCGATAGCGATGATGAACGCGATGGTCCGCAGGTACTCGAGTCCCAGCGGAGCCAGTATCCAGGTGTTGATCAGGTAACTCAGTACCGCCGACAGGGTCAGCACGAAGGTGGTTGCCGCGCTCATGCCGATCGCGGTCTCCACCTTGCGCGATACGCCCATGAAAGGGCACAGCCCCAGGAACTTCGCCAACACGATGTTGTTGACGAACACGGTACCGACCAGCAGCAACAGGTATTCCGACATGGAGCAAATTATACGGCCTCGTCTGAGTGAAAAATACCGTATTTACCGAGGGTTAATGATGAAATCGAAACATGGGCCGCGATATTGCCGTGTCCGGCGGCCCGCGCCCGATTTTCGAACGCCAGTAAGTTGTCGCCGCCGCCTCGCATCCGCACAGGCGGCGTCTCGCGGCAACCGTTCAGTCGGCAAATTCGCCCGGGTCGAGGCCGCGAGCCTCGTCGATGAATGTCTCGATCGAAACCCGCTTGTCGAAATGCAGATTCAACGAACTCAGGTCGTTGTGATATCTCGCCGCCGCGCTGAAGTCGTCGAGCAGCGCATGCAGGCGCGGGCTTTGCAGCAGCCCCGGCACCGCGATCGGGCTCGCGATCAGCATGGCGAGCAGGATGCTGCGACTCCGGCGGAAATGGGAGATATGAATCAGGTAGAGCGCGATCGCCGCCGGCACCGCCGCCAGATACCAGCCGAATTGCAGCAGTGTGCCCGGCCAGGTCGCCGAAAACAGGTAGTCCAGTAGCCCGGCGAGCTGCATGGTCGCGTGGTAGATCAGATACGAGAGGGCGATCGCGGTGATCAGCTGACGGACTTCCCAGCGGTTGACGAGCAGGCGCTCGAGAATCGACAGCGAGATCACGAAGATGCCGAGCGTGACAACGGTTTCCCGCAGCACGTACTTGACCAGGTCGCTCCATCTGAAACTGTTATAGGCACTCTGGTAAAAGTCGAGGCCGCCCACCAGCAGGCAGGCCAGCACCAGCAGCACGGCCCAGAAGACGTGCCCGAACAGGTTGCTGCGGCGGCCGTTGCCCGCCAGCGGACGGGTTGCCGCCACCGGCTGATCGCGGGACAGTATTTGCAGCCGTACGCGTCCAATCTCGAGTGCGAGGGGCAAGGTCGAAGTGACCAGCCTGTCGATGCGCCTTCGGTCCACCCGGGTCTGGTTGACCTCGGCCAGATTGACGATTTCGAGGTGATCGTCGTCGTGGCGAATAATCTGCGCGTGGTGCGGGGCCACGGTCGGATCGGAGAGAATCACGTCGTTATCCAGCGCCCGGCCGATGGTTGTGACCCGGTTTTCGATCGGCTGGTAGTGATGCAGCCCGCGGCTGTCGATTTCGAGAATCAGGGATGCCATTGGAACTGCTCCAGGAATTTCCGAATCAGCGGCAGGGCAGCGGCGTAGTCGACCCCGGTCATGGTCAGGGTGACGAAAAATCCGCGGTCGTCGTAGCCGGTTAGCGCGGCCGTGAACAGCACGTCGCTCAGGCCCTCGTACTCGACGTATTCGCGGCGGCAGAGATTGGCCTTGAATTCCTGCGCGGCAACATCGACGAACCAGGTTCGGCAATTGAAGTTACTGACGATGTCGCGGTCGAGCTTGGAGTCGATCTGATCCTTGTTCAGGTACTCGTAGAGATTATAGAACTGGACCGCATTCAGTTCGCTGGTCTCGAGCCAGTAATACTCGTAGACCAGGTTGCCGACGAAATTGTTGTCTTCGTCGAGAAATACCCGGTTCTGGTTGCTGCAGCGAATCTGCAGGCGGCGGTAGCGGGCCGACGCGCCGAGCCTGGCGCTATTGTCCCAGCAGCGCACCGTGGGCGAGATGATGCCGGGGAGGGTGAACTGGCGCAGTTCGAGGCCCGGCCAGTCCGCCGCCAGCAGTTGCTCGATGTAGTGGTTTTCGTAGGCCAGCACCTGACGCGCGACTTCGAGCCTGAGATCCCCGGTAGTATCCAGGGACCCGGCGGCCGCCGTTTCGACGAGTTCCGCGAGGAACCGGGATGGCACGATAAAACTGATGGCGTTGCGCGCGGTGGCGACATTGATGCCGATGACTTCGCCGTCAGCGTTGAAGGTCGGCCCGCCGCTCATACCCGGATTGAGACTGCCAGAGAAAAGGATGCGGCTGTCGTCGGTCTGGTTGAGGATGCCTCCATTGGTGCCCACGGCGATGGTGAGGCCGAGATCGAGCGGATTTCCCATCGCGAAGATCGGCGCGCCGCGCGGCGGCAGCGGACTGCTGCGGACCGGTTCCCCGAGTTTCCGGTCGGTGCCGAGCAGGGCGAGATCGTGGGCGACGTCGAGGCCGGTCAGTTCCAGTTCTCCCTCGCGGCCGTCCTTGCCGAGATAGGTGATGTAAAAGACTTCGGGCTCGAGGATGACCCTGCTGATAACGTGATAGTTGGTCGCCACCTGGCGGCCGTCGCCGACGATGAAGCCGGAACCGATACTGGATTTCTTGCCGGTCTCGCGGTTCAGCACGCGAATTTGCAGGACGCGGTCCTCGTGCATTTCGTAAATCGCGCTGGAATCCAGCGCCAGCGCCGGCGGGGCGGCGAATCCCGCCGTCAGGCAGACTGCGACGAGGATTCGCAACAACACAAGCTAGCTGACTCTCATTCCCGGTTTGGCGCCCGAATCGGGGCTCAGCAGGTAGAGTTCGTTGTCGCCGCTGCCGGCGGCCAGTACCATGCCCTCGGAGACGCCGAAACGCATCTTGCGCGGCGCCAGGTTGGCGACCATGACCGTCAGCCGGCCTTCGAGATCGGCGGGATCGTAGGCGTTGGCGATGCCGGCGAATACGTTGCGCGTCTCCTGGCCGATGTCGAGCGTCAACTGCAGCAGCTTGTCGGACTTCTCGACGCGCTTCGCGGCGACGATGCGGGCGATGCGGAAATCGAGTTTGGCGAAGTCGTCGTACGCGATTTCGGGCGCGATGGCCTCGATCGGCGGTTCGCCGGCGCCCTGCTGGATTTTCTTTTCGGCGGCGGCGTCTTCCTTGCTGGCCTCGATCATGCGCTCGATGAATACCGGCTCGATGCGCGTCATCAGAGGCTTGAAACGGTTGATCCCGTGATCGAGCAAGTCGTTGCCGAGATCGTCCCAGGTTAAATCACCGGCCCCGAGAAATTCCTCGGCCCCGGCCGCGAGCCGAGGCAATACCGGTTTCAGCAGGATGACGAGCTGACGAAAGCAATTGATGCCGATGCTGCAGACATCCTGTACCTCGGACAGTCGCTGCTCGTCCTTGACCGTCACCCAGGGCTGTTTTTCGTCGATGTACTGGTTGACCTTGTCGGCCAGCGCCATGATGTCGCGCATCGCCCTGCCGAACTCGCGCTTTTCGTAATGACCGGCGATGGTCTCGCCGGCGGCGGTAATCTGCGCGCCGAGCGCGTCGCTGGAAAGCCGGGCCGCGAGCTTGTCGTCGAAGCGCTTGTTGATGAAGCCCGCGCAGCGGCTGGCGATATTGACCAGCTTGCCGACCAGGTCGGCATTGACGCGGCTGGTGAAATCCTCGAGATTCAGGTCGATGTCGTCGATGCCCGGGCCGAGCTTGGCGGCGAAGTAATAGCGCAGGTACTCCGCATTCAAATGCTCGAGGTAGGTGCGCGCCATGATGAATGTGCCGCGCGACTTGGACATTTTCTGGCCGTCGACGGTCAGAAAGCCGTGGCAGTAGACCGCGCTCGGCTTGCGAAAGCCGGCGCCGTCGAGCATCGCCGGCCAGAACATGGTATGAAAGCGCGCGATATCCTTGCCGATGAAATGATAGAGTTCGGCCTCGCTGTCCTTGCTCCAGAAGGCGTCGAAATCCCGGCCGTTGCGAGTGCACCAGTTCTTGAAACTGGCCATGTAGCCGATCGGCGCGTCCAGCCAGACGTAAAAATACTTGCCCGGCGCGTCGGGAATTTCGAAGCCCCAGTAGGGCGCGTTGCGCGAAATATCCCAGTCCTGCAGGCCCTCGTCGAGCCACTCGTGCATCTTGTTGGCGATCTCGGCCTGCACGTGGCCGGCCGCGAACCAGTCCTTGAGCATTTGTTCGAAATCCTCGAGCTTGAAGAAGTACTGCTCGGAATCCTTCTCGATCGGCGCCTCGCCGCTGACCACCGAGACCGGGTTTTTGAGCTCGGTAGGATCGTAGGTGGCGCCGCAGACCTCGCAATTGTCGCCGTACTGGTCTCCCGAGCCGCAATTGGGGCATTCGCCCTTGATGAAGCGGTCGGGCAGAAACATTTCGGCCTTCGGGTCGTAGGCCTGCTTGATCACGCGGGTACGAATATGGCCGCCTTCGCGCAGCTGCCCGTAAATGTATTCGGCGAAGTAGCGGTTTTCGTCGGAATGGGTGCTGTAGTAATTGTCGAAATCGACGCCGAAGTCGGTAAAGTCCTGCAGATGTTCGACCTGCATGCGGCCGATCAATTCCTCGGGAGTGATGCCCTCGGCCTGGGCGCGCAACATGATCGGGGTGCCGTGCGCGTCGTCGGCGCAGACGTAGATGCATTCGTGTCCGCGCAGTTTCTGGAAGCGCACCCAGATGTCGGTTTGCACGTACTCGAGCATGTGGCCGATGTGTATCGGGCCGTTGGCGTAGGGCAGCGCGCTGGTCACCAGGATCTGGCGGAGATCGGAGCTCATGAAACGGGCTTGGCAGTCTAAAGCAGCGTATTTTAGGGGGTCGCCCGGAGGCTGTATAGAACATTCACATAAAAACTAAGTGATATTTGGCAGCCGGCTCGGGTAAAATGCGCCCTCTTGCAGGAACCCCGAAACAACTCAATAGTCATGGCGATCGATAAATCACAGATAGAAGCGGTACTCGGCGGAATCGTCGACCCCAACATGGAATCCGACCTGGTCTCGAGCAAGGCGGTCAAGTCGATAGAGCAGGATGGAGACAACTGGAAAATCGTGATCTGCCTCGGATATCCCGCCGCCGGATATTTCGACGAGCTCAAACAGCAAATCGTCAGCGCGCTGTCGGAGCTCGACGGGATCGGCGAAGTCGATGTCGAAGTCGGCAGCCAGGTCAAGTCGCACGCGGTGCAGCAGAATCTCAAGCCGCTGCAGGGGATCAAGAACATCATCGCGGTCGCCTCCGGCAAGGGCGGCGTCGGCAAATCCACCACCGCGGTCAATCTCGCGCTGGCGCTGCAGGCCGAGGGCGCCAGGGTCGGTATACTCGACGCCGATATTTACGGGCCCAGCGTGCCGCGCATGCTCGGCTGCCAGGGCCAGCCCGAGTCGACCGACGGCAAGAGCCTGGAACCGATGGTCGGCCACGGAATCCAGTCGATGTCGATCGGCTACCTGGTCGAGGAAGATACGCCGATGATCTGGCGCGGACCGATGGTCACCCAGGCGCTCGAGCAATTGCTCAACGATACGCACTGGGACGACATCGATTACCTGATCATCGATTTGCCGCCCGGTACCGGCGATACCCAGTTGACGCTCGCCCAGCGTATTCCGGTCAGCGGCGCGGTTATCGTCACCACCCCGCAGGACATCGCCCTGCTCGATGCGCGCAAGGGCCTGAAAATGTTCGAAAAGGTCGAGGTCCCCGTGCTCGGCATCATCGAGAATATGAGCATTCATATTTGCAGTCAGTGCGGTCACGCCGAGCATATATTCGGCGAGGGCGGCGGAGAGCGCATGTCCGCGGAGCACGGCGTGGACCTGCTCGGGTCGCTGCCGCTCGATATCCATATTCGCGAGCAGGCCGACGGCGGCAATCCTACGGTGGCGGCGATGGCTGACAGCCAGATCAGTTCGATCTACCGCAGCATCGCGCGCAAGACCGCCGCCAAGCTCGCCACCAAGGCGCGCGACCATTCCGCCGCGTTTCCCAATATCGTCATCCAGAATAACTGACGCCGATCGGGCTCCCCGGGGTGCCACGATACCCTGGGGGCGGTTTCGCGATCCTTCCGTCCGCAAGGGACCGGCGGCTCGCCCCCTTATCTCAATTATAGATATTGCTTCGCCGCAAGTCGGAACGGACGGCCTCGAAGATGGCGTCCCGGTCGACCTGCGGCGGAAGGATCCAGTCCGTGTTGATCCGGCGCTTCAACCGTTTGGCCTCGATGCCCGCGAGGCGCACATGCCGGTCCCATCCTTCCGTATACAAAGCGCTCGTCGAACCGAGATCCAGGCAGGTTACG
>JASFKL010000108.1:0-11383 GCA_050118655.1 Gammaproteobacteria bacterium | reverse complement strand
GCAGAGCTCGAAGTCGGCACGCGCGGCGAGACCCTGCTCGCGGGCACGCCGTCGCGACAGTTCGAGCTGACGTTGCGACAGGGTGATACCGGTTACACGGCAATCGAAGCGGCGCGCAAGATACAGCGCCATACCTCCCCAGCCCGAACCGATGTCGAGCACCTGCATTCCCGGACGGATTTCGAGCTTGGCCGCGATATGACGTTTCTTGTCCAGCTGCGCGGTCTCGAGATCCTCGGCGCCGGTGCGAAAATAGGCACAGGAATACTGCAGGTCGGAGTCCAGGAAAAGCGCGTAGAGATCCTCGGCGAGGTCGTAATGATGGGCCGCGTTGCGGCGCGCCCTGCGTGCCGGGATGTAGTGCCGCGAAGCGGCCAGCAGGCTGTCGAGAATTCGCGTGCCGGCCCCGGGCGAGCCGTCGTCGGACTGTTGTTCGGAGCGGGCATGTATTTCGATCAGATCGGCGAGGCTGCCGCGGTCGAGAACCAGCCTTCCATCCATGTAGGCTTCGCCCCAGACCAGCGCATTGGCACGCAGCAGTTTGCGTTGCGTGCCCTTGTCGGTGACGCGGATTACGACTTCCGGTCCACCGCAACTACAAATTTGGTGACGCTTTCCGGCGGCATCGACCAGGATCAGCCTTCCAAACCGGAAAAAACGTCGCATGACAGCAGCTAACAGCACCTTGACCACCCGACGACAGGTTCAGTCTGGACTGGAAATAGTAATATTTTTCAACGACTTTTCCAATTCCCGGTGTTATCCGGGCGACCCCCCGACGGGTAAAAGCAACCAGTTCACTGGCATTTTGACTTCCACCTGAAAACATTATGTAATGCCGCCTACAGCTTCGCTGAATTGCTTTACCGAATCCACCAGAGACCCCCCAATGGATATCCAACGCCTGCTCACCGGTTCCAGTTCCAAGATCATCATCCAGCTCGGCGCCGTGGCTGTGGTGGTGATTGCCCTGATCGCGCTGAATTTCGACCTCGTCTTCCCGTTCTACTTCGAAAACCAGCTGACCAATATCGGCATTATCATCAACGGTGCGATCGTAGCGCTGCTGTTGCTGGGGCTCGCAAGCATCCTCTACCACCTGCTGCGCTACCGCCGCGAGGAAGCCGCGATCGCGATTTTCGTCAATAATGCCGAGGCGCTCAAATCCGACCTGCTCGAAGGCCTGCCGGCCGACTCCATCGTCGCCCGCCGGCAAATGACGATGCGCTCGATCCAGAAAGTCAACGGCGAAATCAACCACGGCGCGCTGGCTGCGATGCTCAACGCCGACGAGGCGACCCGTTTCGGCCTGATCCGCTTCATCAACAATATCCTGATCCTGACCGGTGTCTTCGGCACCATCGTCTCGTTATCTATCTCGCTGATCGGCGCCTCGGACCTGATCGACTCGGCGGACGCGAGTCTAGGCGGCATGGGGCTGGTCATTCACGGTATGTCGACCGCGCTGTCGACGACCATCACGGCCATCGTTTCCTATGTGATCTTCGGCTATTTCTATACCCGGCTCAACGACGTGCAAACCCACTGCCTGAGCGGCATCGAACACCTGACATCGGTGTACCTGCTGCCGCAATTCGTCAAGACCGGCGAAGACATCGTCCACCGCATGGGCGAGCTGATCAAATCGGTCATCCACGCGGCAGACAAGTTGCGCGCCACCCAGGATACCTACCATGAAACGGCGCTCGGCCTGCAGCAGATGATCGCGGTCAACCAGCAACAGATCGAAAATTTCGGCATCGAGCTGGACAGCATCAGGCAAATCCTGCGAGAGGGTTTCCGGCTGCCGAACCCGGAGCGGGAGGTCTAGGCCTTGGATACCAGCTTTCCGGCGATCGGCGGCAGTCACGCCGGTATCGGCGGTGAAAACAGTTTCTGGCCGTCGTTTACCGACATCATGATCGTGGTGACGATGATCTTCCTGATGGCGACCAGCCTGCTGGTGGTGCGTAACTGGCAGCTGGTAGCCGAATTACAGGAAAGCATGGCCGCCGAACGCATGGCGTCCCAGATGGTCGAGTCGACCACACAGGAAAATGCGACCCTCGAAGAGCGGCTCGCCAATGCCGAACAGAGCAATTCGATCTTGCGCCTGCGACTGATGAAAAAAGACGAGGAGCTGGCGCGTGCCGAGGCCGCGATTCGCGAGCAGGAAGCCGATGTCGCCACGCTGGAGATCCAGGCCGGCGACCTGCGATCGTCGCTCGAACAGACCCGGACCCGGCTCGAAAAGGCGGCCGGCGAACTGCAGGCGTCGAGCGCCCGCAACCAGCAACTCAGCGAGCAGCTGGCGACGGTGAACCAGCAGCTCGCCGAGCAGCAGCGCGAAAGCGAACAGGTACGCGGCCAGCTCGAGACAGCCAACCGGAAAATTTCCGAATTGCAGACGACGAGCGCGGGCCAGCAGGAAAACATCAGCGAGCTGACGCGCGAAAAGCGCTTGCTGAACCAGCAGATCGAGGAATACAACCAGCAGCTGCTGACCCTGAAGGGCGATTACGAAACCGTCAAATCGAAATACGAGGAATTGATCAAACCCGCGCGCAGCGCAAAGGGCAAGTACATCGCCGAGGTTTATTACGTCAAGGGCGAGTCCGGCAACGTCATCCGCTACCGCGAACCCGGGGACGACGGCTATACCCGCCTGAGTCTGGCGGAAGTCGAATCGCGGCTCGCCAAGTTGAAGCAGGAACGCGGCGAGGATCTCTACGTCAAGATCATCATTCCCGAGGATAGCGGTCTTTCCTATAACGAGGCCTGGAATTTCATGCGCAACCTGCTGGTCAAGTACGATTACTACTACCAGAAATGACCGTCAGGCCGGCCGGCAGCCGCGGATTTGCCGCGCCATGCCAAGCTGCTACAATCCGCGATCAACGTCCCCGTGGCACAACTGGATAGCGCGACGCCCTCCTAAGGCGTAGGTTGCAGGTTCGATTCCTGCCGGGGACGCCATTTTTCCGCCGTTTATCGAAGGCTCGCAAACTTTCGGATCATCGAGATGACAGCCACGGATCAGTACATCCATCGCCGCGACCGGCTGGTAGCCGATTACCGCGCAGGAAATACCCGCTTTCGGCTCGCGAAATCGGGAATGACCAACCTGTTCCGTTACGGCGGCAACGCGAGCCGCGACCGCTCGGGCCTCGCGGTCGACGATTTCAATCATGTGCTGAAGATGGATCCCGAAGGAGCGACTATCGAGGTCGAGGGCATGACGACCATCGAAAAGGTGGTCGAGGCAACGCTGCGGCACGGCCTGCTACCGAGGGTTTCCCCGGAACTGAAACATATCACCGTGGGCGGGGCCATCGTCGGCATCGGCATCGAATCGAGCTGTTTCCTGCACGGCTTTTTCCACGACAATGTCGCCGACGCCGAGGTCTTGCTGCCCACCGGCGAAGTGGTCACCTGTAGCCGGCACAACGAACACGCCGGGCTGTTCGCCGCGCTGCCCAACTCCTTCGGCACCCTCGGTTATGTACTCAGGGCCACGCTCGAGTTGATGCCTGCGGAAGACTTCGTGGCTCTCGAAAACTCGCGCTACGACAATCTCGACGCCTACCTCGAGGCTTTCGAAAAACAACTGGACGCGCCGCAGGGCGAGTTCCTCGAGGGTATGTTTTACGGCGCAGACGAATTTTATCTGACCTCGGGAAAATTTCTCGAACATTCCCGTAATCCGATCAGCATCTACCGGGGCGCGCCCTATTACCGCAAGGTCCGCGGGCCCGGGCGGGTCGAGATGCGCAGCGAGGATTATATTTTCCGCTTCGATCCCGACTGGTTCTGGAACGTGCCGGATCGCGGGCCGATCGAACTGTTCCGCCAGTACGGCCCGCGGCGGTGGCGCAATTCGAGCTTCTATACCCGCTACACGCGTATCAAGCGAGGCGTTTTCGGTCTGCTGGGGATCCATAATAATGACGAGGAGGAATTGATCCAGGACTGGGTGGTGCCCTGGCGGCACGCCGCGGAATTCATCCGCTTCATCATCGACAATATCGATATCCAGGGCCAGCCCTGGGTTGCACTGCCGATCGTTCCGCGCTCGAGCGCCACCCTCTATCCGCTCGAAGCCGGGCAGCGATACATGAATATCGGCTGCTATTGCTTCGCGAAGAAACCGGATTCCGAGCAGGACTACCACTACACCCGGGTTCTCGACGACCTCTGTTTCAGGCTCGGCGGCATCAAGATGCTGTACTCGTCGATTTTCGTGCCCGAAGAGCGCTTCGACGAGCTTTACAACGGCGATCGTTACCGGCAATTGAAGCGCCAATACGATCCCGAGGCGCGCGCTCTGACGCTATATCAGAAGGCTGCAGCCAAGTTGTGATCGTGAGCCGCGAGCCGGCAGGGTAACGGCCCGGCTCAGGCCTCGTCGAGCAGCTTCGAAGGGGTTTCCGAGCTTTCGCGCTGCCGGTAGAGATGGGCCCGCGACCAGGGCAACTCGTTGTTGCGTCCGCGCGCGAATACCACCTGGAACAGTTGCAGTTCGCCGACCTTGAAGGCGGCGACGGACCCGGAGAGGTACAGCCGCCAGGCCCTGACGAATTCGTTGTCCATCATTTCACGCACCTCGTCCGTGTGGGTCTCGTAACGCTCCAGCCAGTGTTCGAGGGTACGCGCGTAATGCAGGCGCAGATTCTCGACGTCCAGCACCGAGAGCCCCGACGGCTCGAAAATCTCCATCATTTCCATCAGGCTCGGCGGATAGGCGCCCGGGAAGATGCGGCGCTCGATCCAGGCATTCATCGGCGACGGCCGATTGCGCCCGATCGAATGGATCAGCCCGCGTCCCTCGGGTTTGAGGCAGCGGTCGATCACCTTGCCGAGCGTCGCGAAGTCTTCCTTGCCGACGTGTTCGAGCATTCCCACCGAGACGAAAGCGTCGTATTCGCCGTTGATATTGCGATAATCGTCGAGCACATACTGCACCTGGCCCGCGAAACCTTCGTTTTCGGCGCGCTGGTGGGCATAGGCCACCTGCTCCCTGGAAATGTTATAGGCCCTGACGTTGACGCCGTAATGGCGCGCCATGAACAGCGCCAGACCGCCCCAGCCGCAACCGGCCTCGACCACGTTGTCGCCGGGCTTGAGCTGCAGTTTGCGGCACACGTGATGCAGTTTAGCTACCTGGGCCTGTTCCAGCGTCATCGCCGGATCCGGGAAATAGGCGCAGGTATACTGCATTTCCTCGGTGTCCAGCCACAGGCGATAAAAATCGTTGCCGATATCGTAGTGGTGGTAAATATTGTCCCTGGCCTTGTCGTAGGAGTTCGAGATTCGCCGATGGCCGAGCCACAGGATCAATTGACGCAGCCAGCCGCCGCGGCCGTGATCCTGCAGGCTGGTATAGATAATCTCGGAAAAATGCACCAGGTCGCCGTCGAAGCTGACCTGGCCGGTCGAATACAGGTCGCCGAAGTAGAGTTCCGGGTTGACGATAGTTTTCAGCATCGCCCTGCGATTATGGTATTGCAGCGTGGCCAGCGGGTTTTCGAGCTGCGGGGTAACGGGCTTGCCGTCCCATAGCTTGAGCACGATCGGCGGGTTATGCACTACTTCCAGCATTTTCCTGGCCATCCACCGGTCCAGGAAGGTGACTCTGGAACGGTTCGATTCAGCCGGCGTTTCGCGGGCCTGGACCGCCTCCTGGCTTACCCCGGAGGCAGATTCACCGCCATTCTCCCGATCTTCGCGGGTATCGATTTCGTCTTCGAAGTTTACGTTTGCACCCATCGCTGAATACCGCTTCAAGTGAAATTACTGTCGTCTGTAATTCGCAGGCTACAAGATTAATCAAAAACGGACGAATTTACAAAGCCGAAGCACCCGATTCCCCGGTCCTGATTCGTACCGAGTTGTCAAGCGGGGTGACGAATATCTTGCCATCGCCGATTTTGCCGGTTTTGGCGGCCTCGACGATCGCATCGATAGCCTGATCGACGAGATCGTCCGACATCGCGGCCTCGATCTTGACTTTCGGTATGTAATCCACGACGTATTCCGCGCCGCGGTAGAGCTCGGTATGCCCTTTTTGCCTGCCGAAGCCCTTGACCTCGTAGACGGTCAGACCGCTGACGCCGATTTCGGACAATGCGGCGCGTACGTCGTCGAGCTTGAAGGGTTTGATGATAGCGCTGACCAGTTTCATGATTTTACTCCGTGTTCTTGCTCGAAAACCGCCATCGACTCGACATGGGCCGTCTGCGGGAACATGTCCACGATACCGATACGTGACAGGCGGTAACCCTGTGCACGGATAATACCAGCATCGCGCACCAGGCTGGAAGGCTGACAGGACAGGTAGACGATCCTGCCGGCCCCGAAACGGCCGATGACGCGCGCCATTTCGGCCGCCCCGGAGCGCGGGGGATCGAGCAGAATGCGATCGTAAGCTTGCCGCATCCAGGCCTGTTGCGGGTCGGGACCGGTCAGATCCGCGGCAACAAAGCCGACATTGCCTATACCATTGGCCTCCGCGGCGTCGAGTGCGCGCCGGACCATTGCCCGATCGCCCTCGATCCCGGTGACCCGTGCGCACTCGAGGGCCATCGGCAGGGTAAAATTACCCAGGCCGCAAAACAGGTCGAGCGCACGGTGGGACGCATGTAAATCGAGCATTTCCAGGGCCCGGGCGACCATTTTCTGGTTCACGGCGCTGTTTACCTGCACGAAATCGGGCGCTCGAAACTCGATCCGGATCCGGCCGTCGCCGAGCGGGTCGAAGGCCAGGGCCTGTTCCTCCGGATACAGGTTATGCACGGTCTCGGGCCCTCCCGGCTGCAATTGCAGGAAAAATCCGTGAGTTTCGGCGAATTCCGCGAGCAAGCCGCGATCGCGCTCCGACAGCGGCTGCAGGTGACGCAGCACCAGCTGCACGTGATCGGCGTCCGCGGCAACCTCGATCTGTGGAATCTCTGACTTCGCATCGAGGCGTGAAAGCGTTTCGGACAGCAGGTCGAGCCGCTGCCCGACCTCCGGTAACAGGACTTCGCAGCGCCGGATATCGGCGATAAACGGCGTGTCGCGTTCGCGAAAGCCGACCAGCACCCTGCCCTTGCCGGCCACGTATTTGACCCCCAGGCGCGCCTTGCGGCGATATCCCCAGGATTCGCCGAGCAACGGCGGCAGCAATTCGTCATATTCGATCCCGGCATGCGACAACATTTCGAGCAGGGCCCGTTGCTTGTGCGCCAACTGGTCGTCGTCGGAAAGATGCTGCAGGCTGCAACCGCCGCAGTAGCCGAATGCCTCGCATCGCGGGACTATTCGTGACGGCGACGCCTCCAGCACCTCGAGAGTCGAGGCCTGGTCGAACTTGCGACTGCGCTTTTGCACGCGCGCCAGTACGCGCTCGCCCGGCAAGGCGCCGGACACGAATACCGTTTTACCGTTGACGCGCGCGATGCCACGTCCCTCGTGCGACAGGGATTCGATATCGAGTTCGCGTGGCTCCTCGGGCCGCTGTCGGCGCCGGCGTCTAGCCATCGAGCCAGGCGGCCTCGAATTCGCTCAGGTGCTCGAGACCCGAGTCCCTGAGCGACTCGCGCACCAGCCGGCACTCGGCGCGGTAGCCGGTTTCGTCGAGATTGCCCCGGCTACGC
Source organism: Gammaproteobacteria bacterium (assembly GCA_050118655.1). GTDB lineage: Bacteria > Pseudomonadota > Gammaproteobacteria. The sequence continues at coordinate 3,749 of JASFKL010000108.1, read as the reverse complement.
TCGAAATTCAGGAAAACCAGGTAGGTATTGAGCACGTCGGTTTCGCAATAATCGCGGATTTCGCTTATCCGGCCCTGCTGGTAGGCGTCCCAGACCTTGGCGCCGCTCATCCCCATCTTGCCCGGAAAGCCGCACAGGCCGGCAATCTCGTCCAGCGGCGCCGCGGCCCGCGGCTGGTATCCCGCGAGCACGTCCATCAGGTCGGTGTGGCGCTCGTGGAAGCGACTCAGATAATTGTTGTAGCGAAAACTGGTGTCGTTCTGCCCCGTCTCCCAGTAGTGCGCCGCGTTGATCGGGTATAGCAGGCTGCGGTAATGGATGACCGGCAGGTCGAAGCCGCCGCCGTTCCAGGACACCAGGCGCGGCGTGTATCGCTCGATGCCGCTGAAAAACCGCTGCAGCAGGTCTTGCTCGTCCGATTCGGGCGTGCCCAGCGACCAGACCTTGAACTGGTCGCCGCTGCGCAATACGGCGGAAATCGCCACCACGCGGTGCAGGTGATGGCGTAAAAACTCGGTTCCCGCCTGTTGCCGGCGCAACTGGAAGACCGCGCGCGCGACGTCGTCGTCGGAAAGACCGTGTAAATCGTAGAGACGGCGGCAGCCATCGATGTCCGGAATGGTTTCGATATCGAATACGAGTACATTCATGACCGGCGCCGCCTCAGTGTTCCGGGAATACTTCGGTGGACAGGTAACGATCGCCGCGATCGCAAATAATCGTCACGATATGCGCATCTTCGAGCTCGGCGGCGAGCCGCAGGCTGGCGCAAACCGCGCCGCCCGAAGAAATTCCGCAAAATATGCCCTCCCTGGCGGCCAATTCGCGGGTCAGGTCCTCGGCTTCCTCGCGCGACACCTCGATGATCCGGTCGACTGCCTCGGGACGATAGATCCGCGGCAGGTATTCCTCGGGCCAACGCCTGATCCCGGGTATCGAGGAATCCCCGCTGGGCTGCACGCCGACGATGCGGATCCCGGGATCGACCTCGGCGAAGTAACGCGAACAACCCATGATCGTGCCGGTAGTGCCCATGGAACTGACGAAATGGGTAACTCCCCGATCGCTCTGCCGCCAGATTTCCGGCCCGGTGGTTTCGTAATGCGCGCGCGGATTATCCGGGTTGGCGAACTGGTCGAGCATTTTCGCTTCGCCGCTGGAATTCATTTCTTCGGCAATGTCGCGCGCCTTGATCATGCCCTCTTCCTCGCTGACGAGGATAATTTCGGCGCCGTAGGCGCGCATCGTGATCACGCGTTCGCGGCTCTGGTTGCCGGGCATCACCAGCGTCATGCGGTAGCCACGCATCGCGGCGACCATCGCCAGGGCGATCCCGGTATTGCCGCTGGTGGCTTCGACCAGCCTGTCGCCGGGGCTGATCTCGCCGCGCCCCTCGGCATGGTGAATCATGCTGAAAGCCGGCCTGTCCTTGACCGAGCCCGCCGGGTTATTGCCCTCGAGCTTGACCGAGATCCGGTTGCCCCTTCCCGCACCGAGCCGTTGTAATGTCACCAGCGGGGTATTTCCGATATAATCCTGCAAAAACATAAAGTTAATAACAACCCAGTTCCGGACGGGAATTCGAAGCTCCACATTTTACTTGATTGAAGAATCGCCGATAAGCGATTTCTGGATGCCGGGGAGGCCACCTTGCGGGACAAGTCAGGGATTTTATTGTCGTTATTGCTGTCCTTTCCGCTCCTGTCTCCCGCATTGGCGCAGGAGGACATGACGGGAGCGGGAGATTTTTTCGACGAAAGCCCGTTGATTCTTACCGCTTCCCGGATGAGCAAGCCGTTGCTGGAAACCCCGGCCAGCGTAAGCGTCATCGACCGACAGATGATCGAGGCTTCGGGAGTTCGCGATATCGCGGACCTTTTTCGCCTGGTCCCGGGATTCGTCGTCGGTTATCACAGCGGCCATGCGCCCGTGGTTACCTACCATGGCCTGGGCGAGGAATTCGGCCGCCAGATCCAGGTGCTGATCGACGGCAGATCGGTATTCATTCCTTCTTTCGGCGGCGTGCCCTGGTCCAACCTGCCATTGCTGATCGAGGATATCCAGCGCATCGAGGTGATTCGCGGTCCGAACGCCGTAACCTACGGCGCCAATGCATTCCTGGCGACGATCAACATCATTACCCGCCATGCCGCCGAGGACCTCGGTAACCGCGTCTCGGTCACCGCAAGCGACAACGCCAACCCCGATATAGCCGACGCCTACCTGCGCCTCGGGCGTCACCACGAGGCCGTCGACTGGCGCCTGAGCCTGGGCGCGATCAGCGACGACGGGTTCGACGCGATCAACGACTCCAGAGAAGTCGGCAAGCTCAATTTCAGGGCTGACATCGCTTCCGGGAACAACCATTTCTGGACCTTGCAGACCGGGACCAGCAACAGCAGACTGGGCCGCGGTTTTCCGCGTACGAGCGAGAGTCAAACCGATATCGAGCGTACCGAACGGGCGACCAACAGTTACCTGAACCTGCAATGGGAGGGGGTTCGGGAGTCGGGCAGTTCGATCGTCAGGCTGACGCATACCCGCCAGGATGTTACCGACCACTACGATCCGGGACCGCTCACGATTGACGGCATAGCGGGCATAACGACTTTTATCGACTTCGACCGCACCTCCGAGCGCAGCGAACTGGAACTGGTGCAGAACAGCGAGGTCAGCGACCGGTTGCGACTGGTTTACGGCGGCAGCCTGCGTCGCGACCGGGTCAAATCGCTATTCCTGCTCAACCAGGACGATTTCCGCGATGTCGATACCGGCCGCCTGTTCGGCAGCGTCGAGTGGCGTTTCGACGACGAATGGCTGCTCGACATGGGCGTGATGTACGAAGACACCAGCCTGACGAGTCGTGAGGCCTCACCGCGAATCTCGCTGATCCGCAAATTCGGCAATCGCCACGCACTGAGGCTGGTCCAGTCGACGGCCAGGCGCAACCCGATCCTGTGGGAATTCGACGGAGAAACCGAATTCGTGGCCGAGGTACCGGTTTTCGGCACCGTCGTATTACCGACCTTCCAGGGTAATAACGATCTTCAGCCCGAGGATATCGAATCGCGTGAAATCGGCCTGCGCAGCCGCCTCGACAGCGGTATCGTCACCGACATCAAGATCTTCAGCTTGCGTATCGAGAATCATATCGTGGCCGGCGAAATAAACGTCGATCTGGGGCCGCCGCTCGGTGTTCAGCAGGTCGATACCACGATCAACGGGGAAACCACGGATGTCGACGGGATCGAATTCGAACTGGGTTACAAGCCCGATAGCCGGTTCAGGCTCAATACCGGCTTCAGCCTGGTCGACGCGGATTCGACTCTCGCCGAGCTCGAAAATTCGTTTCCCGATTACACTGCCTTCGTTGCCGCCCAGTACCGTATCAACCGAAGGCACGAAATTTCGGGCGCCTATTATTATCTCGACGATATAGACTGGCCGGACGGAGACTATATACCGATCGCCAGGCGTCTCGATCTGCGCTATGCCTATCATCTGGAAAAGGATTTCAAGTTCGAGGTCGTCGGCCAGAACCTGCTCGAAGACTTCGAGGACTACGAACCGGAAAACCTGCATCGGCAGCTGTTTTACCTGAGGCTGTCGGGCAGCTTTTAGCCGCGATCGAAAGGTGGAGGCGTGATGATTCGCTGGTTTAGAGGCATGACGATATTACTGGCCCTGTTGCCTCTCGCAGCCGGAGCCGATAACCTCGATATCGTCATCGTCAAGAGCAGCGACAACAG
>JASFKL010000107.1:0-11389 GCA_050118655.1 Gammaproteobacteria bacterium | reverse complement strand
AGCCGACTCGAATCCGGCAGGTAATCGAACAGGCTGGCGAGCCGCTCGAAAAACAGCGGCAGGTAATATTCGACGCCGGGTGACGAACTGCCGGCCGAGATATCGACATAGACCGGGCAAGTGTTCGGATCGATGTCGAAGTTTTCCCGGAAGGCCAGTCTGAAGCGCTTGATGCCTTCCTCGTCTAGCGGGTACTCCTGGCCGGGCAGCAGCTTGATCTCGTCCACCTTGTCGATCGAGCGCTGGGTCTCCGGGTCGAAACTGCGGATCGATTCGATCTCGTCATCGAAGAAATCGAGCCGGTAGGGCAGCCCGCTGCCCATCGGGAACAGGTCGAGAATCGAACCGCGAGTGCTGTACTCGCCGTGAGATTCGACTTGCGATACCGCGTTGTAACCGTACAGGGCGAGGCGTTCGCGCAGTACCGACGGCTCGATCCGGTTGCCGGTTTCGAGATCGAAACTGCGTTGCCGGATGAATTCCGGCGGCGCGACTTTTTGCATCAGGTTGCTGACCGGCAGGATCAGCACGCCGCTGTCGGCGTCGGAGATAGATGCCAGGCAGCGAATACGTTCAGAGACGATATCCTGATGCGGAGAAAACTGGTCGTAGGGCAGGGTTTCGAGGTCGGGGAAGCGGAACAGCCGCGGCAGGCCGGGATCGAAAAACCGGAGTTCCAGTTCGAGCCTTTCGGCATCGGCCATGTCGCAGCAGACGATGACCGACAGGCCGTCGTGCCGGTGCAGCTGTTCGGTGAGCAGCAGGCCGCGGCTGCTGCCGTACAACTGGCCGACACGAAGCCGTCGCGCGTCCTGCGGCGCGGGAGTTTCTAGAAATGTGCGGATCATGCCTGCCGGGCAGGCGCCTATTCCGTAACGGGTTTAGCGGTCGTCAGGCCGAGAATTTCCCAGTCTTGCATGCCGCCGCGATACCACTTGATCTTGTCGGCGGGATAACCGAAACCCAGCAGGTTGCGAATATTGCTGGGAGTCTCTCCGCACCACATGCCGTTGCAGAACATCACCACGGTACGGGCATTGCGGAAGTCCCACAGGCCCTCGTCGTTCATCGCGTTGAAAGTCCCCTCGAGGATTTGACCGATCGAAATCGGATCTGCCCCGCGATTCAGGTCGAGACTGGTCCAGGGAATATTGATGGCCCCCGGAATGGTTCCCTTGGCGACCCAGTCGGGAGTACGCGAATCGACGACCACGATACTGTTGTCGCCGTCGCTCATTCTTTTCAGGTAATCCAGGACTTCCAGTTCGGCGACGGTTTCCACGCCCGGGGCGAGCTTCATCGGCTGGATGCAGAACGGCGGGCATTTGCGCGAGGTCTTGGCAAACGCCGGGTTGACCGTATTTTTCTGATTCTGATTCCGCATGATCTGCACATCCTTGCCCCCGTGTTTGACCGTAACGCTCTCGATCTCGGGTGTGATATTGACCTCGGCCGCCTGCAGGGCGGGGGCTGATGCGACCGCCAAAAACGCGGCGGGAATCAGAAAAGCTCTCAGGTTCATTGCTGCGGCTCCGGGTTATATTGCGATACGATTTATATTGTTATTCGGCCCGGTTGGACCTTGTTTATTATCTTTGGTTCTATTTTGGCATTATAAGGGTATCCAGGTCGATGCTGTGCAGTACGATATTGCCCTCGAAATAAACCGCGAACGAATTATATATCCATTCGGTAATCGGCGGTTCGCCGACCGGGCCGTGGCGCTCCCTGGGCTCCCCGAACTGTTCGAGGACGTCTTCCATGCTGATACCCCGTTTGGGCATGGATTGCGTCTGTGAAGTCGGGATATGACCGGGAATGGTTAAATTATCGCCGGCGCTCGCGGGTTGCAGAAACAAACCAAAGCCCAGCAGGACGATGAAAATTCCTGTGCGCATGTTATCGAGTCTCCAAGTACATTGCCTGTAACTATAGCACGCCCCGGGGGCTAGACAAGAGCGGCCCCGGAGCGCCCGACCGGGCCTTGTCAGCTCGATTCGGCGGGCGGCGACGATGGCGGTGGTGAGCGCCGGTCATTCGTGCTTTAATCCGCCGCATGAAATTACCGCTCGAAATGTTCGTCGGCCTGCGTTACACGCGCGCCAAACGCCGAAATCATTTTATTTCCTTCATTTCGCTGATCTCGATGCTGGGTATCGCGCTCGGGGTGATGGCGCTGATCGTGGTGCTGTCGGTGATGAACGGTTTCGAGAACGAACTGCGCGGGCGGATCCTGGGCATGGTCTCGCATGTCACGATTTCGAGTTTTCGCGGGCCGCTCGAGGACTGGCAATCTTTGCGCGAGAAAACCCTGGAGAATCCCGAGGTCGTGGGCGCCGCGCCTTATGTCGAAGCCGAAGCGATGATCACCAACCTGTCCTCGGTCAGCGGCGCGCTGATTCGCGGTATCGATCCTGAGCTCGAGGTCGAGGTCTCGGATATCCACCAGCACATGAAGTTCGGCAAGCTTTCCGACCTGGTGGCGGGCGACTACGGCATTGTTCTCGGCAGCGGGCTGGCCAATACGCTCGACGTGGTTCCCGGCGACCACGTCACCATGGTAACCCCGCAGGTTACCGCGTCGCCGCTCGGCTTCTTGCCGCGGCTGCGGCGATTCGAGGTCGTGGGTATCTTCGAAATCGGGGTCTACGAGTACGACCGCAGCAGCGCGTTGATCCATTACAGGGACGCCAGCCGGCTGTTTCGCCTCGACGGCGGCGTCAACGGCCTGCGCCTGAAGCTTGCCGATCTCGACCTCGCGCCGGTGGTGCGCCAGGAACTCAAGCAAACTATCGGCCTGCAATACTGGGTTTCGGACTGGACGCTGAGGCACGCCAATTATTTCAAGGCCGTGCGTACCGAGAAGACGGTGATGTTTATCATTCTGTCGCTGATCGTCGCGGTCGCGGCCTTCAATATCGTTTCCACGCTGGTCATGGTGGTGACCGACAAGCAGGCCGATATCGCGATTCTGCGCACTCTGGGCATGTCGCCGGGGTCGATCATGTGGGTTTTCATGGTTCAGGGTACGCTGATCGGCCTGATCGGTACGCTCGCGGGGCTGGCAAGCGGCGTCGCCGTGGCGACCCACATCGATGTCATCGTGCCGGCACTGGAACAGTTTTTTCACACCCAGTTCCTGCCGCGCGGCGTATATCCGATCACCGATCTGCCCTCGGAGATGAAACAAACGGATATCGTTCGAATCACCTTGCTGTCATTCGGAATCTCGGTAGTCGCAACGCTCTATCCGGCGCTGCGGGCTTCCAGGACACAGCCGGCACAGGCGCTCAGCTATGAATAGGAAGACAGGTCGATGCCCGGGGTGATTATCGAGGCCACGGCCGTCAAAAAGCTGTTTAGCCAGGGCAAGACCGATGTCGAAGTGTTGAAAGGCGTCGACTTCGCAGTCGCCGCGGGGGAGAGCCACGCCATCCTCGGCGCCTCGGGAGCCGGCAAATCCACGCTGATGCACCTGCTCGGCGGTCTGGATCGCGCCAGCGGCGGGCAGATCGACGTTGCCGGCAAAAACCTCGGCAAGCTGTCGGAGACCGAGCTCGGGCACCTGCGTAACCGCCATCTCGGATTCATCTACCAGTTCCATCACCTGCTGCCGGAATTCAGCGCGCTGGAGAATATCGCCATGCCGCTGCTGATTCGACGCATGAATTACCGGGAGGCCTATACCCAGGCCGCCGGGTGGATTTCGAAAATCGGTCTCGAAGAGCGTTCGACCCACAAGCCGGGAGAGTTGTCGGGCGGCGAACGTCAGCGAGTGGCGCTGGCGCGGGCGCTGGTCACGCGCCCGGATTGCCTGCTCGCGGACGAACCGACCGGTAACCTCGACCAGCAAAATGCATCGCGGATGCTCGACCTGATGCTCGATCTCAACCGCGAGCTGCAAACCGCACTGGTGGTGGTCACCCACGATCTCGATATAGCCGCACGCATGCAGCATCGCTGGCTATTGCGCGACGGGATGCTCGAACGCCAGGATTGAGTTAACCCCTCAGGACAGTTGCCTCGCCAGGTAGCCGCAGTAAATCAGCATTACCGGAATCTGCAACAGCATGTAGATCGTATCCGCAACCAGGCGCAGGCTGCCGCTGACGACAAACCGGCGATCGATCCAGCGCGCGATCGGAATGCTGAGTTCGCGTGTCGCCAGCCAGGCCAGCAGCATGTAAGCGGCGATCTTCGCCAGCGTAACCAGCGATGGAAACAGGGTGATCGAATCGGCGCTGTCCCGATATTGCCAGTGGAACACTACCGCGATGGTCAGCATGCTCTGAATCGGCAGCGCGAAAACGGGGTGGTTTACCAGTGGCACGAATGCCAGTAGCAGGCCGACGACGAAGAGGATATTGACGATGTCCCTGAGATGCTGCCGTTGGCCGAGATTGCGCCAGAAATCGATGCTCGTCGACTGGCCGTCGATGACCGGGTAGATCTGGCTGACGACGATCAACAGGACGACGACCCGCAGCAGCGGCGCAAACACATATTCGAGATACCAGACCACGGAAGAACTGTCGCGGGCTTTCCAGAGCAGGTAAAAACTCAGGCTGACGCTGCCGAAAACACTGACCGCGGTGATCAGCAAGGCCTGTAACAGGTTCAAGACGGGCCCTGGTTATTGCGCTGGCGCCGGTGATGGCGTTGGCGGTTGTGCAGGCGCTCGGCGCGCGCCCTGATATGAGCGAGGATATGCAGGTGCCAGAGAATGCGCACCAGCAGGTAGAACGCGAGCGAGGTGATCGCGCCGACGATAAAGCAGCCCAGCAAAAAGGGCTCCCAGATTCTTTCCAGCCCGGTGAGCAGCCAGTCGAAGCTCAGTTCGAAATGAAAGTTGCTCGGTTCCAGCTGGAGTATCTGCGCGCCGACCAGGTAACAGAAGTAATACAGGGGTCCCATGGTGAAGGGATTGCTGATCCAGACCATGGGCACCGCCACCAGCACGTTCGCGCGCAGCAGGATGGCGCCGGCCGCCGCGATGACCATCTGGAACGGCACCGGGATGAAGGCGCAAAATATGCCCAGCGCCACTGCCATTGAAAACGAGCGACGATTGATATGCCACAGTGACGGATCCTGCAATCGCGGCCCGAGTAGCTTAATCCAGCGATTCTTTGTGATAACGTCAGGATGCGGCAAAAACTTCCTGAGGAACTTCTTTGCCATGCAGTTTGTATTATCCTCAGGAAATCAATATTCTGTAAAGAGTTGGATCAAATAACAGGGAATTCAGGGCAGGGAAAGCATGCCCCAACACGCGATCGCCATCCTCGCGGGCAGTTTGCTGGCGTTGTTCGGCAACGAACTTGCGGACCGGTTCTGGTCGGCCTACCTGCCGCTGCTTCTGCTGTTATACCGCTATTGCCCCGGCCACCGCCTTTTGCTGATTGCCGCGGCCGCGTATCTCTGGAGCGCGGCATGGTTTCATCATCACCTCGATCACAGGTTAATCGAAGCATACGACAATCGCGTTACCGTGGTACGCGGGGTCGTCGAGGATCTCCCGGTAGTCGAATCGGGGCGGGTTGTTTTCTACCTCGAAGTACTCGAAATCGACGCTTACCCGTCCCCGCTGCCGCGCCGCATACGGCTGGCCTGGTACCAGCGCGACATCCGGCCCCGGCCCGGCGAAAACTGGCGATTGGCGGTCAAGCTGAAACAGCCGCGGGGCCTGTCGAACCCCGGCGGCTTCGATTTCGAGGCCTGGCAGTTCTCCAGGGGTATCGATGCGCGCGGCTATGTCGTCGATTCGCCCGTCAACTCGAGACTGGCAGCGGCCGGATCGCTGGATCCGCATCGCTGGCGGGAACGGCTCGCCGCGGCGCTCGACGCGCATTGCCGCGATTGCGAACACGCGGGCCTGATCAAGGCCCTGGCGATCGGCTTTCGCGCCGATATACCGCAGCGCCAGCGGCAAGTACTGCAACAGACCGCGACTGCCCACCTGCTGGCGATTTCCGGTCTGCACGTCGGCATGGTGGCGATGCTGGCTTTCGCCGTCGGCCGCCTGCTGTGGCGCCTCGGGCTGTACCGTGGGCCCCTGGCTCGACCGCGACTGGTTGCACTGCTGGTCATGCTCGCGGCGACCGGCTACGCCGCGATGGCGGGATTCAGCCTGCCGACGTTACGTTCGCTGATCATGCTGTTGGCGATACTGTTGTCCACGATGACGAAAAACCGCGTAAACCTGCTGCAATCGCTCGCCATCGCGGTCACGGTCATCGCAACGGGCGATCCGCGCTCGCTCCTGTCGAGCTCTTTCTGGTTGAGTAGCGGCGCCCTGCTGGTGATCGCTTTCGTACAGTTCCGGGTCCCCGGCAGCTTGCCGAGGTGGCGTCAACTGTTGACCTTGCAGCTTTACTTTACGCTGCTGTTTACGCCGGTGGGCATGCTGCTGTTCGGTCAATTGAGCCCGGCGAGCCTGCCGGCCAACCTGGTGGCGATTCCCGCCGTCAGTTTCGTCCTGCTGCCCGCGGTGCTCGCCGGCAGCCTGTTGGCGGTGAGCGGACTGCCTGGAGCCGGCTGGCTGCTGCAGATCGCCGACCGCGGACTGGGCTGGCTGCTCGGTTATCTCGACTGGCTGTTACAACAGGGCCTCGGCGCAGTGCCGGTAGCCTATCCGACGGTGTTGCTGCTGGTTTTACTCCTGTTGCTGGGATGGCTGTTGCTGCCGCGCTCACTGCCGGGCCGCCGCGGCGCGCTGCTCGCCGCGCTCCTGCTCCTGGGATGGCAGCCCTCGCGCCCCGCCTTCGGAGAATTCCGGGTTCGCGTTCTGGATGTGGGCATGGGGACCTCGGTACTGGTGCTGACGCGCAATCACAGCCTGGTATACGATCTCGGCCCCGGCGGGCGGGGCGGAACCAGCGCCGCTGACTGGGCGCTGTTGCCCGCCATCCTGCGTTACCGCATCGGCATGCCGGACCTGGCCGTGGTCAGTCACGTCGATCGCGATCACAGCGGCGGCCTGAACGCTTTTATCGATGCCTATCCCGGGACGGCGCTGCTATCGGGTACGCCGCGGGAACTGGCCGATAGATTCGAATTGTCGGCGCCGGTTCCATCCTGCCACGAGCGGCCCGACTGGCGCTGGGACGGGGTCGAATTCAGTTTCCTGGGGGCTCCCGCGGGCGACGAGACCAATAACCGTTCCTGCGTGCTGCTGATCGACGGCGGCCGCCGGGTCCTGCTGCCCGGCGATATCGAGTCGCGGCGAGAGTCGAGCCTGGTTGCCGAGTACGGCGACAGGCTGGCCGCCGACGTGCTGCTCGCACCGCACCATGGCAGCGCGACCTCGTCGACCGGTGATTTTCTCGATCGGGTAAATCCCGACTACGCGATATTCACACTGTCGCGCGGCAACCGATGGGGTTTTCCGGCGCCGGGGGTAATCGAACGGTACCGGCGACGCGGCGTACGCCTGTTCGACAGCGCCCGCGACGGCGCGATTTCGGTATTCGGCGGTCCCGAAGAGCTGCGAATCGAGGTCCGGCGCGGTACGCCGCGGAGAATCTGGCGGCGATGGTAAAAAGCCTGCCGTCAAAGTATGATGTGCGGCATTTCAACCCGAGGTAAACAGCGTGTACGAACTGGTTCAGGCTGGCGGCTGGCTGATGATTCCGATCCTGCTGTGTTCGGTCGTCGCGGCGGCCATCATCATCGAGAGGACGTGGACACTGCGCAAGAAGAAAGTGATTCCCGAAAAATTGCTGACCGGCATCTGGAAGCTGCTCAGCAACGAGTCCCTCACCGAACAGCACATTTCCGAAATCGAGAACGGTTCGCCGCTCGGCAAGGTGCTGGCAGCCGGGTTGATCAATCGGCATATGACGCGCGACCTGGTGCGTGAAAGCATCGAGGAGACCGGCCGTCACGTGGTGCACGAAATGGAACGATTTCTGAATACCCTCGGCACCATCTCGACGATTACGCCGCTGCTGGGCCTGCTGGGCACGGTAATCGGAATGATTCGTGTATTTACCGCGATTACGGTGATCGGTGTCGGCGATCCGGGGCAACTGGCGGGGGGAATTTCCGAGGCGTTGATCACTACCGCCGCCGGACTGACGATCGCGATACCCAGCCTGATCTTTTACCGTCACCTGAAACGCAAGATCGAGGACCTGGTGGTGGCCATGGAGCAGGAAGCGATGAAACTGGTCGAGTTCCTGCACGGCGAACGCAAGCAACTGGGTTAGAACAAGGGCCAGGGCGATGAATTTCAAACACGGCAATACCGAGGAAGAGGTCAGTATCAACCTGACACCGCTGATCGACGTGGTCTTCCTGCTACTGATCTTCTTCATGGTCTCGACTACCTTCGACACCACCTCGCAGCTCGAAATCCAGTTACCCGAGGCGAGCGAAAACAAGGCGCCCGAGCCGCCCCGCAAGATCAACCTGGTGATCGATGCCAGGGGTAAATTTTTTCTCAATGCCCGCGAACTGACCGGCAAGGACAGCGCCACGCTGCGCGCGGCCCTGGAACGGGCACTGGAAGGCCGGCGAATGCCGATCGTGATTCAGTCGGATGCCGATTCACCCGTGCAGTCGCTGGTCACCGCGATGGACGTCGTCGGCCAACTGGGCCTCAAGCAGGTTTCGATCGCGACCACCAGGCCGATCGAGTAATCCGCATTGCGAGCTATCCAGCAGACTGCCCGATGAAACCGATTGAGAGCAACCTGACCGGCGTTCGCGCGTACCGCGCGCTCCTGGCGATGGCCTTCGACCACAAGATTTATTTTCTCGTAGCAGTGTTCGGCATGGTCGTATTCGCGGCCTCGGACGCGGCCTTCGCCTACCTGATGAAACCTTTGATGGACGAGGGCTTCATCGACCGGGATCCCGAGATCATCAAATGGATGCCGGTCGCCATCGTGTTGATTTTCGTGGTCCGCATGTTCGCGGTTTTCATGCGCAGCTATTGCATGGACTACATCGGGCGCAACGTCATCAATACCCTGCGCAAGATGATGTTCGAAAAACTGCTGACCCTGACCAGCGACGAGTACGACCAGGCTTCCAGTTCGTCGATCGTGACGCGTTTTTCCTACGACGTCGAGCAGGTCGCCAAATCGGTATCCTCGTCGCTGACGGTGTTCATCCAGGACAGCCTGCGGATCGTCGTCCTGCTCGCCTACATGATCTGGTTAAACTGGCAGTTGACGGCCATATTCCTGGTCGCGGGACCGATCGTATTCCTGATCGTGGTCAGGATTTCGGGACGCTTCAGGATTATCAGCCGCAATATCCAGCAGTCCATGGGCGACGTTACCCAGGTCGCCCAGGAAGTAATCGACGCCAACCGTATCGTCAAGATATTCGGCGGCAACGAATTCGAGCGCAACAAGTTCAACAGGATCAACAAGGCCAACCTGCGCCTGAACCTGAAAATGGCAGTCGCGCAGGCGATCAGCATGCCGCTGATCCAGCTCGTGGTGGCGATTGCTTTCGCCGCGATCGTCGCTTTCGCGACCTCGGATTCGATGCGCAACGTCATCACCACGGGCGACTTCGTATCCTTCATTTTCGCGATGACCATGCTGCTCGCGCCGATGCGCGTGCTGTCGTCGATCAATGCCAGCATTCAGAAGGGCATCGCCGCGGGCGAAAGCGTGTTCGAACTGACATCGCGCGATAGCGAGCGCGACGAGGGGCAAGAGAAACTGGCGCGCTCCGGGGGACATATCCAGTTCAACGAGGTCGTGCTCTGCTACCGGCGCAGCGATCAGCGGGTGCTCGACAATATCAGCTTCGAGGTCAAGCCCAGGCAGACCGTGGCCATCGTCGGCCGATCCGGCAGCGGAAAATCCAGCCTGGTCAACCTGATTCCGAGGCTCTACGAATACGACAGCGGCGAAATCCTGCTCGACGGCAAGCGCATCGATAACTATAAGATGTCGGACCTTCGCCGCCAGATCGCCTACGTCGGCCAGGACGTGCGCCTGTTCAACGACACGATCCGCAACAATATCGCCTACGGCATCGCCAACAAGGTTACCGAGGAACAGATCATCGAGGCCGCGCGACAGGCGTATGCCTGGGAATTCATCGAGCCCATGCCCGAGGGTCTCGATACCGAGGTCGGCGAGCGCGGCGTGCTGCTCTCGGGGGGCCAGCGACAGCGTATCGCGATCGCACGGGCCCTGCTCAAGAATGCGCCGATCCTGATTCTCGACGAGGCGACCTCGGCGCTCGATACCGAGTCGGAACGGCATATTCAGCATGCGATGGAATACCTGATGGAGAATCGCACCACGCTGGTCATCGCCCACCGCCTGTCGACTATCGAACACGCCGATCACATCCTGGTCATGGACGAGGGCAAGATCGTCGAGCAGGGCAATCACGCCGAATTGCTGGCGCACGAAGGAATCTATTCCAAGCTGCACTCGATGCAGTTCCGCGACGAAAAGGAAGTGAATCCCGCCCTGCCGACCTCGCGGCCGAAAATCATTCGCTCCTCGGTGCTCAACAAGACCCTGTTGTCGCACTGGGTGAGCCTGTCGACCCAGCGCCGCCAGGGCTGGTGGCTGTGGTCGATGAACCCGCTGTCGATTTCGCTGATGCCGCTCGCGGCGGTGTTTTACCTGATCATGAGCCTGAGACGCATCGCCTACCGCCTGGGAATAATCAGGTCCCGCCGTCTGCCGGTGACCACGGTCGTGGTCGGCAATATAACCCTCGGCGGCAACGGCAAGACCCCGATCGTGATCGCGCTCTACCAGTTGTTTCGCGAACTGGGTTATCGACCGGCGATTATCACGCGCGGCTACAAGAGCGGCAACGAGCAAAACATACAGATCCTGCACGACGGTGAAAGCGATGCCGCGGTCGGCGACGAGGCGAACATGATCTCGGAGATTTGCCACTGCCCGATCGGTGTCGGCGCGAATCGTGTCCGCGCCGCGAAGCTGATTCTCGAGCGTTTCCCGGAAACCAACCTGATCCTCTCCGACGACGGACTGCAGCATTACGCGCTCAAACGCGATATCGAAATCGCCGTTTGCCGCTTCCTGTCGTTAGGCAATGGCCTGATGCTGCCGGCGGGCCCGTTGCGCGAACCGCGCGAGCGCCTGCGCCAGGTCGATGTCACCATCGATCGCGACAGCGACCAGGTCACCGAGTCGCTCGGCGAGGTCTGGAATCTCGCCAATCCGCAGCTCAGGCGGCATATCAGCGAATTTCAGGGCCAGCAGGTGCATGCACTGGCCGGTATCGGATTCCCGGAAATCTTTTTTGCCAGCCTGCTGCAAATGGGTATCGACCTGATCGAGCACGAATTTCCCGATCATCACGAATTCACCGTCCAGGACCTGAACCTCAAGCCAGACCTGCCGATACTCGTGACCCACAAGGATGCGGTAAAATTGAA
>JASFKL010000106.1:0-11496 GCA_050118655.1 Gammaproteobacteria bacterium | reverse complement strand
CGCACGACAACGACACCACGCTGGGCTGGTGGGAAGAGGCCGGTGACGATATAAAGCATCATTTGCGCGAATACCTGGCAACCGATGCGCGGCATATCTGTGACGACCTGATCCGCTGCGCGATGGCGAGCGTCGCCGATTCGGCGGTCATCCCGATCCAGGATTTGCTCGGGCTGGGCAGCGAGCACCGGATGAATCATCCCGGCAAGGCCGACAACAACTGGGGCTGGCGCCTGCTGTGGTCCGATATCGAAGAAGGCCTGGCGCCGAAAATGGCAGAGCAGTGCCGGCTCTACGGCCGCGAGCGGGATTCCTGAACCCGGGCGAAAGCCGGTCGGCCGGCCCCCGCGGGAAAATCCGCGGTCAATCGCTCAACAGGTAATCGCCGCGCTCGAGGATTTCCTCGCCGACGATCTTGCAGATATTGTGGTTGGGCCAGACGAACTTGAAGATCTGGCGCGAGATGACGATTCCCGAGGTGCCCGCCGGCACCGGAATCCTTTCCACGAAGGCACCGTCGCCGTCGAGCTGCAACAGGTCGGCGATCGGCTCGCCCTTTTCGACACGATCGCCGAGTTCGACGCGAAACGCGAGCAACCCGGTGCCGGGCGAGGTCATGAACTCGGTGGCGCGCAGGTCGCTGGCCGCGGGCGCCTTGCCCTTGCCGCCGACCGGCTCGCCGCCGATCAGGCCCTGTTCCTGGAAATAGCCGTACAGCTTTTGCGCATCGGGGAGATTCAAATGATCGAAGGTGTCGATCTGCCCGCGGTATTCGAGCGTGCAGGAAACGACCGGCAGGGGTATCGGCTTGTCCGGGCATTCGTCGGCCAGCCGCAGCCAGACGGTCGGCCAGACCTCGTCGAAAGAATTGCCGCCGCTGTCTTCGGCCATCAGCGTCGCCGCGGCGCCGGTCCAGTCGGCGAGCTGCTGCATCTTGTCGGCGAGTTGCGGCACCGAAAAGATGTGCACGAGCGAATCGTCGTCGCAGTGCAGGTCGAACACGTAGTCCGCGTCGCAGGCTTCGCCGATCACGTACCGACGCCACTGGTCGAGCGCACTGGATTGCGGCATTTGCGCGACCCGGTCGCGCAGCGCCGCGCGCACCAGGCGCACGTTTTCCGCCGCATCGTCGCCGAGGCGCGGCTTGACGTCTTCGGCGATGGCCTCGTAAAGCGACGGCCAGCCGCGGTTGTGGTTGACGCCGCTGGCGCGGCTGTAGCGGCCCTGCAGCCTGTCGAATTCGATATCGCCCATGCCGAGCGGATTGACCATCGGAAACAACACGAATTGCGCATCGAGTTCCCCGCGCTCATCGGCCTCGCGCAACAGTTCCAGCAAGTGGTGCAGGATAAGGATGCCGGGCTGTTCGTCGCAGTGCAGCGCCGCCTGCAGGTAAACCTTTTTACCGGCCTGTCCGGGCCCGACCCGAAAATAATTCAACTCGGTACTGCGCCCGGGCGTATCGCCGCGCAGGCTCCGGCTGATTTTTTCGAAGCTCATGTGCAGATGGCGCCGCCGTCGACGTCGACGACAGTGCCGGTAACGAACTCATTGTCGAGCAGGAAGATGGCCGCGCTGGCGCATTCGGCCGGCGTGCCGGCGCGCGGGATCAGGTGATCGCGCGAACCGTCGGCATAGTACTTGCGCCGCTCTTCGCCCTCGAGCGGCGACATCGGGGTATCGATCAGGCCCGGACAGACACAGTTGATGCGCACCGGCGCGATTTCGTTGGCGACCATGCGCACGAAGGCCTCGACCGAACCGCCGACGCTGGCGAGCGCGATCGTGCCCGGCCGATGCTTGCGCACCGGGTATCCGCTGTACAACACCACCGCACCCTCGGGCGACATTTGCGGTACCCCGAGACGCACGCTGTTGACATAGCCCCAGAGCTTGGCGAACGAATCCTGGTATCCCTGCAGGTCCATTTCCAGGAAGGGGCCGATGGCGCGCGGCCCGCCGGTAGCCGCGTTGACCAGGTAATCGAAACCCTGGTGCTTTTCGAATAAAGCCTGCAGGCCGTCGCGATCGAGCACGTCGATCTCCACCGTCTCGACCCCGTCGATCTTGCTTTCCCGGCGGCTGCCGGCGATCACCTCGGCGCCGCCGTCGCGCAGCATCTCGGTAGTTGCAAGCCCGATACCCGAGGTACCGCCGAGCACGATCGCCTTCTTGCCTTCGAAATTACTCATTCGCTGGTTCCCCGCGTGATTGCCGTAAATCCTCCATGCCGGAGGCCGTTATTACCCGCGAATCATAGCGGATTCCCGATCCCACGGAAACGCTCCCGCACCCCCGCCAATAAATTCGGATCAGATTAATAACTAGCCGCGAATTCTTGCTCAGAGTAATAATTAAAGCGCTTGTTTACAGTTTTTACTCTGGGCAACGAAATTTTGATCTGACCCGAATTTAGATGATGCCGGATTCGAGGCTCGCGGCCATCAACATGCCGAGTTCTTCGCATTGCTGCTCGAACCCGGGCTTGTACTCGCCGTGCAGGATGATCGGCTCCTGCACGGGCTTCCAGCTGAGCCCGGTGGTGATTTTGCCGATGGCGATTCTGGTCCCGGTGCCGTCGAGGCCGGCGCGGATCCAGGCGGCGAAGGGCATTGCCTCGGTATGCTCGAGACAGGGGTAATAGATGCGATCGAAAAAATCCTTGAGCGCGCCGCTCATGTAACCGAAATTCTCGGTCGTACCGAGGATGATCGCATCGGCCCAAAGGACGTCGTCGGGGACTGCCTGGAGCGGCGGGATATGCTTCACCTCGACGCCCTCGATGTCCTCGTGACGCGCCCCGCGCAACGTGGCCTCGACCAGCTTCCGCGTATTCGGCGACGGGTTATGGGCGACGATCAGCAAATGTTTAGGCTCCGTCATGCCACGATCATAAAGATTCGGGGCGCGGCTGAACAGTGCGACCGGCGCCGCGGCAAGGCATTAGTTTCAATTCAAAACGAAAATAAACGAATATTACGAACATTTTTCCGAACAAAACGAAAGCTTATCATTGACAATACGAACATCGAGGGTTAGATTTACCGGGCTCTCAAGCACCACGACAATAAATAATGGAGGAAAATCTCATGTTCAGAACAGTCGCCGCGGTAGCGATCCTTG
The DNA here is from genome assembly GCA_050118655.1 of Gammaproteobacteria bacterium. Taxonomy (GTDB): domain Bacteria; phylum Pseudomonadota; class Gammaproteobacteria. The sequence goes on along the minus strand of JASFKL010000106.1, from coordinate 8,373 downwards.
CCGCGTTGTCGGCCCAACCCGTCTTCGCCGGCATGGCCGAGGCCGAGAAATGGGTAGACAACGAATTCCAGCCATCATCATTGTCCCGCGCCCAGCAGCTCGAGGAAATGCAATGGTTCATCAATGCCGCCAAACCCTTCGAAGGTATGGAAATCAACGTGTTGTCGGAAACCATTCCGACCCACGAATACGAATCCAAGACCCTGGCGAAAGCTTTCGCGGAAATTACCGGTATCAAGGTCAACCACCAGTTGCTCGGTGAGGGCGAGGTCGTGCAGGCGGTGCAGACCCAGATGCAGACCCAGCGTAATCTCTACGATGCCTACATCAACGATTCCGACCTGATCGGTACCCATTCGCGGTTGCAACTGGCGACCAACCTGTCCGACTGGATGGCAGGCGAAGGCAAGGCCGTCACCAACCCGATGCTCGACGTCAACGACTTCATCGGCAAGTCGTTCACCACCGGCCCCGACGGCAAGCTGTATCAATTGCCCGACCAGCAATTCGCGAACCTCTACTGGTTCCGCAAAGACTGGTTCGACCGTCCCGATCTGAAGAAACGCTTCAAGGCCAAGTACGGATACGAACTCGGTGTGCCGGTGAACTGGTCCGCGTACGAAGACATCGCCGAGTTCTTCACCGAAGACGTCAAGGAGATCGACGGCGTACGCGTCTACGGCCACATGGACTACGGCAAGCGCGCACCGGACCTCGGCTGGCGGATGACCGACGCCTGGCTGTCGATGGCCGGCGAAGGCAGCAAGGGCCTGCCGAACGGCGTACCGGTAGACGAGTGGGGCATTCGCATGGAAGCCGGCACCTGTAACCCGGTCGGCGCCTCGGTCTCGCGCGGCGGCGGCGCCAACAGCCCGGCCGCCGTTTACGCGATCCGCAAGTGGGACGAGTGGCTGCGCAAGTACGCGCCTCCGGGTGCCGCCAGCTACGACTTTTACCAGTCACTGCCGGCACTTTCGCAGGGCAACGTCGCCCAGCAGATCTTCTGGTACACCGCGTTCACCGCATCGATGGTGGCGCCGAAGAGCGAAGGCAACAACACCGTCGACGATAACGGCAACCCGCTTTGGCGCATGGCGCCGTCGCCGCACGGCCCCTACTGGGAAGAAGGTCAGAAGCTCGGCTACCAGGATGCCGGCTCGTGGACGCTGTTCAAGTCGACCCCGGTCGAGCGCCGCAAGGCCGCCTGGCTCTATGCCCAGTTCGTGGTCTCGAAGACCGTCGACGTGAAGAAGAGCCACGTGGGGCTGACCTTCATTCGCGACAGCACCATCAACCACAAATCCTTCACCGAGCGTGCGCCGAAACTCGGCGGCCTGGTCGAGTTCTACCGCTCCCCGGACCGCGTGCTCTGGTCGCCGACCGGTATCAACGTTCCGGACTACCCGAAACTGGCACAGATCTGGTGGCAACAAATCGGTGACGTCAACTCGGGCGCGTTTACCCCGCAACAGGCCATGGACCGTCTCGCTGGCGAAATGGACCTGGTCATGTCGCGGATGCAGGCGGCCGACGAAAAGGCCGGCACCTACGGGGGCTGCGGACCGCGTCTCAACCCGGAAAAGGATCCCTCTTACTGGTTGAACAAGCCGGGGTCGCCGAAGGCCAGGCTCGCCAACGAAAAACCGAAAGGTCAAACCGTTAATTACGACGAGCTGATCAAGCGCTGGCAGCAGTAAGCTGTCGGCCGCAGGCCGGTCGCGAAAATCGCTTGCCGGGGCTCCCTCGCAGGGCCCCGGCAGGAGCCGCACACCGGCGAGCAGCGAATTCATACAACCATGAACGTCGAAATCAGCAGCCGACAGCACCTGATCATGGACTATATCCGCGAACACGGTTCCGTCCAGGTCGACCAGTTGTCCGAGCACCTGCAGGTCACCCCGCAAACCATCCGTCGGGATCTGAATCAACTCTACGGGCTGAAGCTGGTACAGCGGGTGCACGGCGGCGCGATCGTCAAGGACAATGTCGAAAACCTCGGCTACGGTGCGCGCAAAATCCTCATGGCCGAGGAAAAAACCGATATCGCCCGCCGCGCCGCCGAACTGATTCCGGATAACTCGTCGCTGTTTCTGAACATCGGTACTACCACCGAGCGCGTCGCCGAGTATCTCTCCAGCCGCAGCGGACTGCTGGTGATTACCAACAACATCAATGTCGCCGCGATGCTGTGGCCTGCCCGCGGTCTCGAAGTGATGATCGCGAGCGGCTCGATCCGCCGGTCCGACGGCGGCATCGTCGGCGCCAGCGCCGAGGAATTCGTCGCCAAGTTCAAACTCGACTACGCCGTGATCGGTTGTTCGGCGATCGACGAGGACGGCGATTTTTTCGATTTCGATCTGCGCGAGGTACGCGTCACCCAGGCGATCATGCGCCATGCGCGCTCGATCATCCTGGTTACCGACTCGATGAAATTCGAACGCCGCGCGCCGATTCGCATCGGCAACCTGTCCGAGGTAGACACGCTGGTCACCGACGAGGGACTGCCCGACGACGCCAGGCGTTATTGCCGCGAAAACGAGGTCGAACTGGTGACCGTCGGTCACGACAAAGACCGTCAATCGACCGCGGGGAAGGGTTGATGGCCATCGAGCTTCGCGGGGTTTCGCTCAGGGTCGGCGCGGGGACACATATCTACGAAACCGACCTGGCGCTCGAACCGGGCCAGTTCAATATCCTGCTCGGCACCACGCTTTCCGGGAAAACCACGCTGATGCGGCTGATGGCGGGGCTGGAAAAACCGACCTCCGGAGAAATCTGGGCCGGCGGTGAAAACGTGACCGGCATGCCGGTACAGAAGCGCAGCGTGGCGATGGTTTACCAGGCTTTCATCAATTACCCGAGTTTCAGCGTCTATGACAATATCGCCTCGCCGCTGAAGGTCGCCGGGCTGCCAAGGGCGGAAGTCGACCGCCAGGTGAGGCGCTTCGCGGACCTGTTGAAACTGACGCCGATGCTTGATCGGCTGCCGAGCGAATTGTCCGGTGGCCAGCAGCAACGCACGGCGCTGGCGCGCGCGCTGGTCAAGGGTGCCGACCTGGTGCTACTCGACGAGCCGTTGGCCAACCTCGACTACAAGCTGCGCGAGGAATTGCGCGACGAACTGCCGAAACTGTTTGCCGACACCGGCGCGACCGTGGTCTACGCCACCAGCGAGCCGCTCGAGGCCCTGATGCTGGGCGGATTTACCGCCACGCTCAAGGAAGGGCGGGTGGTGCAATTCGGTTCCACATCGGAAATCTACCGCCACCCCGAGACGCTCGAAAGCGCCGAAGTTTTCTCCGATCCGCCGGTCAATACCGCGTCTATTGCCAAGCGCGGCGACCGCGCCTATCTCGGTGACGCGGTGAGCTGGGAATTGCCCGGCCGGGTCCGCGAGCTGCCCGACGGCGAATACAAGATCGCGCTCAGGCCTCACCACCTGCAACCCGAGGGCGATGGAGTACTAGTCGACGGCGAGGTGCTGATCGCCGAAATCTCGGGCTCCGAGAGCATCGTCCGCGTCAACATCGCGGGCAATAACTGGGTCAGCGAGGCGCACGGTATCCACAGCTACGAGTACGGCCAGCAGGCGCACTTTCATTTCGATCCGGCGCGCTGTTTTTACTTCGATGCCGACGAAAAACTGATCGCCTCGTGAGCTGAGTAACGAGAATGGCCAAAATCGAATTCAAGCAAGTCAGGCACGCTTACCCTCCCCCGCCCGGGCAGCCGCCGGTGTACGCGCTCAAGGAAGTCGACCAGGTCTGGGAAGACGGCGGCGCCTACGCACTGCTCGGCCCGTCGGGCTGCGGCAAGACCACGCTGCTCAACACGATCTCCGGACTGTTGACACCGTCCGAAGGTTCGATCCTGTTCGACGACGTGGACGTTACCCATCTGCCGACCGTGCAGCGCCAGATCGCACAGGTGTTCCAGTTCCCCGTGGTCTACGACACGATGACGGTTTACGACAACCTCGCCTTTCCGCTGCGCAATCGCGGCACCGCCGAGGACGTCGTCAGAAAACGCGTCGGTGAAATCGCCGACATGCTCGATCTCACCGACCGCCTGCAGCAGCGCGCCGCCGGACTTACCGCCGACGGCAAGCAAAAAATCTCGCTCGGCCGGGGCCTCGTGCGCGAAGACGTCAATGCGATCCTGTTCGACGAGCCGCTGACGGTCATCGACCCGCACCTCAAGTGGCAGCTGCGCTCCAAGCTCAAGGAATTGCACCAGCAGATCGGCGTGACGATGATTTACGTCACTCACGACCAGGTCGAGGCGCTGACCTTCGCCGATCGCGTGGTAGTCATGTACGACGGCGCCGTGGTCCAGGTGGGCACGCCGGTCGAGCTGTTCAACAGGCCGAACCATACCTTCGTCGGTTACTTTATCGGCTCTCCGGGCATGAACGTGCTGCCCTGCGAGCTCGACCAGGGCCGGCCCGTGTTTCACGGCCACCTGCTAGACACCAGGCACCCGGCGAGCGGCGACCTCGGCGGCAAACTCGAAATCGGCGTACGGCCGGAATTCGTGCACTTTGCCGACCACGGCATTCCGGTGCAAATCGAAAAAGTCGAGGACCTGGGGCGTTACCAGGTGGTGACCGCAATGCACGAGTCCGACACGATCAAGATGGTGGTCGGCGAGGACGAACAGGTGCCGGCGGAGAACCCGCAGATCGCCTTCGATCCGGACTACACCCGAATCTATCATGACGACTGGGTCGTCGGGGGACAGGCACCGTGAACAAGACGACCAACGCGAAAGCCTGGTGGTTCGTGGTGCCGGTACTGGTGCTGGTCGCGTTCAATGCCTTCATCCCGCTGATGACCGTGGTCAACTACGCTTTCCAGGAAACCTTCGGCGACAATGTCTTTTTCTGGGAAGGCGTCACCTGGTTCGAACAGGTCCTGCGCTCGGATCGCTTCCATGCCGCCCTCGGCCGACAGTTGCTGTTCACCGGCATGATCCTCGCGATCGAGGTGCCGCTCGGTATCGCGGTCGCCCTGTCGATGCCGCGCAAGGGGCCCTGGGTCTCGGTCTGCCTGGTATTGATGGCGCTGCCACTGCTGATTCCCTGGAACGTGGTCGGCGCGATGTGGAATATCTTCGCGCTGCCCGATATCGGCCTGCTCGGCCACACGCTCAACTCGATGGGCTTCGATTTCAACTTCACGCGCCAGCCGGTTTCGGCCTGGATGACGACCGTGGTGATGGACGTCTGGCACTGGACCTCGCTGATCGTGCTATTGTGCTACGCGGGCCTGAGTTCGATCCCGGACGCCTACTACCAGGCCGCGCATATCGACGGCGCCAGCCGCTGGGCCGTGTTTCGCTACATCCAGCTGCCGAAAATGAAACGTGTATTGACGATCGCGATCCTGCTGCGCTTCATGGACAGCTTCATGATTTACACCGAACCATTCGTGCTCACCGGCGGCGGGCCGGGCAACACAACGACCTTCCTGTCGATCGACCTGGTCAAGATCGCGCTCGGCCAGTTCGATCTGGGCCCGGCGGCGGCGATGTCGCTGATCTACTTCCTGGTCGTGCTGCTGATCTGCTGGGCTTTCTACACGCTGATGATGCGCGGGGAGGAACAATAGTATGAACCACCCGAGAAAATGGCTCGCGCCTACCCTGTATATCGTCTTCCTGATGCTGCCGATCTACGGATTACTGGCCATGTCGTTCAAGACCACCAATGAAATCCTCGGCGGCTTTTCGTTTTTCCCGCAGGAATTCACGCTGGAAAACTACAAGGTCATCTTTACCGATCCGACCTGGTACAACGGCTACATCAATTCGATCATCTACGTCGCCATCAATACCGTGATCTCGGTGTCGGTGGCGCTGCCCGCCGCCTATGCGTTCTCGCGCTACCGATTCCTCGGCGACAAGCACCTGTTCTTCTGGCTGCTGACCAACCGCATGGCGCCGCCGGCGGTATTCGCGCTGCCTTTCTTCCAGCTCTACTCGGCGATCGGGCTGTTCGATACCCACATCGCCGTGGCGCTCGCGCATTGCCTGTTCAACATTCCGCTCGCGGTATGGATACTCGAGGGCTTCATGTCCGGCGTACCCAAGGAACTCGACGAAACCGCTTACCTCGACGGCTACCCGTTCTGGCGCTTCTTCATCCGCATCTTCATTCCGACGATCGCTGCCGGAATCGGCGTAGCCGCTTTTTTCTGCTTCATGTATTCCTGGGTCGAACTGCTGCTGGCGAAGACCCTGACCTCGGTGGAAGCCAAGCCGATCGCGGCGACGATGACTCGCACCGCGAGCAGTTCCGGCTACGAGCTGGGCCTGCTCGCCGCGGCCGGTTCGCTGACGATCATCCCGGGCGCGATAGTGATTTACTTCGTGCGCAATTACATCGCCAAGGGCTTCGCCCTCGGGCGGGTCTGACGGGGGTCCGGTATGGGATTATCCTGGATGGCATGGACCTGGCCGACGGCGGCCTTCTTCATCGTTCTCGTGCTGTCGATCGCCGCGATGGGCCTGTGGGAACGCCTCGACCCGGGAGGCAATCCGCGGCGCGGAATATTCGGCATCGATACCACCCGCGGCGACCGGCTGTTCATCTCCTGGCTCGGCTCGGGCTTCATCGCACTGGCCTGGCTCGGCTTTTACGGCAGCCCGCTGTGGGGCGCGCTGGTGCTGGTCATCGGCTGGTTCGTGTTCGTCTTCCGCAAGGTCTGAGCGAAAGACGTATCGCTCTGCCGCGAACCCTTAACGGTCGAAGATGGAATTGCGCAACACCAACCTGAAACGTCTCGTAGACGAAGACTTCGATGTATTGATCGTCGGCGGCGGCATCAACGGCGCGGTATCCGCGGCGGCGCTGGCCGCACGCGACGTCAAGGTCGCGTTGATCGATGCGCGGGATTTCGCCGGCTTCACCAGCCAGCAATCTTCCAACCTGGTCTGGGGCGGAATCAAGTATATGGAAGGCTACGAGTTCGGCCTGGTCGCGGGGCTGTGCCGGTCGCGCAACGAACTGCTGAAGAGCTTTCCTTCGACGGTCAAGGAAATCCGGTTTTTGATGACCTTGAACCGCCAGTTCCGTTTCCATCCGCTGGTGATTCTCGCCAGTACCTGGCTCTACTGGCTGCTCGGTCGCGGCCAGACACGTACGCCGCGGCGACTGTCCGCCCGCCGGCTCAAGCAGGTGGAGCCGATGGTCGACACGGTCGACAGCATCGGCGGAATCGAGTACTCCGACGCGTTCCTGCACGACAACGACGCGCGCTTCGTGTTCAATTTCGTGCGCAGCGCGATGAATCGCGGCTGCGTGGCCGCCAACTATGTCGCCTCGCAGAGCGCGGCATATTACGGCAACCACTGGCGAATCCAGGCGGAAGACCAGGTCGGCGGCCGGAGCTTCGAAATCCGGGCAAAGGTCCTGATCAATGCCACGGGCCCCTTCGTCGACGCGCACAACGAGCTCGCGGGAATCGAAACCCGCCATCGCCACCTGCTCTCCAAGGGTATCCATCTGATCGTGCCGAGGATTTCCGATAGCCACCGCGTGCTCGCGTTCTTCGCCGACGACGAGCGCCTGTTCTTCGCCATCCCGATGGCCCACCGGACCTGCATCGGCACTACAGATTCAGCCGTCGAGGACCCCGTGGTCGAAGTCACCGACGAAGACCGGGATTTCGTGCTCTCGAACATCAACGCCCGCCTCGACCTGCCTCGGCCGTTGACCCGCGACGACGTCATCGCCGAGCGCTGCGGCGTACGCCCGCTGGCGGTGCCGCGGTCGGTGGACCCGGCCGCCGACGTGCAGCAACTGTCGCGCAAGCACGTGATCGAAACCGATAGCGAGCACGGCCACATCAGCATTTTCGGCGGCAAGCTGACCGATTGCCTCAACGTCGGCGACGAAGTCAGCGAAGCCGTGGCCGGACTCGGGCTGTCGGTTGCAGAGCCCCCGGGCAAGTGGTACGGCGAACCCGGTGCGCGCGAGCGAGCCGAATTTTTCCGTCGCGCGCATGCGCTCGGCATCGACACGGTCGTCGCCGGTGATACCGGCGAGGCGCTCAGCGAGCGCCTGTGGAGGCGCTACGCCGCCGACGCCAACGCGATGCTCGATGCCATCGCCCGCGATTCGTCGCTCTGCGATCCGCTGGTCGACAACGCGGGCATTCGCCGCTGCGAAATCGACTATCTCGCCAGGCACGAAATGATCGTTAAACTGGAAGACTACCTGCGGCGCCGTTCCAAGATCGAACTCCTGTATTCGCGCGAGGAATTGCGCCAGTCGGCCGGGCTGTTCGAAGCCTGCGAACGCCTGTTCGGCGACCAGGCGAAGCAGCGCTTCGACGAATACTTCGCGGACTAAATTCGGGTCAGAGTAAAATT
>JASFKL010000105.1:0-11496 GCA_050118655.1 Gammaproteobacteria bacterium | reverse complement strand
ACTTCGATTACCTGTTGAACGGGCTGCGCGCCCGGGCCCTCGGCGAGGCTCACGACTATTCCCGCAAGCGGGTCGAGGCGGCCAAGTACAGGCGCGCCGAACTGTCTTACCAGGATCAGCTGGAACTGCTGCTATCGGCACTGCGCCAGCCAGGCGGAGCGCGTTTGGCGAAGCGACTGCGCGAACGTTTTCCGGTCGCGATGATCGACGAATTCCAGGACACCGATAGTCTGCAGTTGGAAATCTTCCAGGTATTGTACCGCGGCCAGGCGGAAACCAGCCTGACGCTGATCGGCGATCCGAAGCAGGCAATTTACGGGTTTCGCGGCGGTGACATATTCTCCTATATCGAGGCCAGGGATGAGCCGGGGCTCGAAATTTACGCGCTGCAGGAAAACTGGCGATCGACCCCCGAAGTCGTCGACGCGATCAACTTCCTGTTTTCGCGGCGGCCGGCGCCGTTCATTTACGATCGCGCGATTTCCTTTCTGCCGGCTAAGGCCGCGCCGGCAGGCAAGGCGACGCCTTTGACGATCGACGCCGAGCCGGCCGCGGCGCTGACCGTCTGGCAGCTGCCGCTGCGCGAAAACGGCAAGACCATGGGAGTCGGCGAGATCACCGCGATGATCAACCGCGCCGTGGTCGGCGAAATTGCCCGCCTGCTCGATGCGCGTAACGCGGTCCGCGTCGACGACCGGCCACTGCATAGCGGTGATATCGCGGTACTGGTGCGCACCAACGACGAGGGTGAAGCGATCCGTGCCTGCCTTGCCGATGCCGGTATCGATTCGGTAAGCATCGGCCGCGACAGCGTATTCGCCAGCGACGAGGCGAACGGGTTGTTCGATCTGCTCGATGCCGTCGCACAGCCGGGCGACGAGATCCGCCTGCGCCGGGCCCGCGCCTGCAAGCTGTTCAACCTGGATTACCGCGAACTCGAGGCCGCGATCGGCGACGACTCCCGCTGGCAGGCCTGGATCGACGACATCCGGGCCTTGCACGACGCCTGGGTCAATTTCGGCTTCATTTCGATGTTTCAGCAATTGCTCGTGACGCTCGACCCCGGCAACAGGCTCGCGCGCCGCGAAGACGCCGAGCGCCGGCTGACCAACCTGTCGCAACTGGCCGAGTTACTGCAGCGACAGTCGCGCACCACGCCGGGAATCGGCTCCCTGATGGGGTGGATGCGTCAGCGCATGGAAGGCGACTCCGACGAGGAAACCGAACTGCGACTCGAAAGCGACGCGGAGCTGGTCAAGATCGTCACCATCCACAAGAGCAAGGGGCTCGAGTACCCGGTGGTATTCCTGCCTTTCATGTGGCGCTGCCGGCCGGTTTCGCTCAAGGACTTGCCGCTGCGCTTCCACGATCACGACAACCGCGCCCACCTCGATCTCGGGTCCGGGGATATCGACGCGCATTTGCCGATCGCCGACAAGGAGCGCCTCGCCGAGGATTTGCGCCTGCTGTACGTTGCCCTGACACGCTCGAAATCGAGCCTCTACCTGGCCTGGGGAGACGTCGGCGACGGCCGCAGCCCGGGCCGGCCCATGCGCAGCGCGCTCGGCTACCTGCTGCATCCCCGCCAGACGGCCGCCGACCTCGACTCGGCGTTACCCGATGCCTTCGACGACCCGGCGGCAATGCTCGACCAACTGCGCCAACTCGCCGACGCCTGCCCACAGATCGAGCTGAGGGATCTTCCGGATGGCGGGCGTGCGGTAACCGCGCCGGAGGAGCGAGCGGCGGACAGCGCGCTCGCCGCCCGCGATTTCGGCCGCCGGCTGGGGCTGTCCTTCAGGATCAACAGTTTCTCGGGACTGACGCGCGATGTCCACCAGGCTCCGCTTGCCGGTGAGCGCGTTTCGCGCGGCGACCCGATTCTCGACTTCCCGGCCGGCAGCCACGTCGGTCTGTTGCTGCACGAATTGCTGGAAGAGCTCGATTTTACCGGCGACATCGACGGCCAAAGCCAGGCGCTGATCGCCCGGAAGGCCCCGGTCTACGGCCTCGATGGCGAATCCCAGCGGCAAATCCTCGCGCAATGGCTCGAGTCGATCCTGGCGACCGACCTCGGTACGCCGGGGTTACGCCTCGGCCGGCTCGCCAACGAGCGGCGTCTGAACGAATTGAAATTCGACTTTGCGCTCGATCGATGCGATATCGGCGCGCTCAACCGGCTGCTGCAACAATCCAGCAGCATGCCGCTGCAGCCGATCGATGCGGTCGAATTTCGCGGCCTGCTGACCGGGATCATAGACCTGGTTTTCGAATACCGCGGGAAATATTACCTCGCCGATTACAAGAGCAACTTTCTCGGTGCGAGCCTCGGGGATTATCGCCCCGAGGCGCTATCGCGGGCGATGCTCGATCGCCGCTACGACCTGCAGGCACTGCTTTATTCTCTCGCGCTGCATCGCTACCTGCGCCAACGCTTGCCGGACTACGACTACGAGCAACATTTCGGCGGCAACTACTACCTGTTCCTGCGGGCCATGCGTCCGCAACACGGTCCCGCCTACGGGGTTCACTTCGATTGTCCGCCGGTCTCGACCATCGACGCCCTCGAGAAGCTGTTCGCCTTTACCCCCGTCGAGGAGTTCGTTTCGTGACGCCCCTGCTGCTGCAACTGGCACGTTACGGCGAGATCAGCTGGCTCGGCTACCATTTCGCCGGCTTCATTGCGACGCAGTCCGGGAGCGATCTCGGCCATCCGCTCTGTCTGACCGCCGCGCGGCTCTGCGAGGCGAATCTCGAGGGCAGTGTTTGCATCGACCTCGCCGCGCTGGCCGACAAGCCGATGTTCGCCCGGCTTGCCTTACCCGATGCGGAGGTGCCTCTCGCTCCGGCCCTGTCGGACTGGCGGGCGCTGCTGCTCGCCAGCGACTGCGCCGGCGAGCCGGGAGAACGCGCGCCGATGACGCTCGACGGCGATCTACTCTATCTGAATCGCTTTTGGCACTACGAGGACGAGGTTGCGGCGTCGATCAATTCCCTGCTGGCGCTTGGCAACGCCGCTGCCGATACGGATTTCGGCGATTTGTTCGGCGACGCGGCCGAAATCGACGCCGATCAGAAACAGGCCGTGCTGAACGCCGCGAGCAAACCCTTCAGCGTGATTTCGGGCGGTCCGGGAAGCGGCAAGACATCGACCGTGGTGCGCATACTCGCGCTATTGCTGGCCCGGCAGGCGGACTGCCGTGTGGCGCTGGCGGCGCCTACCGGCAAGGCGGCGGCGCGCATGCAGGACTCGATTCTGCGGCGTGTCGATCAACTCGGTCTCGACGATGCGGTTATCGAGGAAATCGACTTCGAGGCGACGACCCTGCACCGATTGCTCGGTTATCGCGGCCGGACTTTCGTCCACGATGCCGACAATCCGCTCGCGGTAGACTGCCTGATCGTCGACGAGGCGTCGATGATCGACCTGAAGCTCATGTATCACCTGTTGCAGGCGCTTCCCGACGACGCCAGGTTGATTCTGCTCGGCGACCGCGATCAACTGGCCTCGGTCGCCGCCGGCAACGTGCTCGGCGACATCACCGGCCACGGCCGTGATATCGAGACCGAGACCGCCGCCGTGGCCGGCGCCGTATCCCTGCTGCGCGGCAACTACCGATTCGCCGCCGACAGCGTCATCGGTCAACTGGCTGAAAATATCAATCGTGGGCGGAGCGACACGGCGATCGAGCTGTTGTCGGATAGCGGGCGGGGTCTGAAGTGGTGGCAACCAGAAGATGAGGAGACTATCGAACCCGAGGCACTGGAGTGGATTTGCGATGCTTATCTGCCGATCTTCGACTGCAGTTCGGCCCAGGCGGCGCTGGAGGTTTACGAATCCACCCGGGTGCTCTGCGCGGTCAACCAGGGTCCCCTGGGGGTCGAGACGGTCGGACGGCGTATCTCCGAGTCGCTGTTGGCGCGTGCCGGATTGCCGCCGGCGGAACTTTACCCCGGTTTGCCGATCATGATTACACGCAATCACTACGAACTCGGCCTGTACAATGGCGACAGCGGTATTCTGTGGCGCGAGGAAGCCGGTCTCCACGCCTGTTTTCGCAGCGAGGGGGGAATTCGTTCGATTTCGATAAATCGGCTGCCGGCCTATACGCCGGCCTGGACCAGTACGGTGCACAAGTCTCAGGGTTCCGAATACGATTCGGTTTTGATGATTCTGCCAAGCGACCCCGACTCGGAAGTTTTATCCCGCGAATTGCTCTATACGGCGGTGACGCGCGCGCGGCAGAATTTCCTGCTTCAGGCCGCCCGCCCGGCTTTGTCGGCGGCGGTTGCGGGGCTTACCCGGCGCCATTCGGGGCTCGCCCGCAAGCTCGGCTGGTCCGCCTGAACGGCATCACCAGCCGCTTGAATTCAGTGCCGTATGTACTAAACAGGTATGGAATCATGCACAGAGACCCCCAGGGCTACCGGTTAGCAAGCCGTCGCGGTTTGCTCGCCCCTGCTATTCGATATGAGTAATTCCAGCCTCGGCAAAGCCCTGATCGTCGATGACGAAAAGACCAATCGGCTCATCCTGAAGTCGCTGCTCAGCAAGCAGGGCTACCAGGTCGTCGAGGCGGTCGACGGTCAGCAGGCGATCGACCTCTTCAAGCAGGAACAGCCCAACATCATTTTCATGGACGTGGTGATGCCGGTTATGGACGGCTACGAGGCGACGCGGCAGATCAAGGCCGCTTCGGCGGGCCGCTTCGTGCCGATCATTTTTCTGACCGCGATCAGCGACGAGGAGGCGCTCGCGGAATGCATCGAAGCCGGCGGCGACGATTTCCTGGTCAAGCCCTTCGACAAGCTCATCCTGCAGAGCAAGATTCGCTCGATGCAGCGAATCGCGTCGCTGACCCGCGAGGTACAGGGCATGTACCGGATGATCAAGCGCGAGCAGGAAATCGCCGAATCCGTCTTCATCAACGCGATCCAGAGTTCCAATATCGAAAATCCGCACATCCGACAGGTCGTACGGCCAGCCGGTATCTTCAGCGGCGACATGGTTTTATCGGCTTATTCCCCCGCCCGCGACCTGTTCTTCATGACCGGAGACTTCACCGGTCACGGCCTGCTGTCGGCGCTCGGCGCGATGCCGGTCTCCGAGGTATTCAGCGCCATGACCACCAAGGGTTTCAGTCCCGAGGAAATACTCATCGGCATCAACAAAAAGCTCAAGTCGATGCTGCCGGTGGGCATGTTTTTCGGCGCCCAGCTGATCGTCGTCAACCACGATCTCGAGCACGTGCGCGTCTACAATGCCGGCATGCCCGATATCATCATCGTCGACGGCATCAGCAACCGCATCAAACACCGCCTGTCTTCCAACGGCTTGCCACTGGGCGTCGAGCCCAATATCGATCCAAAGCAAATGGTGCAATACGCACCGATCACCCACAACGACAAGATTCTCCTGTACAGCGACGGCCTGACCGAAGCGCGCAACGCACAGGACCGGGTGTTCGGGGTCGACCGCCTGATCGAAGCCGTCTCGAACGCGCCGGCGGACCGGATATTCGACCAGATCATCACCGAACTCGACGAGTTTTGCGGCGAGCGCGCTTCTCAGCCCGACGATATCACCCTGGCCGAGATTTCCTGCGTTCACGATGTCCTGCCGGAAATCGAAACCTACAGCATGGCCAGACCGTCGCGGCGCGGCGATCGCGGTGAGTGGAAGCTGTCGCTGGATTTCAGCGGCCGCCGCCTGCGCGAAACCAACCCGGTTCCGATCCTGGTCAGTTACCTGCTGGAAATGGAACAGCTCGAGGCCGAGAGGAAGTCGTTGTTCACGGTGTTGACCGAGCTTTATCTGAACGCGCTGGATCACGGGGTTCTGGGCCTGGATTCCTCCTTGAAAGCGGATCCGGCCGGTTTCGAAGCCTATTTCCGCAAGCGCGAGAAAAGACTGGCGAGCCTCGATAGCGGCTTCGTGAAATTCGACATTTCGGTCGAGCAGTCCGACGCAAGGCGCAGCATCTTGTTACGGGTCGAGGATAGCGGCAAGGGATTCGATTACGACGATCACAGCCTGGTCACGAACTGGCAAATGGCACTGAGCGGGCGCGGGATCTTCCTGATCCAGGACCTCTGCGACTCGCTGGATTACCAGGGGGACGGCAACGTCGCCCTGGCGCGTTTCAGCTGGAGCACGGATTAGCCGGAACCGTCCGGGCGGGCAGGATTACTGCTGAAGCTCCTTGCCGACCAGGAAATTGATGATTTCGATCATCCGCTCGTTGCTGCCGGCGAGCGATGCCGAGACCAGGTACTTGCCGTTGACGATTACCGCCGGCACCCCGCGATGGCCGAATAGCTTTTCCTTCCTGGCATTTTTGCGAAGCTCGTTGTCGACCGCAAACGAGGCAAAGTCCTCGCGGAATTTCTTTTCGTCGAGCCCCCTGGAAGCGATCCAGCCGGCGATGCTGTCGAGGTCGAACAGGCGCTTGCGCTCGAGATGGATAGCATCGAAGAAATCGCTATGCACTTCGTCGAGCACGCCCATCATCTTGAAAGTATAAAAAGCCCGCGCATGCACCTTCCAGGGGGGATTCAGCGACGACGGCAGGCGTTCGAAGACAACGCCGCCGGGCAGGCTCGACGACCAGCGCCTGATGTAGGGCTCGAAACGGAAACAGTGCGGACAGCCATACCAGAATACCTCGGTAACCACGACCTCGTCGGGATGCGAGGTTTCCACCGGCGGCGATATGGCCTGGTAGTCGGTGCCTTCGACGAAAGCCATCTGCGCGGCGGCGTTACCCGATACCAGCGAGAAGCCCAGCAAAAGCGTTAGCCAGAATTTGAACATGCAGTTTCTCCTCAAAGATTGCGCCTGACTACAGACCCGTGACGGCATCGATAGTTTAATCGAGGATAGCAGGCAAAAGATTAATTTGCCCTGAACGGGTCCGTCCCCGTGGCTTACTGTATCCCCGCGATATAGGCGGCAACCGATTGCATTTCCGTATCCGACATGCGAGCAGCGACGCCGCGCATCATGCTGTTCGGGTCGTTGGCTCGCGCACCCTGCCTGAAAGCCTGCAGCTGGGAGACGAGGTATTCGGGGTGCTGACCCTTAAGCGACGGCCAGGCCGCGGGCCCGTTACCGTCTCCGTTGGGCGAATGGCAGCCCATGCAGGCGGCGATACTGGCCGAGGTAATCCCGCCCCGGAAAATGTTTTCGCCGGCCTCGATCAAATCGCCGTCGAAGGGAATCGGCTTCAGCTTCTGGCTCTCGAAGTAGGCGGCAAGATTTTTCATATCCTCGTCGTTCAGCGTGGCGACCATGCCGGTCATCGTCGGGTTATTGCGGCGGCCCGCCTTGAAATCGGTCAATTGCTTGTAGATGTAGCTGGCGTGCTGACCCGCGAGAGACGGCCAGATCGGGTTGGTGCTGTTTCCATCCGCGCCGTGGCAAGCGGCGCAGGTCGCGCTCTTGGCTTTACCAGCCTCGATATCGGCGGCTGCCGCGGTAAATGACAGGCCGGACAATACCAGCACGATGGCTCCAATATGGCTCGCTTTCATTATTTCTCCCGGGGGGAAAACGTACGGAAATTTCGGGCGCAAATGTATATCATACCCCGGCCGCGCGTTCAACAGTATCCCGGGGGTCATGCACATTTCATTCAAAAAGGCACGGTTCGTTACCAGTGCGTTCGAGCTCGAGCAGCTGCTCCCCGACACGGGGGCCGAGGTCGCTTTTGCCGGTCGTTCGAATGCGGGCAAGTCGAGCGCGATCAACTGCCTGACCGGGCAGAAAAATCTTTGCAAGACCAGTAAAACTCCGGGGCGTACGCAATTGATCAACTTTTTCGAGCTCGCGCCCGGCCGTTACCTGGTCGATCTTCCCGGCTACGGCTTCGCGAGGGTGCCGAAAACCATGCGCGCGCACTGGGACCGGGTTTTGTCGGCCTATCTGCTCGACCGCCATGCGCTGCGCGGACTGGTCGTCGTGGTCGATATCCGCCGCGGCATCAGCGACCTCGATCAGGCGCTGATCGATATGGTCGGCGACAGCCTGCCGCTGCATATCCTGCTCACCAAGGCCGACAAATTATCGCGTTCGGCGGTCCGCAAGGCCCTGTCGGAGACCGAAAAAAGACTCCACCAGCCCCGGCACAGCGTGTCGCCGCTATCCATTCTCGATCGCCAGGGGCTCGAATTACTGGAGCAGCGATGCCGCGACTGGCTGGAGCCGGAAGGGGCGCCGGTGGTAAATTGATTATTAGCGGTCTATAAAGAAAAAAACCCTGGCAGATAACTGCCAGGGAAAAACGTGTGACCCGGATGGGGTTTCCGGATCCAAAGTCCGCTCATAGGAGGGAGAACGGACATTAGCGCTGGGCTATAGCGCTAATCAGGTAGACAGACGACGTTTTAAAAAGTTCCACGATTGGGGAGGTCGTCGGAACACGTTGAATGCCTTGCCAATTTGCTACATGGGGACCGTTTCCAGAAACACAAGTTGGCTAAACCTGACTGTAGAATCTATACGTCTGCCGGCCCTTGCCGGATCTCTCAAAAATTCGAAATTGCCGATGGCGGGTGTGATTGAGCCGATGAGCGGCAGCATGCGCGCCCGGCATGATCGAGGCAAAAAATTCCGGGCGCGTTTCGGTACTGTGAGAGCAAGGCGGATTTTCGCGCGATGACATGGTTTGTCCGGCCTGCGGGAGAGAATTTCGCTCCCGGCGAATCCGGCCCGGGTACGTCCCTGTACCCGAACGCCGCCATTGCAAGCGCAGCCGTCAGACGACGGAATCAGTGGGCCTGGTTCCAGTTGTCGCCTACGCCCGCATCGACTTCCAGCGCGACAGACAATTTGGCGGCCCCGGTCATGATTTTCGAAATGTTTTTGCGGCAGCTTTCGACTTCTGCGTCGGCGACCTCGAATACGAGTTCGTCGTGCACCTGCATGATCATCCTGCATTCCGGGCCCTGCTCTCGCAGCCAGTCCTGCACCCGAATCATCGCCCGCTTGATGATATCGGCCGCGGTGCCCTGCATCGGCGCATTGATCGCCGTGCGTTCGGCATACTGGCGCAGATTGGCATTGCGCGCCTCGATATCCGGCAAATAGAGGCGGCGGCCGAAAACCGTTTCGACATAGCCCTGGTCGCGGGCACGTTGCTTGGTTTCCTCCATGTAGCGCCTGACCCCGGGATAGCGTTCGAAATAGGTGTCGACATATTGCTGGGCCTCATTGCGTCCGATACCGAGCTGCTTGCCGAGTCCGAACGCGGACATACCGTAGATCAGGCCGAAATTGATCGCCTTGGCGGCGCGGCGCTGGTCGTCGGTGACATCGTCGAGCGCCGCGCCGAACACTTCCGAAGCGGTTGCGCGGTGCACGTCGAGGCCCTTTTCAAAGGCTTCGACCAGGCTCTCGTCGGCCGACAGGTGCGCCATGATCCGCAGCTCGATCTGCGAATAGTCCAGCGCCATTATCCGGCTTCCCGACGGCGCCACGAAAGCCTCGCGGATACGGCGCCCCTCGCTGGTACGGATCGGGATGTTCTGCAGGTTGGGGCTGGTCGAGGACAGGCGCCCGGTCGAAGCAACCGCCTGCTGGTAGGACGTATGCACGCGCCCGGTACGCGAGTCGATTTCCTGCGGCAACTTGTCGATATAGGTCGACAGCAGCTTGCTGAGTCCGCGGTGCTCCAGTATCAGCGCCGGAATTTCGAACTCGATGGCGAGTTCCTCGAGCACGTCCTCCGCCGTCGACGGCTGTCCCTTGGCGGTTTTTCGCTTTACGGGCAACTCGAGTTTTTCGAACAGGATTTCCTGGATTTGCTTGGGAGAGCCGAGATTGAAGACCTGCCCGGCCTCGGCGTAAATCCGCTCCTCGACCTGTTGGCGCTGCTTGTCGATTTCCTTGCCCTGCTTTTGCAGCATATCCGGGTCGATCAGCACACCGTTCTGTTCGACGTCGATGAGCACGTCGACCAGAGGTATTTCGATGTCGCGGTAAACGGAGACGAGTTTTTCATGCTCTTCGAGCCGGGTACTGAGCAGCTGGTGCAATTGCAGCGTGATGTCGGCATCTTCCGCGGCGTAATCGCTGGCCTCGTCGAGATCGATCTGGTCGAAGGTTTTCTGCTTCGCCCCCTTGCCGGCGATATCTTCGTAGTGAATGGTTTCGCGGCCGAGGTAATACTTCGCCAGATCGTCCATATTGTGCCGGCTCGCAGTGGAATTGAGCACGTAGGATTCGAGCATGGTGTCTTCGGCGATGCCGCGCAGGCGGATGCCTTCGCTGATGAAGACGTGGGCATCGTACTTAATGTTCTGGCCGATTTTCCCGATTTCGGGATCTTCGAGCAGCGGCTTCAGGGCGGCCAGCACTTTTGCCTTGTCGAGCTGTGCGGGCGCGCCCTCGTAACTATGAGATAGCGGAATGTAACAGGCCTCGCCCGGCACCAGGCAAAGCGAAATGCCGACCAGCTCGGCGCGCATATAGTCGAGGCTGGTGGTCTCTGTATCGACGGCGAAAGCCTTTGCCTTTTGCAGGCGCTGCAGCCATTTGTCGAAGGCCTGCCGCGTCAACACGCATTCGTATTCGGCATCGGGCCTGTCCGCCTCTTCGGCGGGGCCCGGATCGGTGCCGAGTTCCTCGAGCCAGCGGTTGAACCCGTACTCGCGGTACAGCGCCGCGAGCTCGGCCGGATCGACCTCGCGCTGTTCCAGGTCGTCGATCTCGATACCGGTATCGCAATCGAGCCTGACGGTTGCGAGATCGTAGGACATGGGCAGGAAATCGATCGACTCGCGCAGGTTTTCGCCGACCTTGCCGCCGATTTCGTCGGCGTGGTCGATCACTCCTTGCAGGCTGCCGTATTCCTCGATCCACTTCGCCGCGGTCTTGGGCCCGACCTTGGGGACGCCGGGAATGTTGTCGGAGCTGTCGCCCATCAGCGCCAGGTAATCGACGATCTGGTCGGGTCGCACCTGGAATTTCTTCATTACCCCGTCCGCATCCAGCAACTCGTTGCTCATCGTATTGATCAGGGTAACGTCGTCATTGACCAGTTGCGCGAGATCCTTGTCGCCGGTCGAAATCAGTACCCGGTATCCCTGTTCGACGGCCTGGCGGCTCATGGTGCCGATGATGTCGTCGGCCTCGACGCCCTCGACGCAGACCAGCGGCAGGCCCTGGGCCCTGATGATTTCGTGCAGGGGCTCGATCTGCTCGCGCAGGTCTTCTGGCATGGGTGGGCGATTGGCCTTGTACTCGGGATAGATATCGTTGCGGAAGGTCTTGCCCTTGGCGTCGAACACGACTGCGATCAGGTCGGGCTGTTCGTCCTTGATCAGCTTGCGTAGCATGTTACCGACGATCAGCATCACCTTGGTCGGAAAGCCGGTCGGACTCGTAATTTCTCCGCGCATGCGGATGTGGTAGGCGCGAAACAGATAAGAACTGCCGTCGACCAGCACGAGTTTTTTCCGGTTCTCTTGATTCATCTAGATGCGTTAAACTGCCGG
>JASFKL010000104.1:0-11499 GCA_050118655.1 Gammaproteobacteria bacterium | reverse complement strand
CCTGTGTCCACGTTCATCGCCGCGGTCAGCAAGGAATCGATGATCAGGTTGCGATTCGCCATCTGGGTCGAATCGGGCAAGCCCGGTGCCAGTGGTCCGAATGCGGTACGAGCGGTCTGGTTGAAATTGAAACCCGAGAAATAGCCCGGATTGTTATCCACCAGTACACTGCAGGAAGACATAGCTAATTGGGCGATCGCCATCTGGTGCGAGGGCAGGAAGGCGCCGATGTCCTCGACCGTCGGCAATTGCTGAATATAGTCATTATAAACCGACTGTACCAGCGGATTGGTGACCGGCACCCCGGTAATCTCGGCGATGGACGCGTTGATTTCCTCGAAGGTGCGCACTCCGATATCGGAGGCCACCGGATCGGCGGGAACGGCGGGATCGGCCGGTACGCTCGGCGAAATATCGGTAAACGTGTTGCTGTCGGAACCAATCAGTTCGAAGGTCAGGAAGAACTCGTCGCTGCCCGGGCCTTTTTCGAGCGCGATGATCGTGCCGATCGGGGAGAGTTCCTGGCCGGTTGTCGTATCGTAGCTGCCGGAGTCGACGGTGGTGTCGAGGCTGGCATAGGCCTGGCCGGCGAGCGCCTGCTTGCCGTTGATGCCGATGCGCATGCCCTGGATCGCGAACGAACTCGTGACCCCGGCCGGATCGAGGGTGATGAAAGTCGGCTTGTTGAACAGGTAGCTGAAGCTGTCGTACTGCGCGACCTCGAACATGATGAAGCTTTTCGGATCGGCCGGGTCTTCGCCGAGATGATGCCCGACATAGAATAGCAGGAAGAATTTCTGGCCGACGCCGACGTCGAAATTCTGCTGTATCTGGGCCGGGGTCAGCGCGCGGTTGTGCATCGCGACCATCTTGATCTGGCCGGCCCAGGCGCGAGTCGGGCTGCCGCCGATTTCCCCGCCGAGGACGAAGGCCAGGCCGTCGTCCCAGAGGTCGCCGCTGATCGAGGTCGGGCTGCCGGCCGGATCCGTGAGTCCGGGAACCAGCTGGCCGTTGACATAGACGCTGCGGCCGTTGAACGGATCGTAATTGACGACCACGTGCTGCAGGCTGGCCTGGGCGATTTCGAGTCCGCTGTCGCCGGTGGTCAGCATGGGTGCGCCGTTGGCCTGGCCCGACGACGGCGTATCGATGCGGTTGAACGACTCGTAGTTGTACAGGGTCTGGCCGAGGGTGAAGTTACGCGTCGCGTCGCCGCCCGAATAGCTGACGATATTCCTGTCTTCCTGGCTGACGTTCGACGGGATCACCCAGGCCTCGATCGCGTATTCGCCGGTATCCTGGATGTAGCTATAAAGCTTGTCTGACTTGATCGTGTCCGCCTGCGCGCGCCCGCCGGTGAATTCGAGGCCGTAGCCGCCGACCCAGTTGACGCTGCCGATCAGCGATAAATTGATTGCCGGGTCGATACCGCTGGTATCGTAGGCGGTCAGGCCGGTGCCGGTCTTGAATTCCCAGATCGCGAACTGGTCGGTCTCGTGGCGGCTGCCGCCCGAGGCGACGATACCTTCGTCGAGTTTCAGAGCCATACTGGTGACCAGTGAAGGATCCACATCCGTCGGATCGATCGCTTCGGCGAAATCGGCGATCGCGTCTTCGAGCGTTTGCGCATCGGCCTGACAGTTGTTCGACCAGCAATTGTGCCCTTCCTCACGCAGACGAATGACCATGCGAGAATCAGCGGGTGAATCGATATTCATTTTCGCTTTGGCAGCCTCGTAGGCGGCATTGACATCGCTGCTGGCGAAAAAAGGTGCTTGCGCATTCACTGCAGTTTCATTGTGGCATTCCTGGCAATTGTCCCCGGGAAAAGTGGCGCCGACAAGGATCGGGTAAACAGTTTGCTCGAAGCTCTGCGCGCCATTATCCGTGGCGGCGGCGGGAAACGACTTGGCCTGACCCGGGGGCTCGATTCGGTCGGGCGGCACCAGGTTGATCTGCCGCGAGGCGACCCCGCCGTTGGCGGCGTTTTTCCAATTCTGGATCCAGCCCTCGATCAGGGTGCCGCAGAAGCCCGGATTCGCTTCCCAGCAATTATGGCCGCCGCCGACCTTGGCGACGAATTCCGACGCCGAAGGAGTATCCAGGTCGACATAGTCGATGGACGAGTCGTAAGCGACGTTGATATTGGAGGTATCGAAGAACAGCGGGCTCTGCGGCGAGGAGGCCTGGGAATTGTGACAGCCGCCGCAACGGCTATCGGAGTTGAGGTTATTCCACAGATAATACTGGAAATTGCTGACGTCGATATTTCGCGCCGCGGGGCCCGTGTAGACGAAGCCCGAGTTGGCCGTGGTCAGGTTCGGATTGGCAGTGGTGCCGACGCCGCCGCTGTCGCAGGCGGCGAGTCCCGCGACGAGCGCGAGCGCGGCGAGGAGCTGGAACAGGGGGCGGTAGTTGGACATGATCAATCCCCCTTGCAATACGCGGCCACGTCGGTGAACACGCCGCGCATGTCGTAACCGCCGCCGGTGAAGTCGTCGACGAAATCGTCGCGCGCGCTGCGATCGCTGGCGGCCACGTTGGGGTCGCGCAGGCAGACCGCCTTGAACACCTTGTCAACCTGGCATTGCGCGAAAGCGCGGCTGTTGGCCAGTTCGATGCCCAGAGACTTGGCGCCGGAACCGGTTGCATTTCCTTTTGCGTCAAGTGTGATGCCATCCGAGCCTCCGGGATGTCGCCAACCTATACCGGAGTCCCCCGGCCGGTTACCCAGGATCGAGTTCGGGCCGTTGCGCCAGTAGTTGATCCAGCTGTCGTCGGTCGTAATGTAGCCGTACTCGAAATTGTTCTCGTTGATATTGTGTTTCAGCGAAACTCCCGTAACGGGGTCGAACTTCGGATTGGCGGTATCGTCGTAGGCGAGATGTCCGTCCGAGATATCGTTGGTGTAATCCCACTCGTAGAGCGCGAAAGCCCCGGCCATGCCGTCCATGCCCGCGTGGCAGCCGACGCAATTGTTGAGGAAAATGCGGCTGTCGCCGCCGGGGCTGCGCGACACGTCGCGGCGCACGCGGTCCGGCGTGCGCGTCACGTCCTTCAGGGGCTCCAGGTCGGTGCACAGGTGGTTCATCATCGTGAAGCGGAACATCGCCCGGTTGGTGCCGCCCGAGAAAAACGCCATCGCGCCGGCGCGGCTGGTCATGATGCCGGCGGGTGCGATACCCGGCCGCACGGAAGTCTGCGAGGTCGACTGCAGAACCGCAGGGTTCGACAGGTCGCCCGAGGTGGCCGGATCGCGTTCCTCGAGTCGCTCGTAGTGATCGTTGTCTGTATTGCTGTATGCGGGCAGGCTGCTGTCGGCGCCGACGTAGAGCAGGTCGTCATAGAGGATTCGCCGAAAATCGAGGCCGTCGCGAATCGCACCGATGACGGTCGCCGAGTAATCGTTCAGCGGTGCGAACACGGTCTGCTCTTCGTTGGTCCACGGGGTGACGAAATTTTTCAGGGTGATGCTGTAAAACGCGTAGGCATTGGGATTCTGTGTCCTGTCGATCGCATATTCGGCTGCCGACTTGCCGCTCGGGTCGCTGCCCAGCAAGGCCTCCATGTCGTCCAGCGTGGCATTGGTCGCGGGTACCCCGGTCAGGCGGTCGTGGATACGCTTGGCCTGTTCCCGGGCACCGGCCTGGAGGGCCGGGCTGGCCAGCATCGCCAGCACTAACAGCGGCAATACCAGCGTGTTTTTTAAACCCTTGAACTTCACATGTTTCTCCTGCTACTCCGTTCGTTACCGGGTTGCCGGTAGCCGTGCCTGACGCGTTTTACTCTAGCACAGCGATTGGTCCGTAATTGCGCCCTGCCGACGGGAATAATTCACAAAACCCGATTTATTCCTGATCGCGATTCGATTCCTGATTAAGATCTATAACCGAAATCGGGGTTACTCCTTTTTGTGAACCCGGTCACTTAGAGTTTACGAGACTAAATCGGGCTTCCGTATACCGTTCGTAAGTAAAAAGCTACGCTTTGTCAGAAAGCGTGACTCGCGGCAACCGGTCGCGCATAAACTTGGAACCCATTGATTTAGCGAAGATTACGGGGAATCGCGGCGAGAAAAATGAAACCGAAGGCATTAAATTGTGCGGGTTCCCGCGGCACGATGGCATATTCGTTGCAGTTGCACCGCAACCGGGCGGGGATCGCCTTTTGCTGCCTGGCCGCGATGCTGCTCGGGGGCTGCGATACGGGCGGGTCGGGCGAGGGAATCGACCCCGGTATCGTCGAAATCCCGATCGCTTTCGTCAAGCGCCCGGTTCCGCTCGACGACATGGGCGAAGAGGTGCAGCCCGATGTGCGCGAACCGCGGCTGTTCATGGCCGGCGGCGATGTCTATCTGCGCACCAGCAGCACCGTCGATGCGACCGTCGAAAATATTTCGAGGTCCGTGACCGGCGGTAGGGGAGACGTCAAGGGACTCAACGCGAGCCACGACGGTACGCGGCTGATATTCTCGCTGCGACTGTTCGATCCCGATCCCAACGACGACATCGTGCCGAGCTGGAATATCTACGAATACAACCTCGAAGAAAAATCCCTGCACCGTATCATCACCAGCCAGTTGACCGCCGAGCAGGGCGACGATTTATACCCCGCCTACCTGCCCGACGGGCGGATCGTGTTCACTTCCGATCGCCAGCGCCAGTCGCGCGAAATGCTGATCAACGAAGGCAAGCAGAGTTTTGCGTCTCTGGACGAGGACGAAAATACCCAGGCCCTGGTGCTGCATGTGATGGATGCCGACGGGACCAACATCCACCAGATTTCCTTCAACCAGAGCCACGATCTCTACCCGCAGGTGCTGACGCATTTCAAGGACGGCAAGATCGTTTTCAGCCGCTGGGACAATGCCGCCGGCAATAATGAAATCAATCTCTACACGGTGAACCCGGACGGCAGCGAGCTGGAAATACTCTACGGTTCGCAGAGTCACGGGACGGGTACCGGCGGCGCCACGATCCAGTTCACCAATTTTCGCGAGACGGAAAACGGCGATCTGATGGTCATTACCCGGCCCTTCGACGGCACCTTCGACGGCGGCAAGATCGAAATCATCGATGTCGATCGCTTCGCCGATAACCGGAAATCGATCTGGCCGCTGGCCGGGTTGCCGGGACAGGCGCAGCAGGACGCGACCGTGTCCAACGTCCAAAACGACGGTTCGATCTCCGTCAACGGGCGCTACGCCACGGCTTTCCCGCTGTGGGACGGCAGCAATCGCATACTGGTCAGCAAGTCCACATGCCAGCTGGAGGTGAACAACGAGGTCCATGCCTGCGTCGACCCCTACCTGTCGAATCCCGCGGCGAATGAGAAATCGCCGCCTTACGGCCTGTGGCTCTACGACATGGACGCCGATACGCAAAAGCCGATCGTGCTGGCGGAACCCGAAACGGTTATCACCGAGGCGATCACGGTCGAAAGCAGGACCCGCGCGACGGTCATATTCGACAAGAGTCTGCTCGGCCGGCTCAACAGTACCTGGGAAAGCGAAATCGTCGGCGCGGTCGATATCAAAAGTGTCTACGATATGGGCGATACCAACTTCAACGGCTGTTTTTTCAACGTCTGTACGCCGGCCGCGGGGATCGACTCGGTGCAGGATTTTGCCGACCCGGCGAATGCGCTCGCCGCCGAGCGTCCTGCCAGGTTCGTGCGTTTCATCAGGCCGGTGGGAATTCCGGATCCCGACGATCCGACGCTGGCCAATCCGCCGGATCTCGACAGCGACGCCTTCGGACCGCAGCGCAACCGCGGTATGCGCCAGATCGTCGGTTACGCGCCGGTCGAGCCGGACGGCTCGGTCAAGGTCAAGGTGCCCGCCAATATTCCGCTGGGTATCGAAGTGCTCGACGCCGAGGGCCGGCGAATCGGCCCGCGGCACGACAACTGGTTCCAGGTGCAGCCCGGCGATACGCTGACCTGTACGGGTTGCCACGATCCGGCCAACGGCGGCAACCCGCCCGAAATCCATGCGCGCAGCGACGGTGAAGCGCCGTCCATCAATGCGGGCCTGCCGGGCAGCGGGTTACTCGATGGTACGCTGATACCCGGCACCGTGTCCCCCAACCCCTATTTCGGGGCTCCCGGCCAGACGCTCGCCGAGGTGCGCTTCAATCTCGTCGGCATGGCGGTGCCGGTCGCCATCGAGCCGCAGCTCAGCCCGGACCTCGTCTACGACGATTACTGGACAGATCCGGCGGTACGCGCGGCGGACGCGAGTTATGCCTACCGCTACGCCGATCTCGATGCCACGCTGGTCCCGCCGACCAACACCTTCTGTACCCCGAGCTGGGCCTATAATTGCCGGGTGACGATCAATTACCCGCAGCAGATTCACGAAATATTCCAGCTCGACAGGGGAGCGGATACCTTCACTCCGCTGGCACCGGTGAATCCGCCTAACGACGATCCGACCAACACGCCGCTGGTGGTCGACGCGATGATGACCGACGGTGTCGGCGACGATACCTGTGTCTCCTGCCACACCACGGCCGGCGGTACGCGGCTGCCCTACGGGCAACTCGACCTGACCACCGACCCCAACCAGGATCCCAACAATCGTTTCAGGTCCTACCTGCAGTTGTTCGCGACCCGGCAGGGACAGTTTTTCGATGCCGGCGCAATGAGCCTGCAGCCGTTTACGGTGCTCGACGCCAACGGCAACCCGATCGACGATCCGGCGGCGAGCATTCCCCCGATCATGTCCGCTGCGGGTGCCCGGCGCAGTTTTTTCATCGAGAAAATGACCGGCACCGAGCTCGAGGCAGGGCGTGCAATAACTGCCGGCACGGTCGATCACACCGGGATGCTGAGCGGCGCGGAACTCAAGTTGATCAGTGAATGGCTCGATCTCGGTGCACAGAATTTCAACGATCCATTTGACCCCGCGGCGCCACAAAACTAAATTAACGGCTGAGCCTGAACGGGAATAATAAACTTGGGATTCATCAAGGGGTTTTTGTGGTCCGGCCTGTTCCTGTTGCTAATCGTCTGCGCCAGGCAGGCTTATGGGCAATCTTTAAAGGAAGATCCCTCGCTGTACCCGGAGAAAGGAAT
Source organism: Gammaproteobacteria bacterium (assembly GCA_050118655.1). Lineage (GTDB taxonomy): Bacteria > Pseudomonadota > Gammaproteobacteria. The sequence continues at coordinate 4,422 of JASFKL010000104.1, read as the reverse complement.
CGTCGAACCCGTTTACCACAAGGTACGGATCGCCGACCCCTTCATCGAGCTGCACACCGGTCCGGGTGCCGGCTACCCGATCTACTACGTGGTCGACCGCGGGGCCGAGGTCGAGGTCATGCGCCGCAAGACCGACTGGTTCAAGATTCGCACCGCCGACGGCAAGACCGGCTGGGCGAGCCGCGAACAGATGCGCCAGACCCTGCTGCCGACAGGCGAGCAATTCCAGGTCGTCGAACTCGACCAGGAAGATTTTACCGCCCGCCGCTGGGTGCTCGGCGTCACCGGCGGCGAGTTTGCATCGGCGCCGGTATTCACGGTGTTCACGGCTTACTCTTTTACCGAAAACCTGGCCGCCGAACTGCATTTCGGCCAGTCGGTGGGACGCAAGTCGAGCAGCACTTTTTTGAAAACCAATCTTGTGATGCAGCCGCTGCCGGATTTAAAGTACTCGCCTTACATGACTCTCGGGATGGGTGAAATCAGGGTCGACCCGAGCGCAACCCTGATCTCGCCGGTCGAGGATACCAATACCTTCGCCCAGTTCGGCATCGGTATACAGCGTTATATCAGCCGCAGTTTCCTGGCCCGCCTGGAAGTGAACGAGTACATCATTTTCGCCGCCGACAGCACCCGCAACGATAACGAGGACGTAAACGAGTGGAAATTCGGATTCGCAGTATTTTTCTAGGACTGGTATTCATCCTGTCGGCGGCACCGGTCGACGCGGTCCTCGCGCAAAGCGACGAAAACGAGGATACCGGGCTGATAGAGCCGCAGATCGAGCGCACCGAGTTCGACGAGGCGCAGATCGATTCGGACGATTTCGAAATCGCCGCCTATACCGGCTATCTGGCGATCGAGGAATTCAATACCGATTTCGTTGTCGGGATCAAGCTCGGTTACCACGTTACCGAGGACTTTTTCGTGCAGGCCTCGTACGGGCGGGGCGAGGTCGGCGAAACCAGCTACGAACGCCTGAGCGGGGGCGCGCCGCTGCTGTCGCAATCGGAGCGCGAGGTCGAATACTATCTGATCGCGCTGGGATTCAACCTGTTTCCCGGCGAAACATTTGTTACCGATTCGACTACATTCAATACTGTGTTTTATATTTCCGGCGGTGTCGGCACCACGACCTTCGCGGGTGACGACCGGTTTACCATCGCATATGCCGTTGGGCATCGCACCCTGTTTGCCGATGGTTTCAGCCTGGATATCGAGATGCGGGATTTGATATTCGAACAGGATATCTTCGGCACCGAGGAAACCACCAACAACCTCGAATTCACCGTATCGCTGAACTTGTATTTTTAAAGGAGAAAGACGATGAAAAGCTTACTGTCGCGAATCCTGCCCGGAATGTTACTGGCATGCTCGCTGGCCGGCGCCGCCGCGGCGGCCACGGGTCCGGCGCCCGACTTTACCCTCAAGTCGCTCGGCGGTAAAAACCTCAAACTGAGCGAAATGACCGGCAACGTCGTGCTGATCAATTTCTGGGCTTCGTGGTGCGGCCCCTGCCGTGAAGAGATGCCGTTGTTGAACGAATTGCACAACAAGTACAAGCCGCTCGGTTTTACCGTGCTCGGCGTCAACGTCGAGGAGCAGACCGATAGCGCGCGCGGATTCCTGAGCAATGTTCCGGTCGACTTCCCGGTACTGCTGGATAACCGGAACCAGGTCAGCAAGCTTTACAATGTCGTCGCGATGCCGACCACGGTGGTCGTCGACCGCGACGGCAACATGCGCTACCTGCACAAGGGATACAAGAGCGGCGACGAGGAAAAGTACCGGCAAATGGTGAAAAAGCTGGTGCGGGAATAAGGCCATGCGACTCGCAGTCGGAATTCCGCTCTTTTTCGCACTGTTGCTCGCCGGCTGCGCGGTCGAACCCTGGGTCAAACCCTACGAACGCGCGAATCTCGCCGATCCCATCATGAGCTTCAACCGCGACCCGGTTTCGGCCAGCTATATACATCACGTATACGATTCGCGCGAGGGAGCGCGCGGCGCGGACATAGCGACCGGCGGCGGCTGCGGTTGTAACTAGCCTACGCGCGTGCCCGGATTAACGCCCGCTATTCCGACCAGCGCGCCCCGGCGCCCAGGCGAGAGGCTGCGCGCCCGCCGGCGCAGATCCGTGCTCGCGGCGATCGCCTGTATTCTCGGCCTGTCTGCGCTGTTGCCGAATGCCGGCGCCGCCGTGCTGCCCGAGGAACGCGCCGATCTGCTCTACCATCGCTACGACGGCGGCGGCGCGAAAATCGACGGGCCCTCGATACTGGTGCGCAAGAACCTCGGCAACAGCGTATCGGTCGGCCTCAACCACTACGTCGACAACGTCAGCAGCGCATCGATCGATGTGCTGGTCAGCGCCAGCCCCTACACCGAGACGCGCAGGGAGAATTCCATCAATCTCGATTATCTGCGCCAGAAGACCACCATGAGTCTCGGCTATACGCGCAGCCAGGAAAGCGATTACGACGCCACCACGCTGAGTCTCGGGATTTCGCAGGATATGCTGGGCGACCTGACCACGGTGAGCATGTCCTTCGCCCTGGGCGATAACGTGGTGCAGCAAAACGGCAACGATTTATTCGAAGAGGACGCCCAGGTGCGCAGCTACCGGGTCGGCGTTTCGCAAATCGTCACCAGGGACCTGGTCATGGCGCTGACTTTCGAAACCATTACCGACGAGGGATACCTCAATAATCCCTACCGCTCGGTGCGCTATATCGACGCCAGCAGCGCCAACGGCTACAGCTTCCAGCAGGAAGTCTATCCGCGGACCCGGACCAGCCAGGCCATCGCCCTGCGCGGCAATTACTATCTCCCCCAGCGTGCCGCGCTTCACGCCGGCGTGCGGGTATTCAAGGATACCTGGGATATCGATGCCACCACCTTCGAGATCGGCTATACCTTGCCCTACGGCGAGGAATGGATTTTCGAGGCCAGTTACCGCCTCCACGATCAGAGCGACGCCGAATTCTACAGCGACCTGTTTCCGTTTCAGGATGCGCAGAACTATCTCGCCCGGGACAAGGAACTGAGCAGTTTCACCAGTACCACCTTCGGCCTCGGCGCCAGCTACGAATTCGGCCGCGGCTGGAGTGCGATCGACAAGGGCAGCCTGAACCTGCAACTCGACTGGATCCAGTTCGACTACGACAACTTCCGCGATCTGACCGTCAGCGCGCCGGCCGGGGAAGAGCCTCTCTACAGTTTCGATGCCACGGTTACGCGTTTTTTCGCTTCCTTCTGGTTTTAGCCCGCATATGGCATGAGCCGAATGAGCGCCTCTCGGCTTATTTATGAATCGAAGGTGCTTTTTGCTAAATTGATCTAAGAAACACAGGCATAAACCGATAAATCGGCACTCATTCTATTCCGGCGCCGGCTGGTCCTGTTGCCGCACGGCCTGGTCTTCCTTCAAGCCATAGCTTTGGCTATGGCGCCTGTTCAGGCCGGGTCAGTCCAGACCGGCGCCCCGCGACAACTGTCCTGCGCCGGCATCCGCAATGCTCATACGATTTGCGGGCTGCCCCGTATATGGCATCATCCGCAGGAGAGTCTTCAGGCAGGCTATCGAACTGGAAGCGTATCTTGCGACTAAGGATGGTAGAAACCGATCAGCAATTCGAAAACGGCGCTCATGCTGTTCCGGCGCCAGCCGGTCCTGCGCCGGCATTCGGAATGCCCCTGCCATATGGGGGATTGCTGCTGCTTTGCCTGCTGGTCCTGCAGTCCGTGTCGAGGGCCGCGGAGCCCGGCGGCTGCATTGCGCTGCAGCGGGTCGATATCGAGGACCGGGAACTCGTGTCTCGATCCCGGCAAGCCGATCTCGTCGCGCCTTTTATCGGCCGCTGTATCGACGCCGCTCTCACCCGCGGCTTGTTGAGCGCGATTTCGAATCGGCTGATCGAGGACGGTTACGTGACCTCCCGGCCATACCTCGAGGAACAGGATATCTCCGATGGTGTTATCGAGATCCGTATTCTGCCGGGCAGAATAGAGGCCATAGTCGATGCCGGGACGGGACGCAGCGATCGCAACCTCGCCGCCGCCTTCCTGTTTGCCGGCGAAAACCTGAATCTGCGCGAGCTCGAAACCGGGCTCGAGGCGCTGCAAAGTGTCGAGTCGGTCGAGGCGACGATCGAAATCCGGCCCGGGGAATCCCCGGGCGGCAGTATCGTCGCGGTCGACAGACGAGTCTCGGACGCGTTGCGGATGGAGCTCGGCGTGAATGCCCAGACCGACCTGGAAAATCGACTCAGTTTTTTGCTGAGCCTCGATAACATCCTGAATATCAACGACATACTTCAATTACGCCTGAACGACGGCGAATTGCGCGAAACCCTGCAAAGCAATCGCAGCCGCGAGTTCGGATATTCGTTTGCTCTCGGCGCCTGGCAGTTCGAGCTGCGC
>JASFKL010000103.1:0-11508 GCA_050118655.1 Gammaproteobacteria bacterium | reverse complement strand
AAGAATTTTCATTGGATGCTCCTTGGGATTATATTCCCATAATTTATCGATGTCACGAATAGAGCCAGTTCTGGTCTGACTCGATTACATATTTGGGAATATATTCCCATATTTAAACGATTGCAAGAATAATTCAGGTTCGAAACCTTCGGTCCCGAATAAATTCGGCGGCCGGTTCCGAAATTCAGTTGAATAGCTTGAACACCAGGCTGCTGCGATCGTGGATGATTTTCGCGATCCGGGCATGTCCCGAGTCGTTGGCGACCTGGAAGGCGTTGACCTCGTCGTTGTTGCGTATCTTCGGATCGGCTCCCGCATCCAGCAGCATCTCGACGACCCGAACCGGCCCCCTGGCCGCGGCCAGGGTAAGGGCCGTATCGCCGCTGTTGTTGCGCGCGTCGACATCGATTCCGCGATGAAGCAGGTACGCGACCATCGCCGGCTTTCGAGACGTCACGGCCAGCATCAACAAGGTATTGCCTTCCCCGGTTCTGGACGTCGACTGCGCACCCGCGTCCAGCAGCATACCGGCAATTTTCAGCCGTCCCCCGATGACCGCGCGAGCCAGTGCGCCGTGGCCGTTGGCATCGCGCTGGTCGATATCGATTTTGCGCATCGCCAGCAGCTGGCTGACGGTATCCTGCAATCCCCTTTCGGCGGCCTGCCATAGCAGCGATCGCCGTTTGCCGTCGAGGCTGGCGAGTTCGGTATCGAGCGGTATCAGCTGTCTCGCCAGGTCCTCCATGCCGTTCTCCAGCGCCAGTGCCAGGACGCGGTGAATGCCGGCATAGCCGGTATTGGTGGCCAGCAGGGCAGCAGCGATTTTCGAGGCGCCATTTTGTACCGCGATCTCGAGTGGCGTAACCCCGGCGGTTGTCGCGATCGCCGGATCCGCGCGCTTGTCGAGCAGCAACTCGACGCATTCCAGGCATTTCGCCTCGGCGGCAAGATAGAGCGCGGTTTCATTCCTGCGATTACGCGCATCGACCTTCGCGCCCTGCGCCAGTAATCGTTTCAGGCTCCCGCGATCACCCCGGCGGGCCGCGATATGCAATGCCCTGTTGCCACCGGGCCCGGTGGCTTCCAGTTCCCGATGCCCGGCGATCAGGCGATTCGATATCCCGCTTTCACCCAGTTCGATGGCAAGATTGAGTAAAGGCCATCCGTAATAGCGACTGTTCTTTTGCCTGACCGCGCCGGCCAGGCGCTGGAATTTATCGTCGCTATCGGCAGGCTGAACGGTGCGGGGCTCGATCCCGAGGCGCGCAAACACGGCGCCGATTGCAGGATTATCGGCCTGGTAAGCCAGGTCGACCGCGGATCGTTGCTGGCTGTTGCGCAATCCAGGGTCCGCACCGTACTGGAGCAATAACCCGATCAGATCGAGGTTCCGGTGCTCGACCGCGAGCATCAGCGCGGTATTGCCTCGAGCGTCGGCGCGATTGATATCCACCGGGGTCGCGATCAGGGCCTCGACCACTTCGCGATAATCCCGGCCAACGGCGATATGCAGCGGACTGTCGCCGACGGCGTTGGCGCGTTTTTGCCACTCGGTTTTCCGGATCAGGGTCGCGGCCAATCCCGGCCAGCCCGCTATCAATGCCTCCATCACGGTCGAATTACCCTGCCCGTCGACCAGGTTCAGATCGGCCCCGCTATCGATAAGAGATTCGATCAGCGCGACGTCGTTGTGACGTATGGCGTCGAAAATCCCGGCGCGGCCAATACGCTGCGGACCGGAGTTTTCCTTTTCCTGCCATTGCGCGAGCTTCTCGCGGGCTCGACGGTGGCCCTGGGCGGCAGCCTTGCCGTACCATTCGCGGGCCTCGGCCGGGGATCCGTCGCCGGCCGATTTTTCGAGCAACAGCGCGAGCGAGAACTGTGCATCCGCATGACCTGCCCGCGCGGCTTCCAGATACAGGCTCTCGGCCCTGTCGAGATTTTTCCGGACACCCTTGCCAATCCGATAGAGCCCCGCCAACCGATACTGGGCCTCGGGATTTCCCTCGACTGCCAACGGCGCGAGACGCCGGGCGGCGCCCTCGTAGTCGCGCATCCGGATCAACGACTCGATTTCCGCCAGCGACTGTTCACTATTACCCCATACGGGCTGCGCCAGCAGCAACGAAATCAATACCGCGCAAAGATGCAGTCGCGATCCAGTCATCGAATCCCTAGCTGCTGCCGTACTTGGTGTCGACGGCGATGCCGACCTGCTTCAGGAAACCGGTCGGAAGAATACCGCCGGCATTGACGATAACCGCATCGTTTCGCAGATCGATTATCTTTCCCTGCTGCTCGAGTTCGACCGCCCCGGTTGAAATGGAGCGCACCGTGGATGACAGATAGAGCGCGATTTTCGACCTCGCTGCGTACTCGTCTACCAGTTTCCTGTTTTTCGCCTTGGCGCGGGAAAAATGATCTCCCCGGTAAGAGATCGAAACCTCGGCCCCGGCCGTGTCCGCGATCGATAGCGCCGCCTCCAGCGCACTGTCTCCACCGCCGACGATCAGCACCTTTTGCCCCGCGTATTGCTCGGGATCGATCAGCGAGTAAACGACCTTCGGGCAGTCTTCTCCCGGCACATCCAGCTTGCGCGGCGTCCCGCGCCGGCCGATCGCGAGCAGCACGGCGGCAGTGCTGTAAGTTCCCCGACTGGTGTTGATCTCGAATCCCCCGGCGAGCGGAGAAATATCCGCGACCAGTTCCCGGTATCGGATTTTTATCCCGGTCCGGCTCTCGATAGCCTGCCAGAATTCCAGCAGCTGCTCTTTACTGGTTTCCCTGAAGTGCATTTTCCCGGCGACCGGCAGATCGACCGGTTGCGTCATGACAATCTTGCCGCGCGGATACTTGAACACCGTGCCGCCGAGAGAATCCTGTTCCAGGGTCAGATATTTCAGGCCCATTGCCCGGGCCTGCAGGGTTGCGGCGATGCCCGCCGGACCGGCGCCGACGACGACGACCTGGTAATCCAGACGGTCGACTTTCGGCAAAGCCCGGGCGAGCGAGCGCATCGCGCTTTTTCCCTGTTCGACGGCATTTCGTATCAGCCCCATGCCGCCGAGCTCGCCGGCGATATAGATACCGGGCACGTTGGTTTCGAAATTGTCGTCGACCTGCGGAATGTCGACGCCCCGCTTCTCGGTACCGAACACAAGCGTGATCGCGTCCGCCGGGCAGACCTTTTTACAGGCCCCGTGGCCGATGCAGTTCGCGGGCTCCAGCAGTTCGGCCTTGCCGTGATAAATCCCCAGCACCCGGTGCCCGAGTTGCTGCGGGCAGGCATATACGCAGGATTTGCAGCCGATGCATTTGTTGCGGTCGATCAGCGGATGCAGCGACGCGGGCTCGGAAAGCCCCTGCTCGACAGCGGCGATACGCGTCCGCTCGTTGATCTGCTGATCGCGGCGTGCCCAAAGAATATAGGCCGCGAGAATCGCGACGATCGGAAGCATGAAATAAAAATGGTACTGCGACATCCGCGTAAGGCTTTTCCCTGCACAACGAGTCAATAAAAACAGTTAACCCAAACACATAAAAGGGAATTAATTCGCAAAATAGGGAATTTATTCCCAAATTTGAGACTGGTTTCATATTATAGCTGTAAACGAGGCCACGGGCATTTTTGCAACGAAACTCGCCCGCCGGGCCGGGTAACCAGGGGTTTGGACGGACAATCGATGAACATCAGGACGGGCGGACTAACCAGGCTGACCTCGGCGATCTGGTATATCAGCGTGCTGCTGGCGCTCGCTGCCGGTTGGTCGGTTCGCGGCGAAAGGTACCTGATCGCCGAATCGGGCATCGGCTACTGGCTGGGAATCATCGGCGGGTCGATGATGCTGCTGTTGCTGATTTATCCGCTGAGGAAACGTTTCATCCGCTGGGCGGCAATCGGATCGGTCAAATCCTGGTTTCGCATTCACATGATTCTCGGCCTCGCCGGCCCGGTGGCGATTATTTTTCATTCCGGCTTCAGGCTCGGCTCCTTCAACAGCAGTATCGCTTTCGTCTGCATGGTGATCGTGGCCAGCAGCGGGCTGGTCGGCCGCTCGCTCTATCGCAGCATTCATCACGGCCTCTACGGGCGCAAGATCCGCTTCGATGACCTTTACGCTTCCGGCCAGCTGCACGGCATGCTGATGGGCGGAAAGGAGGCGATCGATTTCGATATCGTCGATGAATTCGAGCGGATTCAGAAAGCGTTGACGGGGTCGCACACGGGCGACAATCGCTCGCTGATGTTTTACCGTCGAATGAAAGTCCGCATCGGCAAACTGCGAAAAAAATTGCGCGGATCGGATCTCGGGACCGACGAGAAACGGCAAATTCAGCGGGCTCTGAAAGGCCTGCATTCGATTTGCGTACTGGGTATCAACGAAATCCTGTTTTCCTACTGGCACGTGCTCCATTTGCCGCTTTTCGTGATGTTGATCCTGACCGGATTCATTCACGTCGCGGTCGTTCATCTGTACTGATGACGATTGCCAGATTCCTAATCCTGGTACTCTGTTTCGCCTGCAGCGAAAACTTGCCGGCACTGGAGCTCGAAAAGATATTCATGCCCGGAGAACTGATTTCCGGGCACCGGAAATTCGAATCCGAGTGCACCCTGTGCCATGTCCGCATGCGCGATACCACGCAGCCAATGCTTTGCCGGGACTGCCACAAAAAGATCGACGAAGACATGCGGGAAAAGCGCGGCTACCACGGCAAGGATAAAAACGCGCACCAGCTCGAATGCAAAACCTGTCATGCCGATCACAAGGGACGAAACGCCCGCATCGTCTGGCTGGACAGCGACAGGTTCGACCACCGGATAACCGATTTTCCGCTCGCCGGTAAACACGCGTTGACCGAGTGCAGTGCCTGTCACCAGACCGGCACGAAGTATCGGGATGCGAAGACGCGCTGCAGCGATTGCCATGCAAAGGACGACGCTCACAACGGGGAACTGGGAGCGAACTGCGGCCAGTGTCACGTCGCCAGCGGCTGGCGAAAATCCGAGTTCGATCACGACCGCAGCAAATTCAAGCTCAGGGAATCGCACCGCCGGGTGAGTTGCGAGGGCTGCCATAGCGACGGCAGGTACCAGAATACGCCGACCCGTTGTGCGAGTTGTCACGCGATCAGGGATGTTCACGCCAACCGCTTCGGATCGAACTGCGCCCGGTGCCACCGTGAAAAGGAATGGAAGCTGACGGTGTTCGATCATGGCCGCGACGCCCGCTATCCGCTGGCGGGAAAACATCGCGGAGCCAACTGCAATGCCTGTCACGGTATCGATTACCAGAAATCGAGAAAAAGCGGGGCCATCCGCGTTTGCTACCAATGTCACCGCGAGGATGACGTTCATGCCGGATCGAACGGCAGAAAATGCCAGGATTGCCATCGCGATACCGGCTGGCAGAATTCGAGCTTCGACCACGACGCCAGGACCCGGTTTGCGCTCACCGGCAGTCACAAAAATCTCGCCTGCGCGGCCTGCCACGAGCCCGGCGCCGGTTCGAATAAAATCGATACGGCCTGTTACAGCTGCCACCGGTCGGACGATGCGCACCAGAAAAAACTCGGCACCGCCTGCGATCGGTGTCACAACGATACCGCCTGGCAGACCCGGGTTCGCTTCGATCACGATTTAAGCGATTTTCCGCTCATCGGCCAGCACGCCGTGCTCGGTTGCGAATCCTGCCATCTCGACTCCGTCTTCACCGGCACCGGGGACCGATGCGTCGACTGCCACCGGGCCGATGACGTGCACGGGCAGGCATTCGGCCGCGACTGCGCGAACTGTCACAATCCCAACGCCTGGCTGATCTGGCGTTTCGACCACGACAAGACCGATTTCCCGCTCAGATACTCGCACGGCGAAATCCACTGCCAGGGTTGCCACGACCGGCCGCTGACCCAAATCGCCAGCAAGGTGAGGAAATGCATCGACTGTCATCGCCGCGACGACATTCACCACGGCGATTTCGGCGGTCGCTGCGACAAGTGCCACAACGAAAAAAGCTTTAAAAACCCGGAAATTCAATCACTCAAAACCTTCGTCTGGCGGGTAGCCCGCCTGGGCAGGATAACGCCATGAACACCCGATTCCGCAAACATTCGAAATCCCGCTATGCCGCGCTTCGAGGGCAGGCCCTGCTAATGGTATCGCTTCTGGCCTGGCTCGTTTCGGCGAGTGTCGAAGCGGTCGACTTCGGCCCCGATTTCGATCACAACCAGACCGGTTTCCCGCTCGATTTTCGCCACGCCACGGTCAGGTGCGAATCTTGTCACAAGCAGGCCATCTTCGCCGGAACACCCCGGCAATGCGCCCTATGCCATTCGAACGTCGGGCGTATCCAGGCCACCGCGGCTTCCCCCCAACATATCCGGGTCACCGGTGACTGCGAGTACTGCCACCAGCCGAACTCCTGGAACGCGGTGATCAAGGTAGACCATATCGCGGTCGCCGGACCCTGCCAGGGATGCCATAACGACGTTACTGCCATGGGTAAACCGCCCGGCCACATCCGCAGCGGCAACAATTGCGACGATTGCCATCGAACATTCACCTGGTCGGGCGCGGTATTCGATCATGCGAACGTCAGCGGAAACTGTATCAGCTGCCACAACGGCATAGTCGCCGAAGGCAAGAATCCGACACACATACTCTCTTCGAACAGTTGTGAAGACTGCCATAGCACCTTTGCCTGGTCGCCGGTGTTGCGGGTCGATCATGCCTCGGTGCTGGGCAATTGCTACAGCTGTCATAACGGTGTCAGGGCGGAAGGCAAGCATCCGCAACACATTTCCACCAGCAACGATTGCGAGTTGTGTCACGTCACCTACGCGTGGTTGCCCGCAACCTTCATTCATCAGTCGGCCGCCTACCCCGGCGAGCACCGCCAGAACCTGGATTGCATCGATTGCCACGTGGCCAACAGTTCGGCGGTGGCCTGGCCGTTCGCCGCCTATCAACCCGACTGCGCAGGATGCCACGCGGGCGACTTCAGATCGGATCCCCACAAGAAATACGAGAACCCGGATACGGGTTACACGGTCTCGGAATTGCGCGACTGCAGCGGCTCTTGCCACATCTATACGGATAGCTCGATGACGACCATCAAGGAGGTTCGCAATCGCGAACACCGCGTATCCGACGGAGAGTTCTGAGACTGCCGCCAGCAGCGATGTCGTCATGCCGATCCCCCAGTCCCCGTTAGCGGTAATCAGGCCCGTGCCTTGCCGGCGGCCGCGATTCGCGATCTGTTTGCTGCTCTGCACCCTGGTGCTGCTGCCGGCGACCCGGCCTGCCGTCGCGGCCGGTTTCGAGTCCATTGCCGTGGAATCGATTTTCACCGCCGCGCCGCCGGCCAGGAACATCAATCCCTACGCCATCGTTATCGCATCGAGTCGTCGACGCTTCAATATGCTACCGGCGGATAATAACCGTTTGCTGCAGCAGCACTTCGTCTACCAGACCCGGGTAAAGGTGCAGGAGCAGACTTTCTACAGGCTGGTGGTGGGAAATTTCACCAATGCCAATACGGCACGCATTGCCCTGCAACGCTTCAAGGATTCCTATCCCGACGCCTGGATTTACAAACGCGACAGCGACGAAATGAAGCAACTCGCGCGTAAGATCCAGGAGTCGCGTCGGACCGCGGGCAGCGGGACTACCGATGTGCCCGTTGCGCCCCCGGCCGCCACATCCCCCGCCAGGGCGGGTTCCGCCGAGGCGGCAGGCCTGTTGCAGTTGGCGCGCCAGGAATTCATCGACGGTAACTACGACCGGGTGATCGCGATAACCGACAAGGTTACCGCGACAGGTAATGTGGATCAGGCGCGCGAGGCGCTCGAACTGGCGGGTATCACGCGCGAACGCCAGGCCAGGTTCGCGCAGGCGGTAGTATTGTACGAGGCGCTACTGGATACACAGCCGCCGCCGGACATAGCGACCCGTGTTCAGGCCCGGCTCGATGGTATCCTCACCATGGACCAGGTCCCGAAAGAACACCTCCGGGTCAGCAAGGAGAAAGCCGAAAGCCGATGGGATTTCCGCGGCTTCGCGCAACAGTACTATCAGGACGACCGGATCGACTTACCGGACGAAGCCCCGAGCGACGTCAACCGGGCGCTGATCAGCGATGTCGACCTGTACCTGCAGCGGCAAAGCGACACCGACAGCCTGGTATTCCAGCTCGATGCCGGGCTGGTCGACGATTACCTCGAAGAGATCAGGGAATCGAGGGTCTCGAAAGCCAGCATCGAGTATGCGCGCGACGACTTCAGCATCATCGGAGGCCGCCAGACCCGCACCCTGACGGGCGTTTACGGCCGCTTCGACGGGATCGTCTTCAGGGATTTGTCGCACCTGGATTACCGCTTGAGCTATGCCTACGGTTACCTCGTGGAGTCGTCGTTCGACAGCCTGCAAAAAGATCATCCTTTCGCAGGCGTCAACCTTAACTTCAGCCCCGGGGTCTCGCTGGATGTCGATTTATATCTGATCAACCAGGAAATATACGGGCTGACCGATCGCCAGGCCGCGGGTACCGAGATCAGATTCCAGAACGACAGCAGCTTCGTCTACGGAATGATCGACTACGATATCTTCTTCGAAAAATTCAACAACCTGTCGCTGTATTCGAACTACAGGCTTGGTGAACGATGGGCGCTGAACTTGAACCTGGTCCGGGGTTATTCGCCGATCCTGTCGACGGTCAACGCCCTGCAGGGACAGCCGGTGGAAACCCTCGAAGAACTCGGCAACCTGTTCAGCGAAGACGAGATTTACCAACTCGCCGAAGACCGCACCAGCACCAGCCGGTATGCTTACCTCGGCGCCAGCTACCGCCTGGACGACAACCGCCAGCTGTATGTCGATTTTTCCATTCTCGATCTCGACGCGACGGTTACCTCGGGCGGCGTCGAGGGCGCGCCGGCCAGCGAAGACAAGGATCTCTCGATCGACTATTCCTTTCAGGGCATGTTCTTCGACGACGATTATGCCAGTATCGGCCTCAGGCTGACCGACTCGACCAATAGTGAAACCATCTCGTTGAGAGCGCGCACCCGGTTCGTCGGCTACGGCCGGATAAACTACGACCCGAGGCTGCAACTGGACCGGAGAAAAGACAAGAATACCGGTGTCGAACAACTCATCTTCAAGCCGTCTATCAAGCTCAGGTACCGGGTTACCAAAAAGCTCAATTTCGAGGGCACGTTCGGTATCGAGTACTCGAAGACGGATCTGCCGGAAATCGACGACAACTATATCTACTCGATTTACGCTGGATATTATTACCTGTTTTGACCCGGCGCCCGTCGCGGTACCGGGGCGGGATTACGCGCGCCTGGCAGGCGGATCAGGCGTCGCCCGTCTTGATGCGGTATTCGGCCGAGCAGGCATGGGCGACCAGGCCCTCGCCGCGAGCGAGCTTCGAGGCGACCTTGCCGAGTGTCGACGCCCCGTCGGCCGAACAGCCGATCAGACTCGAGCGTTTCTGGAAATCGTAGACCCCGAGCGGCGACGAAAAGCGCGCGCTGCGCGAGGTCGGCAAGACGTGGTTGGGCCCGGCGCAATAGTCGCCGAGCGCCTCGGCCGTGTAACGGCCCAGGAAAATCGCCCCGGCGTGGCGAATCGAGCGCGCCAGTTCGGCGGCATTGTCGACCGACAACTCGAGGTGTTCGGGGGCGATGTAATTGGCGACCTCGACGGCTTGCTCGAGGCTGCCGACCTGGATCAGCGCGCCGCGGGAAGTCAGCGAGCGGTCGATGATCCCCTGGCGCGGCATGTCTTCGATCAGGCGTTCGATACTCTGTTGTACGCGATCCAGGAAAGCGCCGTCCGGGGATACCAGGATGGCCTGCGCATCCTCGTCGTGCTCGGCCTGCGAAAACAGGTCCATCGCGATCCAGTCGGGATCAGTGTCGCCGTCGCAGACGACCAGGATCTCCGAGGGACCGGCGACCATATCGATACCCACCTGGCCGAAAACCATGCGCTTGGCGGCGGCCACGTAGATATTGCCCGGGCCGACGATCTTGTCTACCGCGGGTACGGTTTCGGTGCCGTAGGCGAGCGCTGCCACGGCCTGCGCGCCGCCGATACCGAAGGAGCGGTCGACGCCTGTAAGGTGAGCGGCCGCGAGCACCAGATCGTTGACCTCGCCGCGCGGGGTCGGCACCACCATGATCAACTCGCCCACCCCGGCGACCTTGGCGGGAATAGCGTTCATCAGCACGGACGAGGGATAGGCGGCCTTTCCGCCGGGCACGTAGAGCCCGGCGCGATCGAGCGGAGTAATCTGCTGACCCAGCAGCGTACCGTCGCTCTCGGTATATTCCCAGGATTCGAGTTTCTGTCTCTCGGCATAGGCGCGAATCCGCGCCGCGGCCTGCTGCAGCGCCTCGCGAGCGTCTGCATCGATGGCTCGAAAAGCCTGCTCGAGCCGCGCCGGTGGTAATTCCAGCTCGGCTACCGAATCGGCTTCTACGCGATCGAAGCGGCGACTGTATTCGAGCAATGCGCGGTCGCCGTCGGTTTTCACCGCCTGCAGGATTTCGCGGGTAACCGAGGTAACCGAATCGTCGGCGACGGCTTCCCAGGCCAGCAGTTTTTCCAGTTCATTCCAGAAGTCTTTCGACTCGCGGTTCAAGCGTGAAATTTCCAGTTTCATTCGACTGCCTTTTCGATCTTCGAGACCAGCGCCTCGATAGCCCGGTTCTTCATTTTCAGCGAGGCGCGGTTGATGATCAGCCGGGAGCTGATATCCATGATCTGCTCCAGCGGCACCAGCCCGTTGGCCTTCAGGGTATTGCCGGTATCGACCAGGTCGACGATCACGTCGGCGAGCCCCACGATCGGCGCCAGTTCCATCGAACCGTAAAGCTTGATCAACTCGACCTGCCGTCCCTGGTCGAGAAAAAACCGTCGCGTGATCCGCGGGTATTTGGTCGCCACGCGCAGGCGGGTGCGCGGCATCGGACGATCGGCGAACCCCGCGGTCATCATCCGGCAGGGGGCGATTTTCAGGTCCAGCCGCTCGTACAAACCCTCGCCGCCGTGTTCTTCGAGCACGTCCTTGCCGGCGACACCGAGGTCGGCGGCGCCGTATTGCACGTAGGTCGCGACATCGGCGGAGCGAATCAGCACCAGGCGGATGTTTTCGTGGTTGGTCGCGACGATCAGCTTGCGGCTGGACGCGAGGTCCTCGTCGGGCTCGATCCCGGCGCGCGCCAGCAGCGGCAGGGTCTCGTCGAGAATCCTGCCCTTGGCAAGCGCGATGGTTAACTCCTCTGCCACGGGCTAGCCTGCATATTGCATGAAGGGAACGAAACCCGGGGGAAATCCGGCACAAAATAGCCAGAGCTATGGCTCAAGGGGTATCTTTCGAGATTGGCAGGCAGATTTTTCCTGATTTCGTTCGGACACAAACTGTGCCGCGCACAAAAAACTGGATTTCTAAACACGCGTTTGATTTTCATTCTACTATCCACAAGTTTATGCGGCCT